>JBJXFP010000201.1:0-15908 GCA_046155615.1 Flavobacteriales bacterium | reverse complement strand
CGGTTGTGCCCGTTCACCACCACCATAGCAGGTTCAAAGCCACTTACTAAGGTGAAGTCGGTGTATTGCCCATCGGCCACCACCTGGTGCTCTTCGCGCTGCCAGTCGGCACTGATGAGGGTAATGTCCAAGGGCACGTTGCCATAAAACTGCGGACACTCGCGCAACTTCTGTTGCAGATGCACATCCACCTGTATGCTGCCTCCTGTGCCAGAGTATGAAAATGAATCAACCACGAACACACTGAAGCCGGGCGAAAAAATTTGATCGTCAAAGAAGTCGTCCAATTGAAGGCCGCTTTGTTCTTCCAATGCATCGCGAAACTGTTCGGGTGTGATGGTTTGGTACATCATATCCTCCTGCACACCACTGAGGGCCTGGCGGTAGAGTTCATCGCCCATGTAGCCACGTAGATTGTGCATCACCGATGCTCCTTTGTAGTAGGTATGTGTGCCATAGATGTAAGGATCAGGCATGGGCGACATGGGCTGAAAGCCGCCATCGTCTATGTGTGCATTTTCCAATACATCCAAGTGATTTGTTTTTACTGTTTCTATAAATTCTTCTTCACCATATAGCCACTCGGTGAGCAGGTGGCCGCTGTATTCCGCAGGGCCTTCTTTCAGCCACATGTGGTTGTGTATGTAGGGTGTAACTGCATCGCCCCACCAGTGGTGACCCAGCTCATGGCACAGCAACTGATCATTCACACTGATGCTTTCGCCTGTCATGAAGGCCGGGTAGGCAATGTTGGTAGGTATCTCCAACGCACCATCGGTGGTGAGGATATAGCCTACACGCTCCCAGGCATAGGGGCCATACCAATACTCGCATGCATCAATGGCCGCATCTAAGTTGACCATCACATTCTGCATTCCGGTCATGTTGCCGCTCTTTGCGGAAAGGCGCACAGGAATGTCGCCATAAGCACCTGTGTGTACATAGTCATAGTCCACGTATGCCGCCACAGCTATGGCACTGAGGTGCGTAGGTATGGGTTGGTTGAAGTCAAAACTGCGTATCAGTGTATCGCCATTCACTGTGGCTTCGCCCAAAAAAGTGCCCTGACAATGCGCCCTGTACGGTGCCACACTTTTTACATGGTATTCATACGTAGCACGCTCCACGAAACTGTCGAAGCATGGATACCACACCCGCCCGAAGTTGGGAGGTATGGTGCTGAGACCAATGCCCAGGTTGTACATATAGTTGGCCTCGAAGTAGAACCCGCCCCACACGGGGTCTTTGTAAGGTTCACCCTGATACCACACGGTGATGTGCAGTGTATCATCCATGGTTGGTATGGTTGAAAAATTCACATGCAGTATCTCGTCATACTGGCTGTAAAGCAAAGTACCACTCTCATCCTTCACACTGTCCACAGCCAGGTCTTTCAGGTCGAAGCGTATGAACTCCTGGTCTTCCATCTTGGGATGTATGGCAATGGTTGTGGCAGCTTTTATGTATCCACCGTTGTAGTCAGTCACATCTATATTGATGTGGTATGAAAGCACATCGAAGGTGTCGCTGCGAAGGATGGCCTCGTTCATCACGGTGCGCTCCAGCTCAGTCATGGCTCTGCGCAGTGGGCCTTTGTTGCGTGTGTGGTGGCAGCCCTTGTGTGCTGGCTGGGCCAATGCCGGGGTCGCAGTGAGCAAAGCGGTAAGGAGAAGAAGCAGGTATTTGTTTATCATACTATATAAGTGTAGAGAAATGGGTACGGGCAAATGTGCAAGGGGCTGTGTGTAGTTTGGGAAATAAAAATAACCCCTTGACCCGCATAGGGGGAATGCCAACACAGATATATCGACAAGTTCCATCAAGTGATGGAGGGAAGAAAAGCGCAGCTTTGATGAATGGTAGCAACGACAATCAACCTTTTAAGCAGTCCCGTAGGGACTGCCTTTCGGTAGCTCAAAGATTAGAAGACAAGGGCTGCGCATAAATGAGTGCAATGAGTACACACAACCGCAGCGTTTTTTTTGTAGTCTTGTCGCTCAAGCTTTTAAAACACAATTTTGAACCAACCATTTTCTCTTACCAATTCTTGATAAACACAATAGACCATGAAGAATCTATTTTACAAAACAAAACAGGCCATGGCCGTGACCTGCGCCATGCTTGGTGCTGCGGCTGTGTGTGCACAAGCCACCTTTACCAACTCGGCTGCGCAGTTGCAAACCATTAGCGGAGGCAGTGCTGCAGACTGCGCTGTGGATGTGAACGGTGACGGCTTGGACGATGTGGTGCGCTGGGGCACCAACACCATCTATATAGACTACCAACTTGCCGGTGGCGGATTCGACCCGCAGGTGTATAACGTGCCCATGACGGCTGTGCCATCATGGAGTATAGTGGCGGCCGACTTAGATGGCAATGGCTACGTGGACTTCTGCCTGGGTGATGGCAACGAGGTGAGTTTTGTATATGCCAACGATGATGGTACCGACTGGACCGAAGACCTCCAACCCGAATACATTTTCAGCCAGCGCACTACCCTGGCCGACATAGACAACGATGGCAACCTCGATGCATTCGTATGCCACGATGTGGATCAATGTCACCCCTACCGCAATACCGATGGTATTCTTGATTTAGACATTACATTGTTGCCAACCCTCGATGTGGGCGGCAACTACGCTGCTATTTGGGTGGACTATGACAACGACTGGGACAGCGACCTGTACATAACCAAGTGCCGTGGTGGTGCTGCATGGGGCGACCCACAGCGCATCAACCTGCTGTACCGCAACAACGGTGACGGCACATTTACCAGTGTAGGCCCCGATGCCAACATGGATGATGGCAACCAGAGCTGGGCCACGGTGTTCGAAGACTTTGACAACGATGGCGACTTTGATGCCTTTACGGTGAACCACTCCAGTGGCGATGTGCCGGGTGGCGCTGCCAACAAATTCATGGAGAACAATGGCGATGGCACCTTTACTGACATTATAGGAACTACAGGTATTGACCCTGACGACCTGGGCGCATGGAACTGCGATGCGGGCGACTTTGACAACAACGGATACGTGGACATTTTCAGCGAGATGGGCACACGCATCTACTGGAACAATGGTGACGGAACATTTACAGCGGGCACACTCAGCTTCGACAGTGGCGGCATTGGCGACTTCAACAACGATGGCTTTCTGGATGTAATATCAGGAAGCAACATGCATCTGAATAATGGCAACGACTACAACTGGCTGAAGGTGGACCTTGACGGACTGATGAGTAACAAGAACGGCATAGGTGCGCGCATAGAGATATACACTGCCGATGGCATTCAAATACGCGAAGTGCGCGCAGGCGAAAGTTTTGACCCCGCCTCTTCACTCATAGCGCACTTTGGCCTGGGCGAGATGGATGCTGTGACACAGGTAGTGGTGAAGTGGCCCAGCGGTGCGGTTACCTCCATTGACAATCCTGAAATAAACACCACACTGACTATAACCGAACTGGAGTGCCAGCTTCCCGCAGTAGAAATAACTGTGGATGGCAACACCAGCATTTGCCCCGGTGATGAAGTGGTGCTGAGTGTACCCGCTGGCGACAGCTACACATGGAGCAATGGCGGCACTTCGCAATCCATTACAGTTACCACGGGCGGCAACTACAGCGCAATAGTGTGGGATGGAGATGGCTGTGCTGCATTGTCCAACAACATTGTAATAAGTGTTATAGAAGAAGATGTTCCTGTTATTACAGTAACAGGTGAAGATATATTTTGTGCTGGCAGCAGCGTTGTACTCACCTCCACTACAGCGCAGAGCTATTTGTGGAGCAACGACCAAACAACGCAGAGCATAGTGGTGACTGAAGCAGGCGACTACAGTGTAGCCATCACCGGCCAGTGCAGTGGTGTGGAATACGAAAGTGGAGTTACCACCATCACAGTTCTTGCAGCGCCTGCACCAGTAGCCAATGATGTAACCATTGGCGCACCGGGCACAGCCATACTCAATGCCACAGGCAGCCAGATATCATGGTATGCCACCGAAACAAGTGATGTAGTGCTGGGCACAGGCAACACATTCGAAACTGATTTTTTCTCTGATGAAATAAGCTACTGGGCCGAGTCAACTACCATATATGGTGGCGAAGAATATGATGGCGGCAAACCGGACAACAGCGGTGCAGGCAGTCTGCCAAGCACCGGTGGTAAGCTCATCTTCAATGTTACAGAAACTTTTACTCTGGAAGAAGTGACAGCTTATGTGCCCGCAGAGAGCACAGCAGGCAACCGCACCGTGCAGTTGTTTGATGGTGCTGGCAATTTGCTGAACTCAGTGGTGGTGAATTGTATAGTGGGCACCAACGTGCTTGCAATAGGATGGGAATTAGAACCGGGCGACTACCAGATAGGCTGTGCTGAAAACAACTTGTTCCGCAACAGCGGTGGTGTCACTTACCCATACACACTTGGCGATGCTGGCAGTATTACCACCAGCACATTCGGAGACTCATACTACTACTACTTCTACAACTGGCAGATAAAGAAAGAAGAAACATCGTGCACCAGCAACCGCGTGGAGGTGACTGCCAGCGTGGTGGGCATAGATGAGCTTGACAACAACTGGAAGCTCACCTGCTATCCTAACCCTGCAAGCGAACAACTGATGCTAAACTCAGGCATGATGGTGAAAGGCGCACAACTGACCATAACCGATGCAACAGGCAAATTGGTGATGAGCGCAAAAGCAAACCTTGCCATGAACTCAGCTACACCTGTTGACATCAGCGCACTGTCGCCCGGACTCTATCACTTGCAAGTGGCAGATGGAGACAAATTGGTGTCCATTGATTTTGTGAAGCAGTGAGTGAGTGAACGATAAAGAAATGAAGAACCGTCCCTGCTCATCAGCAGGGACGGTTTTTTTTATCAGGTTCATGCACCGGCTATAGATGAACCCTTTCCATACCTCCCGGTAATACCCGCCCGATGCTTCACTTCAAAATGCTAATGACCACTGCGGTGGTATTCTACGGTGTGTGCGCCACGGCCCAACCAGGTTTCGAGAGCGTGCCCATTCACCTATGGATATGGGACAATGAAAACACTGAGAACCGCCAATGCAATAATCACTTTGAGGTTACCGCTGAGTTCTTTATCATGGCAGAGGTAAGCAATGGTATCCGAGTGATGCACTATGAAAAATTGCAATGCAGATTTGACACGGTGCAGCACCAGTATTACGATGAGGCATGGGGCAGATCAACAGCAACTGGTACGGAACGGATACCCACGTACTATCACTCAGGCCTTAGCCCACAGGGCGAGGAGTACATATTGCAATCCATCACCATCACCAGCCAGGATGGTGAAAGGATGAAGCTGTTTACAATGAATTATCACAGCAGAGATTATATCTATTACAGCAATGGCAACTCGGTGCATATACCAACCATTGTTTATTTCAAGCCGGGCGAATTCTATCACTACGAGTTGCAGGAGATGGGCGAAGTGCAGCGGATAAAAGAAAAATACCAACAGAGCACCTCGGTGTGGCATAAGCCCGCAACGGAAAAAAGAACGGATACACAATACCTGAAAAAATTAAAGGCAGGCAACCTCTCCATAGGCACAGGCCACGTGATGGTGAAGGTGAGCACCTCGCAGCTAACACCCATGAACAGCACAACAGTCACCGCGCATTTCGATGATGGCACCGCGCAGGAATTTACTCAGGTATTTACCGATAAAACATATACTGCCTACCTCTACACCGCAGACCCCAATGGCCTTTATGCAGCGGTGAATATCAAGAGCATTACAGCAGATGCAATGGATTACAATGGATATGCCTACTACACTGAGGAAATAGTGCCACACAGCACCATTGAAGAAGTAACGCTCTTCCGAGTGAACGAAGATTTTATATACCACAGTGGCTTTCAACGTTTGCCCCTGCACACCGACTACCACTACCTCGGGGTATATTTTCCGGATAACAAAAACTTAGACACCACTGGTTTTGCACTGTGGTTGCTCCAGTTAGAATTGGTGGTGGACACTGTATTTAATTACTGCTATGGATATAGCGGGCCGCGCTTCAATAGCATGTTGCTGAAAAAAAATATTGGTAACAGGTTTGAGACCGAACACTGCCAGGAACTTGGTTTTCTCCGCAATGAATTTCCACAAATAGTAGTGTGCCCGAAACTCTACCTCAGGGTGCAGGGCAACGATGGTAACAGGAAGGATTTCTTTCAGCTCATCACCAACCGGATGCAAGTCTTCTATCACACAGACCAACCCGCAATGAAGGAGTTGTTTGACGAGATCCAATTGCCCTATACGCACAACACATACGAACGCTACTATGAGCTAACCTTGCCCGTCACCAGTGCCCTTGGTGAAATGATTCGAGTATCAGAACTGTTGAAGGAAAGTGGCCTCTTCACCGGTGTGGAGCATCAGTACTATCCGGTGTGGTGCTATTGAAGTTCGGGGTTTCCACCCACAATTCATCTCTAAGTCATTTGATTCTTCTGCAAAGCTTTTGAATGGACGCACCAAGTCAATTTGGTTTGACAAAAAGAAATTGACTTTCTATGCTGATTCTCCTTCTTCTACCAGAATCATTTTTACTTCTGCTGCCAATGCATTTTATTCTTTGAAGAAGTAAATGACCCAAGAGAGAAAGTAAATGACTTTGCATCTATGCTCATCTATTTCATGCCTTGTTGATGCAAGTGCATGCAATAAGTCAATTACTTTTTTCAAAAAGTAATTGACTTTATGAGAAGGGAAAATGACTTTTTGCTTGGGGGAAATGTCTTTTCCGTGTGTAGTAATAAATGTGCGCTTGTTTCGTTTACATGTAAGCAATCACAAAGAAGTATCCTTTATAAAAGTAGAAAGGGAGGGAAAGATGAGTTTAATCCGTTTTGATTTTGGAGACCTTACTCCATTGAAGTTGTTGGAACGCTCAGCTTCTATCTTGAAGCGCATGACCAACAATACACATTTTCCGGCACCATCACCAAGTCTGGCAGCATTGCAATCACTTATTGAAGAGCTGGGCGAGTCCATCACCAAGGCAGAACAAGGTAGCAAGGCCAGCAAAAAGAAACGCGATGATCTGGCAGAGGATATGGTGGAAATGTTGCTGAAGTTGTGTGGCCATGTGCAAAACATCAGCGGCAGCAATCAGCAGATGATTCTGAGCAGTGGTTTTTCACCGCGCAGTCGCAAAACTGCGTTAGGCAACATGCCTGAGGTGCAAAACCTGCGTACAAAAACGACAGGCGTAACAGGAGAAATAAAACTGAACTGGAAAAGGATGTATGGCGCCTATACGTATCTTATTCAAAAGACACAGACACCGGAGGTGGAAAGCAGTTGGAAAGATGTAATGCAGGTAACTACCGCCAAAGCACTGGTGAAAAATGTGCCATCCTTACAGGTTTATTACTTCCGTGTGGCTGCACTCGGGTCTGGCGGACTGGGGCCGTGGAGCAATGTGGGGGAAGGGTTTGCGAGGTGAGGATGTTTGAGGTTTTTTGGGAGGTGGGTGAATCGTGACTCACATCCAAACTGCACTCATGCATGACTGTATTGAAAGGTGTGTCATGGGCTTAGTAATTTTAGTGGATTGTGAGGATAGGATAAATGGGTTGGCTACTGTGGTAAGCATATTATCAGATGGCTTTTTCGAGAGGCGGGTGTGTAGCTATGGGCTGACATCTATTCTACCCTGCTATGTGCCAATGGGGAAAGTGGGTTTTGGTAGATTCGCCCTCCCTTTATTTACCTGACCAATCAATGGCAATCAAAAAATCAGAACTATACTCTTCCATCTGGGCAATGTGCGATGAACTGCGCGGAGGAATGGATGCCGGACAATACAAAGATTATGTGCTGGTGATGTTGTTCATCAAGTACATCAGTGATAAATATGCTGATGTCCCTTATGCACCCATCATTGTTCCGAAGGGTTCCAGCTTTAAAGACATGGTGGCACTGAAAGGCCAAACCACCATAGGTGACGACATCAACAAAAAAATACTGGAGCCTATTGCTGCTGCCAACAAATTGAGTTTTGGTGATAAGGACATTGATTTCAATAATCCTGAAAAGCTGGGCAGCGGAAAAGAAATGGTTGACCGTCTAACCAACCTTATTTCCATTTTTGAAAATCCTGATCTGGACTTCAGTAAGAACAAAGCTGACGGGGATGACATACTGGGTGATGCCTATGAATACCTGATGCGCCACTTCGCAACAGAGAGCGGCAAGAGCAAAGGCCAATTTTACACCCCTGCCGAAGTGAGTCGCACGATGGCAAAAATCATTGGCATCAACAATAAGAACACCAGTGCAGCAACCACTATTTATGACCCTACTTGTGGCTCGGGATCGTTGTTGCTGAAAGTAGCTGACGAAGCAGAGAAAAAGGTAACCGTGTATGGTCAGGAGAAGGATATTTCTACTGCCTTCCTCTCGCGCCTGAACATGATTCTGCACAACTATCCCACGGCAGATATAAAATGCAACGGCAACAGCACCCTCTCCAACCCGCTGTTTGAAGAACCCGGTGGCGGACTAAAACTTTTTGATTTCGTAGTGGCTAATCCTCCATTCAGTTACAAGGCGTGGAGTAGTGGTGTGAGCATTGGCAATGAGAGCGATGATAAATATGATCGATTCAAAGGCTACGGAATTCCTCCTGCTAAAAATGGCGACTATGCTTTCCTGTTACACATTGTCCGTTCCTTAAAGCCGAATAAAGGTAAGGGTGCAGTGATTCTTCCACACGGAGTGTTGTTTCGGGGCAATGCTGAAGCTGCTATTCGCGAACGACTTATCCGCAAGGGATACATCAAGGGTATTATTGGTTTGCCCGCTAATCTTTTTTACGGCACTGGCATACCTGCCTGCATTATTGTAATAGATAAAGAAGGTGCGGAAAGTCGCAAAGGCATTTTTATGATTGATGCGAGCAAGGGTTTTGCAAAGGATGGTCCGAAGAACCGATTGCGCGACCAGGACATTCATAAAATCGTTGATGTGTTTAATAAGCAACTACCCGTTCCGAAATACTCGCGCATGATTCCTGTGGCGGAAATTGCCGATGAAAAAAACAACTACAACCTGAACATACCGCGCTACATAGACAGCCAGGAAGCGGAAGACATACAGGACATAGAAGCGCACCTGCTGGGCGATATTCCAAATGCAGATATTGATGCACTTGAAAATTACTGGAAGGTATATCCTGCACTTCGCGAGGTTTTGTTTTCTGATTCTCAGCGCACGGGCTATTCAAAAATTACTCAGGACAAAACAGAAATCAAACATGCCATCTTCTCGCATCCTGAGTTTACAGCCTACACCGCCAAGGTGAATGAAGTATTTGAGAAATGGAAAAGCAAGAGCGTCCTTGTTCTAAAAAATATGGGAGTTGGTGTGAAGCCGAAAAAACTGGTGCACGAACTGAGTGAAGATTTGCTGCAACACTTCAGCGACCTGAACCTGATAGACAAATACGATGTGTACCAGCACCTGATAACTTACTGGATGGAAACCATGCAGGACGATGTGTATGAAATAGCTGCGGACGACTGGGAAACAGGAGGCATTGTTTATCGCATTGTAAAAACCATCAAGGACAAAGAAGGAAACAAAACCAAGGAGAAAAAAATAGAAGGCATAGAAGGCATTGAAAGCAAACTGATACAACCTACGCTCATCATTGACCGATACTTTATAGCAGAGCGCGATGCCATTGAAAAACTGGAAACAGAGCGCGATGCTGCAACAGCCAGCATGGATGAGATGGAAGAAGAGCACAGTGGAGAGGACGGATTGTTTGCTGCACTGGACAAAGTGAACAAAGCCCATGCACAAAAGCGCTTGAAGGAAATAAAAAGTGACAACGAATTGGCAGATGAAAAAAAGGCATTGGAAGCATTCTTAGAACTGGCTGACCAAAAGACCGATACTGAAAAGAAAATTAAGGATGCGCAAAAGGCATTGGAGAAAAAAGTGTGGGATAAGTATGGCGCACTGAGCATTGATGAAATAAAGACGTTAGTGGTGGATGATAAATGGATGGCTCAGATGTATGCAAATGTGCAAGCTGATATGCAGCGCATAAGCCAGCGCCTCACTCAACGGATAAAAGAATTAGCAGAGCGATATGAAAGCACATTGCCTCAAATTGAATCAGATGTAAAGCTGCTGGAAGAAAAAGTAGCTGCTCACCTCAGGCAAATGGAATACGCATGGTGATGGAAGTAGCAACAGAAAAAGATTTTAAACAAACCGAAGCTGGTTTGATACCGAGTGATTGGGAGGTGAAAACTCTCAGGGAGGTGGCGCTATATAGAAGAGGAAGTTTTCCTCAACCCTATGGGCTTGATAAGTGGTATGATGAAATTAACGGACTTCCTTTTGTTCAAGTTTACGATGTTGATGACAATAAAAAATTAAAAGCAGAAACAAAATGGAGGATTAGCAAAGCGGCTCAATCAATGAGCGTTTTCGTTCCGAAAGATTCAATCATATTGACAATTCAAGGATCAATTGGCAGAATAGCACTTACCCAGTATGATGCATATGTGGATAGGACATTGTTGATATTCGAATCTTTCAAAGTGCCCTTTAGCAAGTATTATTTTATGCTGTCGGTGTTTTTATTGTTTGAAAGGGAAAAACAGAATGCGCCAGGTGGAATAATCAAAACAATAACAAAAGAAGCTCTATCAAGCTTCAGCATTACATATCCCCTACTTGAAGAACAAACCGCCATCGCCACAGCCCTAAGCGATGCCGATGCACTGATTACCTCTTCAGAAAAACTCATTGCCAAAAAGCAAAACATAAAACAAGGGGCAATGCAAAAGCTCCTGCAACCTAAAGAGGGTTGGGTGGTGAAGAAGTTGGAAGAAATGTGTTCAAGAATTACCACCGGTAAACTTGATGCGAATGCAATGAAGTTGGATGGGGAATACAGGTTTTATACTTGTGCGAAGAATTATTTTTATATTGACCAATATGCCTTTGACGAGGAAGCATTACTTGTTTCTGGCAATGGCGAAAATGTTGGATATGTTCATTATTACAACGGGAAATTCAATGCATATCAAAGGACCTATGTGCTAACTGGTTTCAATCAGAATATTCGATTCATAAAATTTTATCTTGATAAATATCTTTCAAAGCGAATAGACAGCGAATTGAATGATGGCAACACTCCTTACATAAAAATGGGAACGCTAACTGATATGGAAATTACCTTGCCGAGGGACAAAACAGAACAACAGCACATCGCCACCATCCTCACCGACATGGATACAGAATTAGAAAAACTGCAACAGCAATTGGCAAAACATAAAATAGTGAAGCAGGGGATGATGCAGGAGTTGCTTACAGGGAGAAAACGTCTGAACCACTGATTTGTTTGATTACATGATGGACTGTGCCTGTGATTAGATGATAGACTGTGATTAGATGATTGATTGAGATTAGATGCTGGACTGTGATTAGATAATTGGCTATGATTAAATGATGGACTGTGATTAAGGATGAATACAAATATTCAGAGTTGACAGGAAAGATAATTGGCTGTGCCATGCGTGTTCATTCTGCATTGGGCAATGGTTTTCAAGAGGTAATTTATCAGCGGGCGTTAGAGATTGAAATGTCAGACAATGGTTTGTCGTTTAGTCGTGAACATGAAATGCCCATTCATTACAAAAAACTATTGATAGGAACAAGGCGGGTTGATTTTTTGGTGGATGCGGTAGTCTCGGTTGAGTTGAAGGCAGTCACTTCATTAGAGGATGTACATTTAGCGCAAGCCATCAATTACCTTGAAGCGTATGATTTGGAGGTTGGCTTGCTTATCAATTTCGGAGGTAAAAGTTTGCAGCATAAGCGCCTGGCAAATCGAAAGTTCAATCAAAGAAAAAATCATTGAAATCACAACCATCAAATAAATCAGTGGTTCAGACAGTTGGGCAGGCAGAACGCCACACACAAAATCGTATCGTGAAATTATTTCGCGAGCGGCTGGGTTATGCCTATCTGGGAAATTGGGAAGACCGCCTTAAAAACAGCAATATTGAAGAAGAGTATTTGCGTACGCATTTGTCGCGTAGAGACGTTTCTGAAACGTTGATTAACCGCACGCTAGATAAGTTGCGCAGCGCTGCCAATAATTACAATCGTGACTTATACACCAACAACAAAGCAGTTTACAGCTTGCTCCGATATGGTGTTCCGGTGAAAGAAGATGTGGGTGAGAATAACCAAACGGTTCATTTGATTGATTGGAATAATCCTGAAAAAAATGACTTCTACATAGCCGAAGAAGTTACCGTGATGGGCAATCGCGAAAAGCGTCCCGATATTGTGATGTATGTAAACGGGATAGCTCTTGGTGTGTTGGAACTGAAGAAAAGCACGGTGAGCATAGGTGATGGCATCCGACAAAGTATAGTGAACCAGCAACAGGAATTCATTCAATCCTTCTTCAGCACCATTCAATATGTGTTTGCCGGAAACGATACCGAAGGTTTGCGCTACGGAACTATAGGCACAGCCGAAAAGTACTTTCTGAAATGGAAGGAAGATGAGCAGGACAACAGCGAGTTGAAAGTGGACAAGTACCTGCTGAAGATGTGTGAAAAGAAACGATTCCTTGAAATCATTTACAACTTCATCGTGTTCGATGGTGGTGTAAAAAAATTACCGCGTCATCATCAGTACTTCGGAATAAAGGCAGCGCAGGAACATGAGCGAAGGAAAGAGGGCGGTATCATCTGGCATACGCAGGGAAGTGGCAAGAGCATAGTAATGGTGTTGCTTTCCAAATGGATTCTGGAAAACAATGCAAAGGCAAGGGTGGCCATCATCACCGACAGGGATGAACTGGACAAACAAATAGCAGGAATATTTAACGATGCAGGTGAGCCGATAAAACGCACCATTAGCGGCAGGGACTTGATGAGTCAGTTGGCACAGCCAAGTCCGCGATTGCTTTGTTCGCTTGTGCACAAATTTGGCAGCAGGGGCGTGGACGACTTTGATGAATTCATTGCTGAATTAAAAAGCACTCCATCCATAGCGAAAGGAGAACTGTATGTGTTTGTGGATGAATGCCACCGCACACAAAGCGGCAAGCTGAATAAAACAATGAAAGCATTGCTGCCCAATGCTGTGTTCATTGGCTTTACAGGTACTCCATTGCTGAAGCATGACAAGCAGACAAGCCTAGAGGTATTTGGCAAATACATCCACACCTACAAATTCAATGAAGCTGTAGAAGATGGTGTAGTGCTCGATTTGGTTTATGAAGCACGCGACATTGACCAGAAAATTTCTTCGCCTGATAGAATTGATGCATGGTTTGAATCAAAGACACGCGGACTGAATGATTTTCAGAAGTCCGCATTGAAAGCCCGCTGGGGAACGATGCAAAAAGTGTTGAGTTCAAAGAACAGGATGGAGAAAATTGTGAATGACATCATCCTTGACTTCAACACAAAGCCTCGATTGATTTCAAAAAGCGGCAATGTCATTTTGGTGGCATCCAGCATTTATGAATCATGCAAGTATTACGAGTTGTTTCAAAACACGGAACTAAGGGATAAATGCGCAGTGATAACTTCCTACAGTCCTTCGTACAGGAACATTGTGATGGAAGACACAGGCGAGAACACAGAAACAGACAAAGAGTTTGTTCACAGGATATATGAAACTGTGCTGGTTGGGACCACCACTTCCAACGAAGCATATGTGGACAATGCAAAAGCGAGGTTTGTTAAGGAGCCTGAAAAGATGCGCCTGCTGATAGTAGTGGACAAACTGCTTACAGGGTTCGATGCGCCTTCCTGCACATACCTGTACATTGATAAGAGTATGCAGGACCACGGATTGTTTCAGGCAGTGTGTCGTGTGAACCGTTTAGATGGCGATGACAAATCATTCGGATACATAGTTGATTACAAAAACCTCTTTGAAAAGCTGGTGAATGATGATGGCTCAGGCGCCATACAAGTCTATACCTCGGAGCTGGATTATGACGATTTCGAGAAAGGCGATATAGATGTGATGATGCAGAATCGCCTGGCATCTGCGAGAGAAAGACTGGACAATGCAGTAGAAGAAATTGCATTGTTGTGCGAGCCTGTTGAGCCGCCAAAGGGAACATTGGAATACATTCATTATTTCTGTGGCAACACCGAAATAGAGGAGGAGCTGAAGGCAACAGAAGTAAGAAGGACAGCACTTTACAAAGCAGCAGTAAGTCTGATTCGTGCCTATGCAAACATTGCCGCTGATTTAGTGGATGCAGGATATACACCGCATGAAATTGCTGAAATAGAACGACTTCTTAGTTTCTATATCAATCTCCGCAACGAGATAAAAAGAGCCAGTGGTGAAACCATTGATCTGAAAACATACGAAGCAGATATGCGACACCTGATTGATAACTACATTCAGGCGGAAGACCCCCGAGCCATATCGCCATTCGCTGATATGCCTTTGCTCGACATTATTGCTGCAGTAGGTATTGATGAAGCTATAAAAGGACTGCCTGAAGGCATACGTTCGCGACAGGAAGCCATTGCTGAAACAATTGAAAACAATGTGCGGCAAAAAATTATCCGTGAACACCTCATTGACCCTGCGTTCTTCGGTGAGATGAGCGAATTGCTTATAGAAATTATCAGGCTGCGCAGGGCTAATGCAATCAGCTATGCTGAATACCTGCAAAGTATTGCAGCACTCATAGGAACTCTAAACACAGGAAGAAAAAGCGATACTCCTGAAAGCCTAAAGACACCCGCCCAAAGGGTTTTGTATAACAACCTCGGAAAGGATGAAAGCCTTGCTATTCAAATTCATCAGAGCATTCTTAACAGCAAGCCAGACGGCTGGAGAGGGAATGAGATCAAAGAGCGTGAGATTAAGAAAGCCATGTACCATGTATTGAAGGATGAGCAAGAAGTTGAAAGAGTTTTTGAAATCGTAAAACAACAGGCAGAGTATTGAAATGCACCAGTTGAAATTGGGAGAAATAACGGTTGATGTGGTTCAGAAGAACATTAAAAATGTTCACCTGAGTGTTTATCCACCTACAGGCAGAGTGAGAATTGCCGCACCCGATGGAATGAAACTGGATACCATACGGATCTATGCCATATCAAAGCTGAGCTGGATAAAGAAACAACAAACAAGGTTTAGAAATCAGGAGCGCGAAGCGCCAAGAGATTATATATCCAGAGAGAGTCATTACTACAATGGCAAGCGATTTTTGATGAGGGTGATTGAAGTGGATGGAACACCAAAAGTTTTATTGAAGAACAATAGAATCGAACTACATGTGCGTCCAGGCACTTCAAAATTGAAACGTCAACTGATTTTGGAGAACTGGTATCGGGAAAGACTCAAAGAGAAGATTGCAGAATATGTTTCGGAGTGGGAAGTGAAAATGCGATTGAGCGTTGCTGAGTTTGGAGTAAAGAAAATGAAAACCAAGTGGGGTTCATGCAACACAGATGCGAAAAGAATCTGGCTCAACTTAGAGTTGGCCAAAAAACCTTCTCCATGTTTAGAGTACATAGTAGTTCATGAGATGGTTCACTTAATTGAGCGTTCACACAACGAACGCTTCATTGCGCTCATGAATAAGTACATGCCTCAGTGGCGTAAGCATAAGGATGAATTGAACAGGTTGCCTGTTAGGCATGAGGAGTGGGGGTATTGAAAAACCCAATCCCACTATCGCCCCAGTTTGACCACAGCGGAAACCAGTGTGTACTACATGCCTCAAGTCTGCGACTTGCTAAACCAAACACCATAAAAATTTCAACACCAACAACTTTCCCTTGCACCCTGTGGATATGCCATTTTCTTTGTCTCAGGCTTGAATAAGCGGCAAGTACAGGTG
>JBJXFP010000200.1:0-17485 GCA_046155615.1 Flavobacteriales bacterium | reverse complement strand
TTTGCACGTATAGCCATTTGTTCATGTGCGATTTCACTTACACGCACATAGTCTATTGTTTTTGACAGATCATCTGTTTTTGCAGCTTCAGAAAAATCCAAATCAAGCGAAACATCTACCACATAGTCACCACCAATGATTTCTTCTTCGGGCCAACAGCCGTGGTTGGCATGAATGCGGATGTTGTTTAGTTTGATGTTACTCATTACTTTTTCACCTCCTTCATCCACGAGTCTTTCAACCCAACCGTGCGATTGAAAATAATTCTCTCCGGTGTAGAGTCCTTGTCTGCACAGAAGTATCCAAGTCGGATAAATTGAAACTTATCGCCTGCCTTTGCATTTTTCAAATCTGCTTCAGCATAGGCCTTTTCTATCACCTGCAAACTATTCTCGTTGATGTACGATTTGAAATCACCTTCTTCGCTCGAAGGGTTTTCTACTTTGAAAAGCCTGTCATACAAATTCACTTGCACAGGCACTGCGTGTTGTGCACAAACAAAGTGCATGGTCCCCTTCACACTGATGCCGCTGGTATCATTTCCACTTTTGCTTTCAGGGAAATAAGTACAATGAATCTCTGTAATGTTCCCGCTTTCATCCTTCTTAAATGATTCACATTTGATGATATAGGCGTTCTTCAAACGCACCATCAAACCGGGACCAAGTCTGAAAAATTTCTTCGGTGGCTCTTCCATAAAGTCATCGCGCTCTATCCAGAGTTCCTTGCTGAACGGAATTTCGCGCGAGCCACCACCACCTTCTATTTCAGGATTGTTTTCTCCATGAAGCATTTCCGTTTTTCCATCTTCATAGTTATCAATGATGAGTTTTACAGGATTTAAAACCACCATTCTGCGTGTGGCGGTTTTGTTCAACTCCTCGCGGATACAACTTTCAAGCAAGCCCACATCACTCACACTCTCCCTGCGAGAAATACCGATGGTGTCGCAAAAAGTGCGTACGCTCGAAGGAGTGTAGCCTCTTCTACGAAGGCCACTCACGGTTGGCATTCGTGGGTCGTCCCAACCATTCACATGTTTTTCATTTACCAATTGCATGAGCTTGCGTTTGCTCATCACTGTGTAGTTCAGGTTGCGCCTTGCAAACTCGTATTGTTGGCTGGGATAGATTTCAAGTTTTTCGATAAACCAATTGTAAAGCGGACGGTGCACTTCAAACTCAAGTGTGCAAATGCTGTGTGTAATTTGTTCAATGGAATCACTTTGGCCATGTGCAAAATCATACATGGGATAGATGCACCACTTGTCGCCTGTGCGGTGGTGGTGTGCAAATTTGATGCGGTACATCAGTGGGTCGCGCAGTTGCATATTGGGTGAGGCCATGTCAACTTTTGCGCGAAGCGTTTTTTCTCCTTCTTTGAATTCGCCTGAGCGCATTCTGGCAAAGAGGTCAAGATTTTCTTCCACACTTCTTTCGCGAAACGGAGAATTTTTTCCAGGCTCTGTGGGTGTGCCTTTCATCGCGGCAATTTCTTCCGCGGTGGAATCATCCACATACGCCAATCCCTTTTTGATAAGTGCCACAGCCCAATCATACAATTGTTCGAAGTAGTCACTGGCATAAAACTCATTGGCCCACTCAAAGCCCAGCCAGCGAATGTCTTCTTTGATGCTCTCTACATATTCCGTATCTTCTGTTACCGGATTGGTATCGTCAAAACGCAGATTGGTTTTGCCGCCAAATGTTTTTCCCAACCCGAAGTTGAGACAAATGGTTGTCGCATGTCCGATGTGCAGGTAGCCATTGGGTTCAGGTGGAAATCGAGTAAGCACGCGCCCACCGTGTTTGCCGTTCTTGATGTCTTCGGCTATTATTTCTTCGAGGAAGTTGAGGGGTTTTTCCGTGCTCATTTATTCAAATTCTTCAATGCGTTTTCAATTCTATTATTTACTTCATTGCTACCCACCAACTCCACCATCCCAAACAAATCCACACCACCGCTTTGACCACTTAGCAATACACGGAAGAGTTGCAACACTTCACCGGGTTTCAGGTTGTGGTTTGCCGCTGTTGTTTCAAAAGTCAATTTACAATTCTCAACACTCCAATCATTCAGTGAAGCATAAGCAATGGACAAGGCTTCAAAAAATTCTCTGCATCCATCCTTCCATTTTTTTGCAATCACTTGCTCATCAAATTCGGTTGGTGCAACAAACAAATATGCACCAACGGTTTGCATTTCATTTTCAAACTGCACACGCGGTTTTAACAATGAAACTGCCTTAGCAAGAAATGCATCGCTCAATCGCACATCGTTTTCTTCTAACGAAAATGCTTGCTTGATTGAGGCGCGAATGCTGCTGGCAATCTGCTCATCAGGTTTGTTGCGCAGATGTTGTTCGTTGAACCACTTCGCTTTCTCCGGGTCGAACTTTGCTCCCGCGTGTTGAATCTGTTCGATGGAAAAATTTTCAATCAACTCACTCATAGAAAAGATTTCCTTTTCCGTTCCGGGATTCCATCCGAGGAATGCGAGCATGTTCACGAAGGCTTCGGGGTAGTAACCTTTCTCGCGGTAGCCGCTGGAGACTTCTTTGCTTGCAGGGTCACACCATTCTAAGGGGAAAACTGGAAATCCCAAACGGTCGCCATCCCGTTTGCTCAACTTGCCATTGCCATCGGGTTTCAACAATAAAGGCAAGTGCGCATACTGCGGCATTTCATTTTCCCAACCCAGGTATTTATATATAAGTATATGTGCGGGTGCACTTGGTAGCCACTCCTCGCCACGAATGGCATGGGTGATTTTCATTAGATAATCATCCACAATATGAGCAAGGTGATAAGTGGGCATGCCATCGCCCTTCAGCAGCACTTTGTCGTCAATGGTATTTGACTGAAACGAAACTTCGCCCCGAATCAAATCAGTGAATGTGATGGTTTCGTTCTCCGGCACTTTCAGGCGAATCACATATTGCTCACCTGCTGCTTTCCTTCTGTCCACATCATCTTCAAGAAGAGTGAGCGAGTTGATGAGCGTCAGGCGCGTTTCGGAATTGTAGCTGAATGCTGTCTTTGCTTCCTCAGCTTGTTTGCGCAGTGCATCCAACTCTTCGGCAGTATCAAACGCATAATATGCATGTCCACTTTGCACAAGCTGCTCCGCATATTGCCGATACATCTCTTTCCTTTCACTTTGGCGATAAGGAGCATATTGACCGTCACTCGCCTCACCCCGGCCCTCTCCAGTGGAGAGGGTGTTCGAGCCTACACCTTCATCGGCAATTATTCCACACCATTTCAAACTTTCAACAATGTACTCTTCGGCTCCCGGTACGAAACGATTTTGGTCGGTGTCTTCTATGCGCAACAAAAATTCACCGCCATGCTTTTTGGCAAATAGATAACTATACAACGCTGTGCGCACTCCACCCATGTGCAATGGGCCTGTAGGGCTGGGGGCAAAGCGGGTGCGGATTTTTCTTTCACTCATAATACTCAGGCTGACAATAAAATCGGGGCCGCGAATTTAGCAGGCCAACTTGAGTAATACAGCCTTGCGCGCTGAGTTATCATTGCACCGCAGCCCTGCTCATTTCTTTTGAAACTTACAGTCATCATAGTCAACTACAACGTTCAGTACTTTCTGGAGCAATGCCTGCTTTCGGTTGAAAAAGCTATTCAAGGAATGCAGACGGAGGTATTTGTAGTGGACAACAACTCGGTGGATGGTTCAGCGGAAATGGTGAAGCAAAAATTTCCGTGGGTGCATTTGATTGCCAACCACGACAATCCGGGATTTTCTAAAGCGAACAACCAGGCCATGCGCATTGCACAAGGCCAGTATGTATTGCTGCTCAATCCGGACACTGTAGTGCAGGAGGACACATTGCACAAAGTGGTTGGCTTCATGGATGAGCATGACAATGCCGGTGGACTCGGTGTGAAGATGGTAGATGGTAATGGCAAATTTTTACCTGAGAGCAAGCGCGGCTTGCCCACACCGGAGACAGCCTTCTACAAAATTTTTGGTATCAATGCTATTTTCTCTCGTTCCAAAAAATTCAACAGATATTATCTCGGTCATTTAAGCAATGATGAAGTGCATGAGATAGAAATTCTCAGCGGAGCATTTATGTTGATGCGCAAGCATACACTGGACAGTGTCGGTTTGCTGGATGAGGCATTTTTCATGTATGGCGAAGACATAGACTTGAGTTGGCGAATCATTCAAGGCGGCTGGAAAAATTATTACTACCCTCATTCACGCATCATACATTACAAGGGTGAAAGCACCAAAAAAGGAAGCCTCAACTATGTGTTTGTGTTCTACAAAGCCATGATCATTTTTGCTCAGAAACACTTTTCTGAAAAAAATGCCCGTTGGTTTTCATTCATCATCAACGTGGCAATATGGCTCAGGGCTGCAGTTGCAGTGATGCTGCGTTTTATAAAACGAGCTTTACTGCCCGTGTGCGATGCCGCATTCACACTCACCGGATGGTGGTTTGCGAAAAATCTTTACGCTACAGTTCAGGAAAAAATATACGAGCCAACCATGTTGTATGTTGGCTTTGGAGTCTCCATAGCCTTGTGGATGGTCTCAGCATGGTTGGGTGGTGGATATGACAAACCACTTAAGCCACAGCGTGTGTTCAAACCACTATTCATCGGCACTGCTGTGATACTAATTGCGTATGCACTGCTACCAGAATCATTGCGTTTCTCACGCGCGCTGCTGCTGATAGGTGCATTGACAGCTACATTGGTTTTCGTTGTAAACAGAGTCATTTTGAGTTTGTGGAAACACGGTAATACGGGTTTTGCACCTCCCTACAACAGGCGTGTGGCGATGATTGGTCAGCAAGATGAAGTGAGCCGTGTAAAACACATTTTGCAACAAACTCAACCTTTGCTGAGTGATGTGCTGACGCTTTCACCAAGTCAATTTGAAAATGACCACAAGCGCACGCAGCTCAGTGAAATAGTGCGGGTAAACAAGATCGATCAGGTGATTTTTTGTGCGCGCGACATCAGCAGCACTGACATCATAAGCTTGATGAGCGGACTGGAAGACCGCCATGTTGAATTCAAAATAGCGCCACCCGAAAGCCTCTATATCATTGGTTCAGGCAGCATTGAAAAATCTGGTGATGCATTCATGCTCGATGTGAATTCGGTAAACAAACAGAGCAACCAGCGCATCAAACGCATTGTAGATCTCGCCTTGTGTCTAATCGTATTGATCCTTCTTCCTTTGTTGTTATTTTACACAGAGCGCACCAGCGGCCTTTTGCGCAATCTGGCTGATGTAGCAATAGGCCGCAAGACCTGGGTTGGACTGAAACACGCGGGTGATAGTAGTCGCGATCGATTATCGAAACATGGAATATTGAACCCCACTGACCTCCATGCAGAATATACATTGACTACAGACCATGCTGAAAAGCTGAACATTCTATATGCACGCGACTATCGTGTGATGAATGATTTGTCAATTTTCTTCCGAAATCTTAAACACTTAGGAAGGCAGTAGCTATGATCACCAAAGTATTGTTTTGCTTGTGGCGCTATTGACCGGAAAGTTTCAGTCATTTTTCTGCACAACTCTTCGCAGACTTGGTCCCTTTGCATGATTCCACATGTTCAAAACTCAGTGTGTATGTGTTACTCTCAATTCAGCAAGGTTCTGATTCTGCTGCTACTTTTTGCTGACTAAGATTTTCTTTAACCATGCTATACCAACTTCCGGCTTTCTGCCACTCCGCTGCTTTGTTATTTGCATTCAGTGGTAGCTGTCTTGCACAAAATGTTCACTTCAAAACACAACACTACAGTGTAGAGCACGGCTTGAGTGATCGTGTGGTGAATTGTGTTTATCAGGATAGTCGCGGCTTTCTGTGGTTCAGCACGCGCACCGGACTCAATATGTTCGATGGTGAACAATTCAAAACCTGGTCAGAACAGCAAGGCGCACTCTTCACCAACCAAATAAGTGAAATGGCTGAGGATTCGCAGCATCGTCTCTGGCTTTTTCATACCGATGAAAATCACAATGCAAACATTCATCTTTTCGATCCATTCACATCAAAAAGCGATTCGTTGAGTAGTCTGTTTCCGGAATTCAATGCGCAGGTACTTGATAATTTGGTGATGCGATTTGTGCAAGACCAATATGGCAACATAGTCTTCTTCTCCCAATCTCCCGCACAAATGCATATGTATGATGTGGACAAAAATAAATTCAGACATACGCCCATTGCCGGTTACAAAAGATTATTCCCCCTTGCCGTGAGCAACCGTAATACAATATGGGCAAAGTCCGGTGTGGGCGAGATGATTGAAATAGATTTTACTGGCAAGATTCTTCAAAAAATTACGGTAGATGAAGAAATGGAGTTTCAAGATGAAGTGACAGAACGCGGATTCTATACCTATCAACACGGACAATGCATACACTACAACTTTGAAGGACGTCCCGATACACTGCCAACGAACAAATGGCACCAGCCCGCAAGCCGTCTCGATTCATTGCATTTTTTAAGCCTTCGCGCATTGCAGACACTAAACGAACGATACGATGCGCTCATCACTCCACCTGATGAGGTACTTGCATCGCTTCGAGAAAAAGTGAGCATCGGCACACGCGACAAGGTGAACGACTGGCTGGCTGATAGATTAGGAAACATATGGCTTGCCACGGATTTTGGCGTAAAAAAAATATCTGCCGGAGTACAGCTCTTTCAAAATTATCTGCACAGCAATGCTGCCAAGACTCTTGAAGAGCAAGTAGCATGTCGGGGACTACTACAGACTGGCAATATGCTGCTGGTAAATGATGAGTTTTTTGGATTGCGCATTCTTGATGAAAATACCGGTGATGTAATAAAATCGATCCAATCCGAAGAGCAACGAAGCAACTATGCACTGACCTTGTTGCGCAACGGTCATATTGCATACAGTACTCCTTCTGCTATTGAAATAATGTCTGCTGATTTGCAAAGTCTGCAAAGCATTCCGTTGCCCGAAATAGCCTGGCACATACACGAAACAGAAAATCAGAAGCTACTGCTTGGCACAGGTTACGGACTTGCCTGGTGCAGCTTGCATGATGGCTCGGTTTACCCATTCGACCAATATGGCAGCTCCAATACTTTGTCAGCAGCAAGCATAATTCACATCATGCAAGGCGCTGATGGTAGGCGCTGGATATGCAGCAGCAATGGCTTGTTTGAAATGGACACATCGTTCAATATTACAGGGCGCTACCACTCACAAGCAACAGGCAAATACAAATTGCCTTGCGACAACTTTTACCACATCATGCAGGATGCAGATGGAGTGATGTGGATAAGCACTGCTGCTTGTGGCCTGATAAGATGGGAAGAAAAAACAGGACAACACAGGGTCTATAACAAAGACAATGGATTGCCTAACAACACCATCTATGCATGTTATGAAGATGACTATGGCCAACTGTGGCTCAGCAGCGACTTCGGTATTGTGCAAATGGACAAAGCAACCGGCACCATACGCAGCTACCAACAGGGCGATGGTATAGCTGATTTGGAATTTAACCGCACATCACACTTCAAATCTGTCAACGGCAAAATTTACTTCGGCAGTCTCAATGGTGTAACTGCACTAAATCCCGAGGCCTTTCATGTACGCAGTGTGCGCGCCACTCCACAGCTACAGGTGGTGCAGGTAACAAGGCATAGCTACTCAGGTTTTATGCTTGATGATTTGACGCAGCAAGTACTTGCGAGTAACACCATTTACATTGGTGCAGATGACGAGTTGATTCACATCAACATGGCTATGCTTGGATATGGAGACAATGACAAGCCAGAATTTGTATGGCGTTTAGACAGTACCGGTAATGTGTGGAACAGTCAAAAACACAACAGCATAACCATCGGCAAACTGCCCTACGGATTACACAAACTATTTGTAAAGGCACGCACTGAACAAGGACAATGGAGCATTCAACCCCTCATTATCGACATATATGTCTCCATGCCATTTTATCATACACAATGGTTCAAGGTTTTGTGTGTATTGATGGTTGTTGTTTGTTTTGTATTGTGTGTGAAATGGGGGCAACGCATCGCAGCAAAGCGCATACACCATCAGTTGATCGACCGGCATTGAACACGGCTCAAATGCATTTGAAATAATCGAACGGCTCCAAGCAATGCTGGCATCTATATAATGCCTTGCAAGCAGTGCTACCAAATTGTGAAATCATATTGGTTTGAAGTGAACCACAACGCGGACACTTCACATCTCTGATTCTACCCATAAGCAAACCTTTGTCAGCGCTTCCTATTTGAGGTGGTGCTATGCCTTCATATTCAAGTTTGGTTCGGGCTTCATCGGTCATCCAATCAGTAGTCCAAGGTGGTGTGAGGGTGGTATCTATTACCAAATTTTCAACTTCGCATTCTTTTAGTGCTGCGGCTATATCCTCCTCAATAGTTTTCATCGCGGGGCAGCCGCTATATGTAGGTGTTATGGTTACATGCACCGCATTGCTCACAATACTTACGTTTCGTACTATTCCCATCTCCACCACATTGAGAACCGGAATTTCGGGATCATGCACTGTGCGCAAAACCTTCCATATTCTTTCTTCCAAAGTATTCATGAGCTGAGAAAAAACTTGAACTACCATTTGGCACCCGGATAGGTGCGTTGCAAGTACTGCATATCGGCCAGGACGTATCCAAGATATTCTGTATGCCGACCCTGGCGCCCACCATTATGACCCCAACCATCAGCAGGTATTTTCAAAGTAGCTTCAGTCAATGTTTCACTTACTAATTTGTACCAGCTGGTATGTAGCGCTGCTAAATCCACACCTACACCATTGCTCAGAGCCTCATTGTCCAAAGCATCAACTTGAAAAAATTCAGGTGTGTATTCCCAAAGTTCGTCTATGGCTTTTTGGATCCGTTGATGACTCTCTTCAGTACCATCACCCATGCGCAATATCCAATCTGCCGCGTGTTGCACATGATACTTTACTTCTTTTTTAGCCTTAGCGGCAAAGGCGGCCAAAAACTCATCGTTGCTATTTTCCAATTTTTCCAAAAAAAGCCAGTAGAAGTTGGCAAAAAGAAATTGCCTGCCTATGGTGAACGCATAATCACCATTGGGCAATTCAAGCATCAATAAGTTGCCATATTCAGTGGCATCACGCAAAAAAGCTATCTGATCTTCATCGCGGCCTTTGCCTTCACACTTTGCGGCATACTGAAATAACAATGTAGCCTGACCCATGTAGTCCAATGAAGTATTGGCGAGGGCAATATCCTCTTCAAGTACTGGCCCATGTCCACACCACTCAGCCAGCCGCTGCCCATAGATGAGGTTGCTATCTGCAATGCGCAGTACATACTTGTATTTTTCTTCTGATGTCACAGACAAATGAACTTATTGATTGTTGAATTTGTGCGAATGTAATTGTGCAACTGTATCCTTAAGGGTTTACAAAAGCAAGAACCCCGACCAATATGATCGGGGTTCATCAATGTCATTTTATGTCGTCATTTTATCTAAAGATGGTGATGGAGCCGGTGTACTCGCGTGGCTCAGCGTCATGTACACTTTTGGCTGTCAGGAAATAGCTATAAATCTGATCAGGGACATAGTACTCTCCTAGCTTCACATCTCCTTCCCATTCTTGTGAAATGTCTTTGGTCTCAAAAACTTTTTCACCCCAGCGATTGAAGATCATGAGGTGGTAATAGTTTGGATCCATAGCATTGCCAACGGGCAAAAAGACATCATTGGTTCCGTCATTGTTCGGAGTGAAACTATTGGGTATATACACAGTGTATGGCTCTTGTTGCAAATGCGCTATCACCGTATCAACACCATTGAAGGTAAAGGTGACTTCTTTCAGCTCAGCATTGGGTGCTGGAGCGGCATCCCACGCTGTCCATTTCAGGAAGTTCCAATATTCTTCAGAGGCTACCAGAAATGGATGTGCAACATTGCCCGCCATCTCTACGGTTAAACTGGTGTTGGTGGCAAAACTGTTACCCGTGTATGTGTCCTCAAACTGAACCACTCCCATGTATGGTGGATCAACCATTACTGTAACCGTGTTATGTGGTGTTACTATGAAAACAGCCGTCAATGTGTCGTCCATTTGCAGATTGAGTGTAACCAAGTTTGCAAACTCATCAGGGGTCAAAGTATTGCCACCTATCTCCCAGTGTGAAAATGTGCTCCAGGAGTCAGTTGGCACTGCATTGAATTGGTAATTGATAAAACCTTCCAATTGATCATCCCATGGCAGTGGAGTGAGTAGAGTGCCATTCATGGTTATGCTTCCGCCACCTTCAGGACCTACTTGCACTGTCAGGTGGAAATTGGGGGTATAGTCATAAACCGCAATAACCGTGTCGCTAACGCAAGGCGAAATGGTAATGGTGGTGCTTTCATCATTTGGAGAAACGGATGAATTATTCACTTCCCAGTGATTGAATACGTACCATTCATTGGCAAGTGCTTCGTAATTTATTGCTGCACCTGCATCACCTCCGGTGGTGAATGGATAGGTGGCTTGTGCGGTTCCGTTTACCTGGACAATACCTGCACCTACAGGCATTACATCGCTCATCACTTCAACAGGGCCATTGCTTGGTTCACTGAAATGAGCAACAAGGGTGAGGTCAGTTTGAGCCGTCAACGTGGTAATCACCGCATTTGGATCAGCAAGTGTGCCGGTGCCACTAACTATTTCCCAGCCAACGAAAGAACCGCATCCAGTGGTGGATACAAGTGCGTCAATATCAAGAGGCAAGTCAGCGAAATAGGTTCCACTGAATGGGGTGTTGGCATTGTCAAGAAATACTTCCTGAAAAGAAATTTCACCGTTGCCGTCTATTTGCACTGTGATTGTTATTGCCGTCACATCATAGCAGTCTTCAATACCACCTATCACTTCATCAGCACAACGATCAAGTATGAAGTCTCTAATTTCCTGCAAATTGCCCTGCCAGCCATTGTAAGTGCCTCCCCATCTGGCACATTGGCGATCCATTTCAGGGTCAATTTCAAGTGCCATACTGTCCAATACTTCAATCATTCTATCGCAACTAAAAATTGTATTGCTCAGTGTAGCATATCGCTGAACGTAGTCTGCCAAGAAATCCTGATTGTCAAACAATGCATTCAATACGGGAACATGTCCCTGACCGCCAACGTCACCCATTTGTTCTATCTGGCATGGGTCAGCATTAGGCTCAGTGCTAGGCACACCTGTGTAGTTCACATAATGTCCGAAGGTGGCATCATCATCCCAAAGTGCATATTTCCAGCGCTTGGCATCGCCATCCGGATGGCGGCCACGCCACCAGGCTGTATTCCAATTGAGCCAGTCAGTGCAGACCACATAGCCATTCAGTATGAAATAGTCGATGAGGCTAAGAGTGTTGTATTGAGTAAGTACATATTGATAGCTTGCGTCATCAGTCATGTTATTGGTTGTAATAAAATCAACCAAATCAACCCAATCGTCTTCCGAACCATATTCTTCCCAGGTACCACCCCATGTTTTTATGAAATCTACATACCCATCGGGTTGGTCGTAGTAATAATTGGTGAAGTCAACATCATCCACTTTTTCGCGCATGTCATACACTCCCCAATATTCTGAGTTGATATAGAGCACACACCACTGTGACCTGCGCTCATCTAAGTGCAAGCCTCCAATGCGCGACAACTCATGTACATAAGCATCGCGAATGTGCGCGCCACCTGAAAATGGGTAGTTATCGTTGGCACCTGCTTTAAATATTAGGCGCTCGTACCCGGGCCTGTCGGAAGATTCGAACAAAGCCGCGGGTATGACATTGTCATCACCAATGGCATCACGAGTTATGTAGTCGAAACCACGTTGGTCGTATGCATTCGAATCGTTGCCATGCTCATTGCTATCACCAAGTGATTCTGCTATGAACACGCCTGCCGCTGTAAAAAATTCTATGTGTGTGCTTTCATTTCCACCCCATTGACCATCGCTAAGGCTGGCACCGCTTATAGCAACCATCATCACGTTGTGCTGAGATTCTGCTCCGAAGAAATATGTGTTGGTTTCAACCAGACTTGGTAAAATGGTGGCTACGCTTGAGTAAGCCCTCGTTCTAAGTGTGGATGTTGTACTGATGTTGATAGGCCCAGCATACACCGCATCTGTGTTATCGGGTGTGGAGCCATCAATGGTATAGTAGATGGTGGTTCCGGCTTGCGCGGTAATGCTCACGCTTATCTGACCCGGTTTCCAACCAGCTTCAATACTGATGGTAGGCTTGGTGCAATAGCTCTGAGCTGTGGTGCCGCTATTGGCTGCATCTTGTGACGGATTGGTGTGGATAGACCAAACTGCTCCACCGTCTGTATCTCGTGCATAAGAATGATTGGCCTGAAAAGCCCCTATAGTTCCTAAATCAAATTGTTCCAGAATGGTGCCACTAGCATTAGAGAATATGATGTCTTCACCTGCTGTCTGAGTAACACTAAAATTTGCGTTGAGTTGCCCAAGCCATCCGGGGTTGTAATCGCCCTGACCTGAAAACAAAACTACTAGGTAGTCGCCCGCAGCAATGGATGTTCCGGCAGGAAACTCCCACTTCTGAGTGTTGGTCGGATCATCACTCAGCCAATATCCACCTATGTTGACTGCGGCTCCTGAAGGATTGTAAAATTCAACCCAGTCTTCGAATTCGTTGCCCCATCCATTCGGCAACCCCCAATCACTGTAATTGGCTGTGCAAAACTCATTGACTACTACCTGCGCATTTGCCGCATGTATTGTAAACAATGCAAACAGTATGAAGAGAGGTTTTTTCATGAAGTACATGTTGTTAAATTGTAAAATATTCCTTGACAATTGGTTGCGGTTTCCTTGACACGCCAAATTTAGTTTGAGTTGCATCCCTTAGGTTACAATTTTTCTATCTCGTTGGATTCGAATATGCTCCGGCTTCAACCCTTTATTTTAGCGCCATGCGCAAGGCGTTCAAACTTCTATTAGTTGTGTTCACTTTGGCCTCTGGCTGTGTCGAACAGGCAAGTAACAACAACCCCTTTGATCTATCCAGACTTTGCGGTACGTGGGACTTTCATCAGGAAGCTACCCACGAGATGTTGCAGTGGCAGGCTGATGAAGACGGCAATCTTATTGGTAAAAGCTTTATCCTTCATTCTGGCGACACTGTCTATATTGATTTCAACTGGATATCCCGGGAATCAACGGGTTTAACATTTGCCGTAAGCCTTGGCTCTTCGCCCGATTCGGAGAAAATCAGTTATTCACTCTCCAAGCAAACACCCACCCGCGTTGAGTTCCTGAATGCAAAATACCTTTTTCCTCAAAAAATTGTATATGAACTCAGCAACGATTCTACGCTCGTAAGCTACATTGAGGGAGTTCAGGAGGGCGAACGGGTAAGAAGAAACTGGATTTATCAAAAAAAATAACTATGAAAACAACTTGTGCACTCGTGCTTCTCTGTTCAATGGTATTTATCAGATGCACTCCACCACCGGATTTTGAAACTTCGGCATTGGTAGGTACCTGGCTGGCAGTGGTAGATAGAGACACCATAATAGAAGAATGGAAAATGCTCGACCATTCATTAAAAGGTCAGGACTTTTATTCGAAAAATGGCTTGAGAGAACTTGTTGAGAACATATCCATTGAAACCGCTGATGGAAAATTACAATATGTGGTATCAGCCTTTGGTCAAAATGATGAACTTCCTGTAACATTTGTTGCGGCTCATCAAACCAAAAAACAAATCACATTCGAGAATCGCGATCATGATTTTCCGCAGGTAATAGCCTATAATATCATCAACCCTGATTCGATCATAGCTACAGTAGGCATGTGGCCAATAGCGGATGATAAAGAGCCTTTGGTCTTTGCATTCAGCAGGGTGAAATAGCACTTGAAAAAACCGGTGGATGTCAGAACTGCACCCACTCCAGCACACCCGCGCCAAAGAACAAGGCAATCAACAACACCGCAAAAACACCATAGAGTATTTGTTGCGATTTGTTTACCACAATACGTCCTGCATTTTCTATGGGAGTAAACATGGCCATTATCAGTTTCAGGTAATAGTACATCGCCACAACACTGCTCAATATCATGATGATAACAAGCCACAAATGACCGCCATTCAAAACACCCTTTATGACAAAGTATTTCGCCAGAAAACCACTGAGAGGCGGAATGCCAGCCATGCTAAGCAAAGCGAGTGTCATAGCACCGGCCATCATCGGATTGCGCTTTACCAAGCCTTTGAAAGCATTGGTACTCTCCTCACCCATTTGTGCGCTGCTTACATGATGCAAAGCACCAAATGCAGTAAGACTAGCGATGCTATAGGCTAACACGTAAAACAGCAAATACTTGCCAGGGACCTGCGCACTCATCATCACAAAGCCAAGCATAAAGCCTGCATGCGATATGCTTGAGTAGGCAAGCAGTCGCTTGCTGTTCACTTGAACGGAGGCGATGATATTGGCAACTATCAAGGTAATAGCACTCATAATAGCGAATGCAGTCATGAATTTTTCGCTCATACCTGCCAGTGCTCCGTTGAATAGTTTGTAAAGTGCAGCGAAGGCAGCTGCCTTCACGATGGTAGCCATGAATGCAGTGATAACTGTTGGCGCACCTTGATATACATCGGGTGCCCAAAGATGGAATGGAGCTACACTGATTTTGAATGCAAAACCCGCAACAATCATTGTTACACCTACAGTGAGTAAAGCGCTATCATTTCCGATCACCGCAATTTTCGAAGCAATGGTTGCTAAATCAAATGAACCTGTGGATCCATATATGAGTGCAATGCCAAACAGAATGATAGCGGATGCTAATGAACCCAGAAAAAAGTATTTGAAGCCTGCTTCGTTGCTCAGAATGTTTCTCTTCTCGCTGGCAGCAAGCACGTAAAGCGGTATGCTCAGAATTTCCAAACCGAGGAAAAGCATCATCATATTGCTGAAGCTCACCATCACAACTGCGCCACAAAGGCTGAAGAGCGCAAGTGCATAAAGGTCTGTTCGTTTTTCAGAATCAACTTTGAAATAGTCAGCAGTGAGAATGAACCAAAACAATGCAATAACGCTAAGCACAATATTGAAGGCTAAGGCGAGATTGTCAAATAGTAACATGCCACCATACTGAGCAAAGGGCACCTCATTGTGACCCCAATCTACTATGCTACACACCACATTGCCCAAAAGTCCAAGCGCGATCAAAGGAAAAATAAGTTTGCGCAGCTTCAATATATCAGCAGCCAACACAGCAATTCCTATGAGTGATATGATGAGGAGTTCTTTCATATTAGTTTATTCCAATCAATAGATTTTCAACAGATGCATTGGAGAGCTCCAGAACGATAGAGGGATAAACTCCCAACAAAACAATCAAAGCCACTATGATTCCAAGTACGGTTTTTTCATGGGTTGTAAGTGGTGCAAACGAAGCTGTGTTGTGATTACTGCCTCCCAACATCATTTGCTGGAAAGCGCGCAGCATATACACTGCACCAAGCACCACTGTTAGTCCTGCCACACCGGTCAATACAGGGCTGTATTGATACAATCCAATGAGCAATAAGAACTCACCCACAAAACCACTGGTGGCCGGAAGCGCAACTGAGCCCATCACAATTGCGAAGAAAAGAAATGCAAATGTTGAATTGACTTCTCGGATACCCCCCATGCGCTGCATCTCATCGTGTCCCATACGCGATGCAATAATGTCATAAACGAAGAACAGGCCAACACCGATGATACCGTGAGAAAGCATTTCCACTACACCACCTTGTATGCCCTGCGCGTTGCCACTGAGAATACCCGCAGCCAAAAGCCCAACGTGTGCAATGGATGAATAGGCAATGAGCAACTTGTAGCGCTTCTGGACAATAGCCATACATGATGCATACACTACACTGATAGCGCACAGGGCAAGACACCAGTCGCCATACTCAGCAACACCTTCCGGCAACATGGGTAATACCAATCTTATCAAACCATAGGTAGCCATTTTCAGCATGATGCCTGCCAATAGCATAGTGCCTGCAAGTGGCGCAGCATCGTAAGTAGAAGGCTGCCAAGTGTGGAAAGGAAACACCGGGATTTTTACGGCAAATGCAATGAAGAATGCAGCGAGCAGCCAGCCTTGCTCTTCAGTGCTCATGCCGTTGGCGGCTTCATACATGGCTGTCAGTGCAAACGATCCACTGATGTTATGCACATACAACAAGGCCACCAGCATGAACAGACTTCCGAAAAGTGTGTAGAGAAAAAACTTGAGTGTAACACGCGCCTTGTTTTCACCACTGCCCCAGATAAGGCACATGAAATAGATGGGTATCAATGCAAACTCATAGAACACATAAAACAGCAACGCATCGGTAGTAGTGAAGGCGCCAACCATACTGCCGACCATGAGTAGCAGCATCGAATAGAAAACATGTGCATTCTTATATACTTTGTGATATTGAGAGTAAACAATAAGTGGGAGCAGAATGGAACACAACAACATCATCACCAAACTGATACCATCAAGTGAGAAACTGAAACTCATACCAAGCGGACCAATCCACTCTTGTCCGAAAGAAAGGTATGGATGACTCGCGTCTTGCTTGTAAAAAACAAAAGCAACAACTGTAGCTGCCAATTCAAGCAGGCCTGCGCACAGCGCAATTTGCTTGGCACTCTTTTGCATGAGCAAGACCGCGCCAGCTGCTATAAAGGGTATGCCAAGTAATAGTATCGTCAACATATGCTAAAAGAGTCTGTGTGTATTAGATAAAGAGCAATAAAAGTGTAAGGCCGATAACAGTTACTGCGATATAAAAACTGATTTTACCACTTTGCATCACACTGATTTTTTCTGCAATATTTTGAGTGCCACTGCCGGTTCCGTTTACCAAGCCATCAATCACTTTTGGCTCAATGCTTTTGCCAAAAAAGGCACTGATACTATCTATGGGTTTGCGTATGATGCGGTCATACAATTCGTCTATTCTGTATTTATCTGCAAGCAAAAGATGTGTTGGGTTCTCAATCTCATTGTCTTCCAATGCCAGCTCACCATCCCTTTTGTATTTCTTCCATGCATAGAAAATGGATGCAACTGCGACTGCGGTAGCTACCACCATCAGTATCACTTCTGTTCCAACACTCATGTGCAAGGAAGGCATCACAACTGCTTTTTCTAAGAAGTGATCCAGCCAATGCCAATGCATTCCCATCTGCTCGCCCACTGCATGTGGCATACCTATAAAACCACCTACCACTGAGAGCACCGCAAGAACAATAAGTGGAATAGTCATCGTCTTTGGCGACTCATGCAGATGATGTTCTTGATCGTGAGTGCCTCTGAACTTACCATGGAAAGTGAGAAAATAAAGTCGAAACATATAGAAAGCAGTAAGCGCACTCACTGCACTCACAAGCACAAACATCACAAGGTTGTTTTCAAA
>JBJXFP010000195.1:0-10531 GCA_046155615.1 Flavobacteriales bacterium | reverse complement strand
ACCTCCGTAAGCAAGTATCACTACACCCATGCCCGCGACCCCTTTGCGGGCACCTTAGCCATACTTGCCCTTATACTATATACCTACCGTGGCGACACCGCGTGGCAAAACAGATGGAGCTACGTAGGCTGCGCGGCAGCCCTGGGCGTAGCCTGCTGCCCCTGCCAGCACCACTGGCTCAAGTGGATACACTTTGGCTCGGCAGTGCTGCTCTTTTTTGTGTTTGCCTTGTATGCCCTCAAGTTTTTCCGCGAGGCACCTGATGGCGCACCGCCTGTATCACCTGCCAGCCGCAACTTTCACCTGTGGTGCGGGCTGGGCATAGTGGCAGGGCTGGTGGCCTGTGCCATACTCTTCTATATCAACAGGAATAGCAACGAGGAATTCGCGGCCCTCTTCTGGTTAGAGTGGGGCATGCTGCTATGCTTCGGCCTGTCGTGGCTGCGCAAAGCTGAGGAGAGCGATCCATTCATCAGTCTTGGCTATGATGCACTGATTAAAAAATTCAAAGGCAGTAAGAGTCAGATTTGAATTATGAATTATGATTTATGAATTATGATTTACGTGCCCCTATGGGGTGAGTTATGATTTATGAATTATGAATTATGAATTACGTGCCCCTATGGGGTGAATTATGACAATGCGTTAATGATTGATGGGTTTTTGATTTGATGTGTTGTGAGAGTCGCTTCCTGTGTACGCAGGGAGCGGTTTTCATTTTCAACAGTGATAGCATTTGCCAGTGCATACACCCTCATCAGGGTCGCCCGTATCATTGGCTAATCCGCCCATTGGCTAATTGGCTAATCCGCCCATTGGCTAATTGGCTAATTACTTCACCGCATACACCCTCACCAACTCATCTTCATACATCGGCTTCAGCACCAACTGGCAGTCGCCATCGTAGGCATTTTTCATAATCACTATGTATCGAAGGCCCCGTTCGGCCATTTGGTACACCTCGCGGAAATTCATCAGTTGGTCGTTGCTGCACAACCATCCTTTGCGGTGCGCCCAATACATAGGCGTAGGCGAGTAGGGGCTGTTGATGGCAATCAGGTCGGAGCGCGCGCCCAGCTTGTCCATCACCGCTTCCAATTGCAGCATCTGCGCTTCGCCCGGTTTAATGCGCAGGTCGTGCAGTTGGTTCAGCACACCCTCCACCATCACAGCCGCCAGCAGCAGCGTGGCAAACCAGCGGTGGCGCAGGCTACTCAGCCCATAGGCCGCCACAGCCGCCATCACCGGCACGTAGGGGATGATGTAGTAATCGTGCCTCAGCACAGCGCCACCACCGCGCATCAGCACCAAGGCCAGCAGCACCAGTGCAGCCAATGCCGTAGTCATCAGCACTTTTTCTTTTTTGTAAAAAACCATGGCAGCTCCCATCACAAACACCCCGAAGCCCACATACTTCATAGCCGAGAAGTAGAAAAAACCGAGCAGCAGCTTCCAGTCGTGCAGCACCTGCGCGGCCCCCTCCGCCATGGGCACCCCCATGAAGAAGTGGCCTGTGCCATGCACCGCAGTGAGCCACGGCACCCACAGGAAGTACCACCACATCACCGGCCCCAGAGCTATAAGCGTAGCTATCGCAAAAAATACTTTGCGCAAGCCGGTTGCTTTCACCAAGGGCACCACGGCAATGGCGCAAATGGGCACGCTGCTAATCTTGCTCAGCAGCCCCGCGCACACCAGCACAGCAAACAGGCCAAGGCGCAGCAGGCCCTTGCGGTTCAGGGTTTTGTCCTGCCCTGCATCCACATCCGTCAGGTAGCGCAGGCCGCAGTACATACCTATGATGATGAGCGACACGCTCCATGTATCGGGCATCATCTTGCGCATATACATCAGCCACAGCGAGCATTGCAGCAGCAGCATGGCATAGAGGGCCATCTTCTCGCTGTAGCGCAGGCGCAGTATTTTGTAGAAATACCACATGGCCACACTGCTCACCAACAGCACCAGCAGGCGGCCATACCAGTGGTCGTATCCGAATACCCGGGCCACTATATATATAGCATAGTTGAGCAGGGGAAATTCCATGGCCTCCACCCCCGAGCCACTGCCGCCAATGTCTAAGCGTGGCATCAGTATGTTGTTATCGGTTTCGCAAAAGTTGCGGGCGGCCATCGCCACCGTGCATTGACGCCAGTTGTGCACCACCTCCAGCGGAGGCTGGGTGATGTGTACAAGGCGCAGCAGAAAGAAAAAAACTATCCACACGCGGGCATCATTTACATAGCGCGATATAGCAGGAGACAAATGCATGGGCCAAATATGAGTGAAGTGGTCAGTTGGCAGCAGTCAGGGGTCAGTGGTCAGTAGTCAGTAGCCCGTGGTCAGTAGTCCCGTCCATGTGTCACGTCATTCCACATGTAGCGCAGTCCTTGCAGCACAGCAGGGATGGAATCTGCTGAACTGCCATGAGCGCTGTTGGGCATTGGCTAATTGGCTAATTGTTCAATTGGCTAATCGTCCAATTGGCTAATTGTCAAATTGTCCAGCCTCACCACACTATGGTGCTCCGGGTTTTCTATCAGTTGCCGCATGATGGAGGCATTGGTTTCGGTAGGTGGCAGTTTGTTCACGCAGCTTTCTATCAGGGCAAAATCACTCACCTCTCTGGATACAAAAGCATAGCCCATCAGCCTGCCTTGCCTCACCACGATGTACGACACCTCATCGGGTGTGCGGCCACTGCCGCGCACAGCGAGGCTGGGTTCCCGCTTTTGCATCGCATCTATGGCTTGTTGCAGCAAATGGTTGTGCTCATCCACATCAGGCCAGGCGGCATGCACATCAAACATGTCAAGGCCCAGCAGCCGCATATCTATTTCAAATTCCGTGGCCATCTTCATCAGCCATTCTTTGGCGCGGTATGCCGTGGTGAAGGTTTTCACCGCAGCGGTTTGTGTGCGGGCGGCAGAATTGGCTAACCGCATATATCCCTTGTGGTCGTTGTAGCTGATGATGGCCTGATGGTTCACACGGTTCTTCTGCGCAGCATTGTGCCTGGGCCAGTGCTGGCGTATTTCATGGTCTTCCAGCAGCAGGGCTATCAGTTCGGTGCCTGTCAGCTCATAGCTCACATGGCGTATTTCGCGCATGAAGTCCTGCAGCCTCTGTGCCTCAGGCCTCGCGGTGAAGTGTTGCTGCACGCGCTTCTTCAGGTTTTTGGCTTTGCCTATGTATATGGGTTTTCCTTTTTCGTTCAGCATGTAGTACACACCCGGCTTTTCTGGCAGGGCATCATAGTCAGCGCGGTTCAGGTTGGGTGGCAGAAAAATTTCAGGCGCACCACGGCTGATCATTTTCTCCACCACATCATCATCCAGCACTGCGGTTGCTTTTGCAAACACCTGCGCGGCAGCGCGTGCATCAGTTAGTGCGCGGTGTGCCTGCTCGTTGTGTATGGCCAACCAGTTGCAGATATTGCCCAGAGCGTATGATGGCGCACCCGGAAAGGCCTTGCGTGCCAGCTTGATGGTACACAGTCTTCTGCTCTGCCACTTGATACCTGCTGCGGCAAATTCAGCCCTGATAAAACTGTAGTCGAACTGTACGTTGTGCGCAACGAATACGGTGTCCTCCAGCAGTTCGTGCAACACATCGGCTATATCAGCAAAGGTGGGAGCACCCTCCAGCATCTCGCTGGTGATGCCAGTAAGTGCAGTGATGTAGCGCGGCAGTGGTGCGCCTACATTGAGCAGGGTGTGCCACTCGCGCACTATGCGCTCTCCATCGTGCAGGCATATACCAATTTCGGTAATGCTGTTGCCGCTTGCATGGCTCCCGGTGGTTTCTATGTCAGTAATGGCGTAAAGCAATGTGTGCAAATGAAAGATGATCTCAAATCACGCAATGGGAAACAACAATATATTTTATCGAATGAATACAGTTTTCTTTTGCGTTGATTTGAGTATCCCGACATATTCGGGACGAATGAGTCACATTCCTTTAAATGACTAAGCGCATTCGTGCACCAACCTTCTCAGTCTCCTGACATAGGGTTATTCGAAATGTTTTTGGTGTGGTCAACAAACTATAAAGTGCACGTGGTTATTCGGAAAACCCCGAAGGGGTTCAACATCAATAACCACGGGTGAAACCCGTGGTATTGTCGTATATGAAATTTCAGAACCCCGAAGGGGTTCAACATGATTAGATTGGAAGTTGAACCTCTTCGTGGTTCTGTGTCACTGACACCTTCTGTCCACGGGTTTCACCCGTGGTTATTATTGTTCAACCCTTTCAGGGTTGTGCAATTGAAAATAAGAAATTGGTGTAAACATGCGAAGTGTCACATTCCTTTATTCATTTGCCCGCCATGAAGAAGAAAAAAATAATTGTCAATTCCCTCTTCCTTTTTTGCGCAGCGCTGTTGCTTTTATCGCAGCATACCAATGCGCAGAGCTTGTTTCATAAGAAAGCTACACACCTGCGCGCGGCATCGCACCTGCTGTGGGAGGATGAGGAGGTGGAGGAGGACACCATACGCGGTCTCAGCTTCGGGCTGAACCTGGGCGGATACTTTGCCAGTAAAAAAACGGCCAACTTCTACAACGGTGTGGGCAACTCAGGCACCGACATAGGGCAGAACGAAGTGCGCTACTACAGCATAGAGGAGGTGCTCAATCTCACACTCCAACGCACCCAGCAGATTCAGAATTTTTATCAGGCCACTGCCTTTTCACTTCCTTCTGATGCTTATCCGCTCAATGTGCGCTACATGCCTGCATTCATGGTGGGCCTGCAACTGAAGTTCAATTTCAACCGCTACAGTGCGTTGCTCATGAATGTAAATGGCATACAACTGAAAACAGCCGATCAGTTCACCATTCAGTTTATCGGCACAGGCCAGCAGCAAAATGCACAAAACGATGTAAGGCTTTTTTCCATATCAGGCAAGGAACAGCGGTTCAATGCAAACCTCGGCTACCGCTGGGGCAGCTATATGAATGACATGGCCAACTTCTACATGCAGTTTGGAGGCAGCATGCTCGGCACCAAAGTGCAGGGAGTGGAAGTGTACGTGGCAGATGAAACCTATCAGCTCTTCATAGGAGCCAGCAATCCCAACCAGATACAGACTTATCAGCAACGCACCGACATAGGCTTTGGCGGCTACGTAGCGGCAGGCTTCGAGGTGTGGTTCAATGGTGGCTACACCGCTGATCTCAGTTTCGGCTTCTCGCGCGACAAGGTGCGTGTGCTCTACATAGAAGAAAATGTCTGGAACAAATGGCTGCAACTATCAGTGAGTATTTGATGGCCGAAGCAGAAGTAAAAAAGGCAGAGCCGGTAAACCTGGCAGTGATTGACTGTGGCACCAATACATTCAATCTACTGGTAGCAGCCGTGGAAGCTGATGGCACATGGCAAACTGTGTTTCAAAACAAACTGCCGGTGAAGCTTGGTGCTGGCGGCTTTGCACAACACCACATCACTGCGCAGCGATACATGCGCGGCATGGATGCCTTGTATTGTCACACGCAGAATGCCGCTAACCTGCAGTGCAAGCCTGTGTACGCTTTCGCCACATCAGCCATTCGCGAGGCAGCCAATGGAAAAGCATTTGTTGCCGATGCCAAAAAGTATTTTGACCTTGACATAGAAATAATAGATGGCAACCGCGAGGCTGAGCTGATATATGCAGGCATAACACAAACCACAGAACTTGGCAATGCCACAGCATTGGTGATGGACATAGGAGGTGGCAGCACCGAATTTCTTATAGCCAATCACAAAGGTATTTTGTGGAAACAAAGTTTTATGCTTGGTGTAAGCCGCCTGCATGAACAGTTGCAACCGGCAGATCCCATTGTGCAAAACGACATCAACCGGTTGCAACATGTATTAGATGAAACACTGCCAACACTGAAAGAAGCTATCGGCCGGTATGCGCCTTCAGTGCTGATAGGCAGCAGCGGTTCATTCGATACGCTGTTGGACTTGTACATGGCAGGCTCAGGTAACCAGACGAAAGAAGTAAAGTTGAGCAATAACATTCCGCTGCATGCCTTTCCCGGTATTTGCCATGCGCTTATTGGCAGCACCTATCAGCAGCGGCTGCGCCACCCGCACATTCCTGACATACGTGCCGAGTACATGCCGCTGGCCGCACAATTGGTGATGTATGTATTGAGCCTCGCTGATTTCAAAAACTTAATTCATTCTGCTTATAGCCTGAAAGAAGGAGCCATGCAAGAAGTGGTGAAAAGATGGAAGCATGACGCTCGCTGATGCATATGCAATATGCAGCACAACACAAGGCACAGCCTACATTCGCACCCATGAAGAAAAAGGCTTTGATAACAGGCATCACAGGGCAGGACGGAGCCTACCTTGCCGAATTGCTTTTGAATAAAGGCTACGAAGTGCATGGTGTAAAACGCAGAAGTTCGCTCTTCAACACCGACCGCATTGACCACCTCTACCAGGACCAGCACGAGCGCGATGTGAAGATGTATCTGCACTATGGCGACCTTACTGACAGCACCAACCTGATACGCCTTGTGCAGGAGACCATGCCCGATGAGATATACAACTTAGCTGCCCAAAGCCATGTGCATGTGTCGTTCGAAACACCGGAGTACACGGCCAATGCCGATGCCACAGGCACCTTGCGCCTGCTCGAAGCTATCCGCATACTGGGTTTAGAGAAAAAGACAAAATTCTATCAGGCCAGCACCAGCGAGCTGTATGGCAAAGTGCAGGAAGTGCCGCAAAGTGAAACCACACCTTTCTATCCGCGCAGTCCTTATGCCGTGGCCAAGCTCTATGCATACTGGATTACAAAAAACTACCGCGAAGCTTATGGCATGTTTGCATGCAATGGCATACTGTTCAACCACGAGTCGCCCTTGCGTGGCGAAACATTTGTGACAAGAAAAATTACACGCGCTGCTGCCAAAATTCATCTTGGTATGCAGGAGAAACTATTCCTCGGCAATGTGGATGCACAGCGCGACTGGGGCCATGCGAAAGACTATGTGGAAGGCATGTGGCTGATGATGCAGCAAGATGAAGCAGATGACTTTGTGCTTGCCACAGGCGAGACATACAGCGTGCGTCACTTCTGCAACCTCGCCTTTGCACATGCAGGCGTTACCCTTGAGTGGCGCGGCACCGGTGTAGATGAAAAAGCTTATGACAGCAAGTCAGGCAAAGTGCTGATAGAGATAGATCCCAAATACTTCCGCCCTACTGAAGTAGAACTATTGGTGGGCAATCCGGCCAAGGCACTGGAAAAACTCGGATGGAAACACACACACTCCTTAGATGAATTGGTGGCCGATATGATGAAGGCCGACATAGAACTATTCAAACGCGACCACTACCTGCGCGAGGGCGGCCACAAGGTGATGAACTACAATGAGTGATGCCGGGACAGCATCATAAACGATCTTAAGCAGTGGCCCTGATATGCTGATGCTGCGAATGATGGCGAACTCCATGCAGCTTATCACAAATAACTATTTCACAAATCATCAACCCGCGTGCTGCCTTCGGTGGCGTTGCCAATGTCGTGTACGAGTGTTTCGCTGTTTTTGCGCATGGCATATATCTCGCCCAATGTGGCAGGTGCATCGAAGTGATGCTTGATACCTAAACGTTGCGCCAGCAGATTGGCATCCAACTCGCTCAGCGCTTTGAATTCTTTGCGCGCAACGAGGCGACCCGGACGCAGCAGTGCACTGTCCAATTTCTTTACATCCACATTGAAGGTGCAAATGATTTGCAGGTTCAGCATATCGTTGAGCAAACCATCGGTCATGTTCAGCAAGTTGGTAACACCTTGTATGCGCACACCCTCCTGCCTTTGCGCCAGCAGCGGTTCTGCATCTTCTATCAGCAGCACGCAGAAGTTTCCCTCCTCACTCCACCGCCTTACGGTGTTTCCGAGGAAGGTCATGAAGACAGGATCAGTAAGGTGGTCCACCATGTTGGGCGGCATGTAGATCACCTTCTTGTTGTTGGCTACCATGCTGCGCAGCAGGTGGCGTATGTAATACGTTTTGCCTGTACCCGGCTCGCCATGGAAGAGCACAAGGCCTTTTGTACTGCTGTTGAAACGACTCATCAGATCAGTATGGAACTGCTGGAAGCCGTGGCCATAGTTTACGTCTAAGTCTTGTATGTGGAAGTGATCGTGCACTGCATGTTCGCGTATCACATAATTGCCGCCCTGCACTTCTATCATTTGTATACGGGGCTTGTCGGGCTTTTTCTCAACAGAGCATTCGTCTATTAAGTTGTCTATTTGTTCCTCAATGAAGGTGTCGCGGTGTTCGCTGCAATCGGGCGGGCGGTAGAGCACTACCTGCCCGAAGTGCAGGTATTCACCATACTCGGTATGGAGGAAACGGGATACATCAAACATTTCATCATCGTCCTGATGAATGTTGTTTACCACTAACAGATAGCCGTAATAGGCTGTGAATTGTACCACGTAAGACTCGGTATATGGCCTTTCTCCTGAATGGCTCTTGGTGTGCTGATGAATGACCATGCCTCCGAGTTGTTTCTTTAATTCCTTCAGCAGTGTGCGAACTTCTATGTGAGGATCGTAATAAAAATGGGTGGACGGAATTTCCTTCACCCACCATACATAGAATCGCAATACAGGAAAGCGTTCTGTTTTGATGGACGGGTCTTCTGCCATCCAGCGGATGTCTTTCTCTTCTATCTCGAAGCCGCGCAGATCAACGGCTTCCGCATCATCTGATCCTTCTTCGTAGTTGCTCATAGGATGTTCCAGTAGTTCATTTTCACTTGGGTCATTGTAATAACTCAATTTTCGGATGATGATTTTGGCCGGTGCTCCTTTGAAGAAAAAGGTTCTTTTGATCCAATTTTCTTTTGCATCGTACTCAAATTCTTCCGTTTCACCTTCCTGCAGATACCAGTCAGGTTTGAGTGGCTTAGGTATTTCTTTGATTGCTTTGCCTTCGCTGTCATATTCGTTGGTAAAGGTGAAAGTATTGATGACCGATCCATCATACTTGAGATGAACCTGTTCTGATTGGTCGCCATGTTCATTGTAAGCATACCGCACCCAGGTGCCATACTTCTTCTTTACCGGATCGGTGTATTCTGTTTTGTATTCCGTTGGTTGTCCTTGTGCATTGTATGCATGAGTTACAAGGCGGGTCACTTTGTTGTTCGAATCGTATTCTGTTTCTGAAAGCAGATTGAGTTTGTCATCATACACATGCACACTCTTGTTCAATATATTTCCTGATCGGCCTGCATAGTGTATCCTTTCCAATGGCTTGCCCTTGGCTATGTATGTAGTGGCAACTTTGGATATCAGCAGGCCCTCGCTATCGAATGATTCGCTAAGTATCACCTGATCATCTTCATCATAGGTGTATTGCGATTTACTTTTTGTGCCAAGGCTGTGGCTTGTTTCCTTCACTGTCTGCAAGCCTTTTTCGTTGAAGGTAATGGTGCTTTTTGTGGTGGAGCCGTATTCCCACTTGCTGCTGCGGATGCCATCAGGCCTGTAGTGAATGATGTAATTGGAGTCAGAGCCTGAAGGCTCAGCACATATCTTGCCTTGCACTGTCTGGCCGTTGAGGTGATGAGCCGAATAGGATATCACCATCACTGATTTTACCTCGCCAGTTAGTTTGCCGTCCACACGGGTTATAGCACTTTCGACAGGGTCATATATCATTTTGTTTTCTTTTTTCTGTTGGTGAAACGAAGATAAAAAAGGTCTATTGTGCATGCAACAATCCGAACATAGTTGTGGAACGATGGTATTTGATAATAACATTGTATTCTAAAACTTACAAACCATGAATGAAACAGACCAATCCAAATTGCTTTGGGAAGCCCATGTAAGACATCATGCTGAACTGAACGTGCTGATGAAAACACTTGATCACTACAGTGTTTCAAAAACCATCAAGCGCATCATTGGCGTATTCGCAGAAATCATTTGTTACCTGCTTTTTCTGGGAATGATTGGGCTTGGCATCTATGCAATGAGTTTTCCTTTATTTGAAGCATCCGGCATGCATCAACCAAGTGGAGTTTCAGTCAAAGGTTCCATTTCAATTCGACAATTGGAAGAGTTACGGCTTGCAGTGTCTCTACTCATTTTTGTACTTAGCTGCGTATTTCTTTTTGTTGCGTTGCTGCTCAGAGAAGTCAGGAAACGCAACGCGCTTTTGCGCACAGCTTACAATACTGTTGGAGCTGTGGTGATGGAGAAGGAACGACTGACGCGGAAAAGCAGTTAGCAGAAAAACACATCACGGAAAACAAACCAAAAAAAATCACCACCCGCAAGGGTGGTGACTCACCATAACGCACAGCGCTGCATCAATTCCCGTGTAGCACGTGCGTGTCTTTTTGCTGTGTCATTTTCATCAGCGGGCGAAGCACTCTGCTATGTCGCTCCACTGACCCTGACCCACCGCACCCACTGCTGCCACGCGCACATAGCGCAATTGCAGCGAGGGTAAACCATGCAAGGTGCAACTGGCGCGTATAGCTATTTCAGCCTGAGTCCAGG
>JBJXFP010000193.1:0-23730 GCA_046155615.1 Flavobacteriales bacterium | reverse complement strand
CTTGCAGTATCTGTATCAGCGAAGTTGACTGTGATGTCTTTGTCATCTTGCAGAAAAACTTCGTTTCCGTTTTGCGAAGCATTTATTTCAAACATGCCTGCTGAACGGAAAAATGTCTGATTGGTGCTGTCGCCAAATGACATAGGAATGCCTGAAAAAAGAAAATCAACAGGATCGCGAAACTCGCGGTAGTCCACTTGCACATCGCCCTGTACTGCATTGCCTTGCTTGTCCACAAAGGCATTTGCCGGTATGTCTATTTGTGTATTGCTGCGCTCCGTAAAAATGACTGTGCGCTTGCTACAGTCAACCGCATAATATTCTCTATGTGTATCAATATCTGGTACGGGGCGGTGCAGGGTTTTGTATTCTGGATCAAACCCATTGGTTGGTGCACTAATTCGCGTAGCTGCTACGAATTCTGCATCGTCATCCTTTAATGCTGAAGTCGCTGTTTGATCTTCAGCTGTTGATTCTCCATTGGCTGTTTCATCTGCTGCTACTTCCACAGCTTGCATTGCGTCTTCATCCTCTGGTGCATCGGGCCAGATGATGCTTACGCTCAGCGGGCCAATAGATTGAAGATCGCCAGTGCGCTCAAGGTTGATGCTATAGATGTAAAGTCCGGTATCGGAAAGTGCTTTTTGCCATCCTATATGAAAATCTTCGAACATCGGACTGATGCAGGTTACCTGCCTCAGAGTAGGTGCATGCAACAGTTCGAAGGGCAATTCATCCTCGTATTCCAGCTCGCAGGTGAGGTGGTGCAGCGCATTCATGCGCAAGAGAACATCAATGCTCTCTTCTAACCAAGCATCGCTGCTGCCTATCACCGTGAGATGCTCCAGTTTTTTCAGCGCAACGGCCGACTCAGGCAATTTGTTCAAATTGTTTGACAGCAGCATCAGTTCGCTAAGCGCAGGCAACGTACCCAATTTTTTGAATACCTTGTTCCAGTTGGTGCGTTTGTCGTATCCGCTTAGTACCACACAAGTGGTGTTCGCTTTGGTCAAGTCATTTCTCAGGAATTTCTTTATTGCCTTTGTGTTGCACTCTATGTGCAATGTATCGGCTGCAATGGTGCGCTGATGCGCTACAAGCAGCATCAGCAAGCACGTTGTCGCTATACGCAGTTGTTTCATGGTCATCAATTGGATTGGTATGCGGATAAGATTAATGGCGGTTGATTAAAAACGTAATACGATCATACCTCAAAAATATTGTATCAGTAAGCATCAGTTGGGGCAAAAAAAAACCGCCAGCGAGGGCGATTTTGTTTTTTGAAGTGCGCAATCATTACTCACGTTGATCGTCTTTGTTGTCTTTTACTTCCTGTTTCCTGAGCGGATTAGATGCGTACTCGCGGTATGCTTTGCGCTGGTTGTAAATATCACATGCAGTGAATATGGCTGCACGCATGCTCGCCTCATCAGCTTTGCCTGTGCCTGCTATGTCGTAGCTGGTGCCATGGTCAGGCGAAGTGCGCACTATTGGCAATCCGGCAGTGAAGTTCACTCCCTGATCAAAGGCCAATGCTTTGAAGGGTGCAAGTCCCTGATCGTGATACATGGCAAGCACTGCGTCAAATTTTTTGTACCCACCACTACCGAAAAATCCATCAGCGCCATATGGACCGAACACATACATGCCTTTGTCAGTAGCCTCGCGCACTGCGGGTAGTATTATGTCTTTTTCCTCAGTACCCAGCAGGCCATTGTCTCCAGCGTGTGGATTCAGGCCAAGCACGGCTATGTGTGGTTTGTTTATTCCAAAATCTTTCAGCAAGCTCTCCTGCATCATGCGCAGTTTTTCTAATATGCGGTCTTTGGTAATATGTGAGGCCACATCCTTCAATGGAAGGTGGCCGGTAACGATGCCTACCTTCAGCACATCACTCACAAGGAACATGAGCACCTTGTCGGTATTGGCAAACTTGGCTAAGTACTCGGTGTGGCCCGGAAAGTTGAACTCAGCACTTTGTATTGTGTCTTTGTTGATGGGTGATGTTACCAGCACATCCACCTTGTTAGATGCCAGATCATTTACCGCAGCTTCTAAACTTTTGTAGGCAAATGTTCCGGCTTCCTTTTCGGCTTTGCCAAATTGAACAGTGCCTTTGTAGTCGCGCCATGCATTTACCAGATTCACTTTTTTTGGAATTGCATCGGCTGCGCTGTTCACACTGTTGTACTGAAATTCTTCAACACCACTTGCCTTCTTGTGTGCCTTCATCACCTCCGGGTGTGCATAGATGATGGGTGTGCACATTTCAGCTACCCGTGCATCAGCCAACACTTTTATCACTGTCTCCAAGCCTACGCCATTGATGTCGCCACTGGTTATCGCCACTCGTATTTTGTTATCGCTCACTTTTGAATTCTTGTTGATTTATAGTCTTGGACACTTGCCTGTCCCTTCGGGGTTCATACCACTCATTTGACTGATGTATTGCCTTACCATGCTCAGTATTCAACAATAATTACGCTTCACAAAATCATACAGCATGCGCACACCAACACCACTGCCACCTTTGGTGCGGTAGGCTGAGGCTGTGTTGCTGTAAGCGGGCCCTGCAATATCTATATGTATCCAAGGGTAATCGGTGAAATGTTCTAGGAATTTTCCCGCAGTTATTTGTCCTGCATTTGCGCCACCAAGATTTTTCAGATCGGCTATGTCACTTTTCATTTCCTCGCCATAGTCATTCCACATGGGGAATTGAACGGTGCGCTCCCAGGTATTCATTCCGCTTTCAGCAAGTTGGTCCATTACGGGTTGCTCGGCTGTGCCCATAACTGCACTTGCATAGCTGCCGATTGCACGCACTGCTGCACCTGTAAGTGTTGCCAAATCAATGCAAACTTCAGGTTCGAATTTTTTCGCGTACACCAATGCATCAGCGAGTATCAATCTGCCTTCAGCATCGGTATTCAGCACTTCCACCGTTGTGCCATCACTTATGGTGATAATGTCTTGCGGAACCACAGCATCCATACCCGGTCTGTTATCAGTGGCGGGCACAAGGCCCACTACATGCACCGGGAGATTATTTTTTGCAATGGCGAAAAGTGCTCCCACAACCGCAGCGCCACCACTCATGTCACACTTCATCTCATCCATACTTCCGGGTGTAGGTTTCAGACTCAACCCACCGGTGTCAAACACCACACCCTTGCCAACCAGCACTATCGGTTTTTTGTTTTTTGCATTCTTTGGCTTGTATTCCATCACGTTGAAAGTGGGTGGCAACATGCTGCCCCGGTTCACTGCCAGTAGTCCTCCCATCTTCATCTGTTCTATTTCTTTTTTCTTAAACACGGTTACTTTAAATCCGGCTTCGTCACCGCACTTCTGCATCTCTTTGCTGAATTGCTCAGCAGTCAGGTATGAGAGTGGTTCATTGATCAGGGTGCGCGCTATACATGTAGCACCTACAATGTGCTGCAATTCTGCAATGTCCGATGCTGATACTTTTTTATCTGCCACACTTATTGACTCCAATGCGTTTTTCTTCTTCTTCTTTTCCTTCAGATATTTCAGAAACTGATAGTTGCCAAGCGCCATGCCTTCGGCCATAGCAAGCGAAAGTGATGGCTCGTTGGTTTCGTTAACTATGCATACTTCAGCATATTTCATCGCATTCAACACTTGCAATAGTGTATTGCCTTTGGTGCGAAATTTTTCAATCATGTCTGCGTTTATGCTTTCCTTCTTCACAGGTATGAAGTAGTGATTCACTGGCAGTTCTTGAATGCAGATCACTTCCTGTTCCTTGTCCACTTCCTTTTTGATGTATTGTACTTGTTGCTTTTCCAGAGCTGTCAGCTTAGCTGATTCGTCTTCATAGAAAAGTGTGATGCTCGGCATATTGAGCAGGGCCGATTTGGCTAATTTGAGTTGGGTCATAGTTCAGGTAACTGATGAGAAAAAAATAGTGGCCAAATGTAAATGGCCCGCACAAGCCTGAATGGCTTGACTTACACACAATGCGTACAACTTAGCGTGTTGTCAAAGCTTATAAAAGAAACCTAAGTTGATACCCGGCGTGCGCAGCGTGTGCGCAGGCACAAAGTCGTTGCGGGCATCGAAGTGCATCCAGCGATAATGCGCCCCAGCAGCTATTTGCCAGTGTTGATTGAAACTATATGCCATGCGTAGTCCAAGGTGATAGTCCAATTTCCAGCTGTTGTAATACTGCTGCGTGCTCACCTCTTCGCCTTCCATTATGTATGCATTGGCGGCTACAAGAGGTGGAATGTCCGTGGTCTCCGTGCCATTCACTATCACATCATCACGGTAGTAATAGCCGGAAAAATTTCTTTGCACCTTCAACATCACACCACCCTCTGCACCCACTGTCCAGCGGTTGTGCTGCCATGAAATACCGAGCAATACCGGTACCTGAATAGCACTGTATGAATTGCGCTGGTTGCGCTGTTGGCTGTATGCTGCTACCGCAGTGTCTACCGGTATTGGTACTTGTGCAATGCTCAGGAGTGTGTCATTATCTACATACTTATAGGTAGTATCCTGGTAATAACCTTCGTACAGCACCTCTGTTTGAGTAAAGTAATCATTCCACCGATGGTCTTCTTTGAAATTTGTGAGTTCTACCCCGGTCATTGCATAGAGGAAATGTTTTGGTTGCCAAACAACACCGGCACCAATTCCGAAACCTGTTGTGAGTGCAGGCACCTCCATCGTGATGTCACTTTGCACAGCATTGGATGATGGACTCGGGCTATGTGCGTATTGCCTTTCAGGAAAAAAAGTGGTGACATACAAGCCAACTGCAAATTGGCTTGAACAGGGAATGCGCGGCTGCGGATATCCGCTTGAAACAGGCAAATCCAATTGCGCGTCAGACATCAACACCGTATCAATGGCAAGCTGCTCCGATATTACATGTGCTGCGTTCTCTGAGTTTGCCTTGATATGTCCCCATGCTTCACCTGTCGTTTGCAAAACATCTACAACAAATGCATCGTCTGTACGTGAATCTTTATTCGCTACGGAAAGTGTCATTTCGTTTGCTTGAAGTTGCTCACGGCTTTCATCAATCAAGCTCACTTGCTGAAGTTCTTCATTGCTTACTTTGGAGATGCTTACATACTTTTGCTTGGCGGTGGTTCTGATCTTGGTTGCAACATCAATTGACTTGTTGCTATCAACTGCTTTGTACACAGGTTCCTGCTTGCGGTAGCCTGCCGCCAATTCGTTTTGCGCCTCATTTATAGCACCCGACAAATCAGCATCGGCTTTGTTCACAGCAAAGTCACCCGTTGCCTGATGTTTTGTTCCAGTATTGAATTCTGCTTGCGCCAGCTCCTTTCTATTTGAAAAATAATAACCGCAAGCACCTGCAACTACAAGCATAAGCAATGGAACAAACCAGAAGGCAGCAATGCGCTTTCGCCCGCCTGAATTGTTGCGGATACCTTCCCACAGATGTGCTGGAGGTTGTTCCTGTGCATCATATAGCCCTTGTCTGAAGGCTTTGTCTATGTTGTGTTCGTCACGCCTGATGAGCATGGCTTTCGGGTATTAAATTTTTTTCTATTGAATGTTTGAGCCACATACGTGCTTTAGCCAATTGGGAGCGCGATGTACCTTCGTTTATTCCAAGTGCTTCGGCTATTTCCGCGTGGTCGTAGCCATCTATTGCATACATGTTGAATACGGTACGATAGCCCTGGGGCAAGGTCGATATCAGCTTTATCAATTCCTGCTCACTCATCTCATTCAGTGCATCAGGAGCATTCACATCGGCAATGGGTGCATACTCTGTAATATCCGCATATAGTCTTCTACTTCGCAAATGGTTGAGGCAGGCGCGTGTAATCACTTTGCGAATCCACCCCTCAAGCGAACCACTGAAACTGTATGTGTGTAATTTTTCAAATACGCGCACAAAACCTTCCTGCATATAGTCTTCTGCATCTTCCCTGCTGCCGGCATAGCGCTTACACACTACAAACATTTTTGGCGCATGCCGCTGGTACAGTTCGTATCTGTACGATTCGTAGCCTTTTACGCAGCCATCTACCAGCAAGCGTTCGTCTGTCAATCGGTTGGGTATTTTCCGTTTCAGTAGCATAGACAATGTGTGTCGCTCTTTCGCTGCCTGCATTCGCGGGCAGTTGGTCATAGAGCCATTTTGCTGCGATAAGGTTGTTTGGAGTGCGCCTTCCCATCTCTCGCTTCTGCCAACCATCTACATTGGCCTCACTTTTTTCCTATTTCAATATGCTTACCAAAGAAACCGACAAAAAGCTATTCCTTCTGGATGCCTATGCGCTCATTTTCCGTGCGTACTACGCCTTCATCAAAAATCCGCGTATCAACAGCAAAGGATTGAATACCTCTGCCATGTTTGGCTTTACCAATGTGCTGCTGGAAATTCTGAAAAATGAAAAGCCTTCACACTTAGCTGTTGTATTCGATCCGCACGATGGCAATTTCAGAGAGGATGACTTTGTGGATTACAAAGCAAATAGGGATGAAACACCTGAAGACATCAAACTGGCATTCCCCTACCTGATGCGCATCATTGAGGCAATGAACATAGCGGTATATCAGATAAGCAAATACGAGGCAGACGATGTGATAGGCACACTTGCTAAGAAGGCCGAGCAAGAAGGATTCACTACTTATATGATGACCAGCGACAAAGATTATGGTCAATTGGTGAGCGACAAAATATTCGTTTATAAACCAGCTCGTGGTGGTGGCGATGCAGAAGTGCTGGGCGTAAAAGAAGTATGCGAACGCTATGGAATAGAACGCGTAGAGCAGTTGATAGACATACTGGGCATGATGGGCGATGCGGTGGATAACATACCCGGAATACCCGGCATTGGCGAAAAAACGGCTACCAAACTGGTGCAGGAATTTGGAAGTGTAGAAGGTCTTCTTGCCAACACAGACAAACTCAAAGGCAAACAAAAAGAGAATGTAGAAAACAACAAAGACCTCGCGCTGCTTTCAAAAAAATTAGCCACCATTGTGCTGGATGCGCCTTGCCCGTGGGAGGAAGAAAACTTACGCGTGCAGGAAGTGAATAAAGAAAAGGTTCGCGAAGTATTCGAAGAATTAGAATTCCGCACGCTACTGAAAAGAGTAATTGGCGAAGGCCCCGCACCTTTCGAAGCGAAGCAAGGCGAACTATTCGCTACGGAGGAAACAGAAAGTGCGGCAGAAAAAGAAGCTGCTCCAAAAACAAATCTGAAAACGATAGCTGATGTTGAACATGTATATCATTTGGTACAAACCGATGATGAAGTGAATGCGTTGGTGAAGACATTGAATGACGCAAGCGCCTTTTGTTTTGATACCGAAACCTCCGACATAGAACCCATCAATGCAGACCTGGTAGGAATGTCTTTTGCTGTAAAACCCTTTGAGGCGTGGTATATAGCTGTTCCGAAAAATTCAGATGATGCAAAATCGTTACTCGAAAAGTTTAAGTCCGTTTTCTCAGACAGCAAGAAAGAACTAATAGGTCAGAACTACAAATACGATTACAAAATGCTCATGAAGTATGGTGTAGAAGTGAAGAACAAAATATTCGATACCATGGTGGCCCACTACCTTATGAATCCTGATGGCAAGCACGGAATGGATTTTTTGAGCGAAGCATATTTGAGCTACACACCTGTATCCATAGAAACACTGCTGGGAAAAAAAGGAAAGAACCAGGGCAGTATGGCCGACCTTGAACCTGCTGCTATAAAAGATTACGCAGCAGAAGATGCGGACATCACATTGCAGTTGAAAGAAAAATTCGAGCCTGAATTGAACACCGGTGAAATAAGAAAACTATTTGACGAAGTAGAGGTGCCGCTGATAAAAGTGCTGGCAGATATGGAGTGGGAAGGTGTGCGTGTGGATGAAAATTTCCTAAAGGACTATTCCAATCTTCTGGCAATAGATATAGAGAAATATGAAAGCGAAATACACGAAAGTGCCGGTGAAAAATTCAATGTGGATTCACCTAAACAACTAGGGCCCATCTTGTTTGAAAAGCTGAAGGTGACCACAGAAATGAAGCGCACCAAAACAGGACAATACAGCACCGATGAAGCCACGCTGAGCAAATACGAACACGCGCACCCCATCATAGGACAAGTACTTAACTACCGCGAACTGCGCAAACTGAAAAGCACCTATGTAGACGCATTGCCGCTGATGGTAAACAAGATTACCAGACGTGTGCACACCAACTACATGCAAACGGTAGCGGCAACCGGCCGCCTTGCCTCCAACAATCCGAACCTGCAAAATATTCCGATACGTACACCACGCGGAAAAGAAATTCGCAAAGCATTCATACCGCGTGATGAAAATCACACCATACTAAGCGCTGATTATTCGCAGGTAGAGTTGCGCATCATAGCCTCGCTCAGCAATGATGAAAACATGATAGAGGCTTTCCTTGCAGGTGAAGACATTCACAAAGCAACAGCAGCAAAAGTGTTTGGTGTGCCCATAGCAGACGTAAGTAAAGAGATGCGCAGCAAGGCGAAGGCAGTAAACTTCGGAATCATCTACGGACAGGGTGCATTTGGACTTGCGCAGGGACTCGGAATTGCGCGCAGCGAAGCGAAAGAGATCATTGACTCCTACTTCAGGCAATTCAACAAACTGAAAAGCTTTCAGCAACTGACCATAGAGAATGCACGCAAGACAGGCTACATAGAAACCCTGCTCGGACGCAGGCGCTACCTCGCTGACATAAACAGTGCGAATGCTGTGGTGCGCGGCTATGCCGAACGCAACGCCATCAACGCACCTATACAAGGCAGCGCTGCTGACATTATAAAGGTGGCCATGATCAACATTCACCGAGAATTTCTGAAGAACAATTTCAAATCAAAAATGATCATGCAGGTGCATGACGAATTGGTATTTGATGTGCACAAAAGCGAAATAGAAATGGTGAAGCCCATCATAAAACATGGAATGATGGGCGCGGTAAAAATGGCCGTGCCGCTGGAGGTGGATATGAATACAGGAGGAAACTGGCTGGAGGCGCATTGATAAAAAATACTGTGCACATGTTGAAACCAGTTCCAATTATTACCACAGCAGCTGAGGAAGACCTGCCCACTGTGCAGCGTATTGCATACGATACATGGCCGATTGCATATACCGGCGTCATCAGCGCTGAACAGATTGCTTACATGCTGGAGATGATGTACAGCCTGCCTTCACTCGAAAGGCAGATGAAGGAGGAAGGCTGCGAATTTCTGTTGGTACAATTCGGGCGTGACATGGCCGGATTTGCTGCATATAGCGAAGAGGAACCAGGTAAGTTTAAACTGCACAAACTGTACGTGCTGCCACAGATGCAACACTTGAAACTTGGCCGCACCTTGCTCTACGAAGTTTGTATGCGTGCCAAAGCACGTGGCGGTAAATTGCTGATGCTGCAGGTAAACAAAAACAACAAGGCTCAAAGCTTTTATGAGCGCAATGGATTCAACGTTGCACGCGCCATCACGGTGGACATAGGCCATGGCTATGTGATGGACGACTATGTGATGGAAAAGGCGCTTTGATGTCTTGACTCAGACTCTCATCCCAATCTTCTTACTGAAACAAACACTGTTGCCCACTTCGGCATACTGGTCATAATTGGCTATTACATCATATCCATGCTTAGTGTAAAGCGCTATAGCTTCGGGTTGTTTTATTCCGGTTTCAAGCACACATGTATCAAAGCCTTCTTCCACAGCCCAAGCTTCCAGTTCTTGCAGTATGGTAGTTGCCATGCCTTTACCACGATGTGCATCTTTCACAAACATGCGCTTCACTTCCACCGTTCCGGGGCTATATGGTTTCAAAGCACCACAGCCCAGCGCATCATCACCATCATACAGCAATACCACATGTTGCAAAAACACCGATTGGTTGAACTGCGCATAGAAGGCATGTTCATCGCCATCACGCTGGCGCAGTTCCGCATCAAGCAGCGTCACTAAATGTTGAAAGTCTGCATTGGTTCCAATGGTGCGAATTATTTTTTGCATGAGGTGAAAGAAAAAAGGTGAGTGTAATTATCACCCACCTTTTTGAATTAGTTACAAAAAACACAGTTGCTCATTCTTTCACTACCCTCACCCGATACCACTGTGCCTCCATGCGATAACTGATGATGTAGCAACCCGCGGTCAACTGCGCGTGCACAATGCTCTGCGTATCGCCTTCTGCTACCAATATGCTTGTGGTGTTGTGCAGTTGCCACGCTATACTGTGGTCAGTTAGCAGTGTCCACTGCACATCGCTTGTGGCTATCTGCACCGCATCATATATTGTTTCACTTATGGCATTGGGCGTGTATTGAGTGGCATTGCCTGGCACAGTATTGTTGCCACTGCCCGGCCCTGTGTTGCCGGCCTGCACCATACCATAGTAGGTATAACCAATGATGTATGGAAAAGCAGCATCAAAATTTTCGTTTATCGTAGTGAAGTAACAATACATGCCATCAGGATATTCAGGTGTGATACAAAAGCGGCCATTGTGATCATCTAAGTGACCAAGGTTCTGTATGTATTCAAAATCTTCAGTGAAGTAGCCCAGCGGATATTGGTTGTTGATGGCTGGGCCATATTGGTTGGCTTGCAATATGGTGCCATCGCTCAGTGTGGTGCGGTTAGTAATGTTGCGGTACTGATAGCTACTCTGCATGCGCACTATGTCACCGGTGCCATCATTGTTTGCATAAGCCCATGCACCATATATAGGAAAACCATCGAAGGCATAGCCAAGCAACGGTGAATGCTGTGTGCCATCAGTATGGTCGTAAAGACAAACAGGATTGAGATGCAGGTGATACTCACCATTCTGATTGGGGTGGCCCATACAGTCGTCAAATGAGATGCCCTCCACCACTATTGCATTCTGATGCCAGATGTTCAGGTTGTTGTATGAAGCAGCATCCCTGGCATTGAAGAGTGTGACACCATTTTTCCAAACTCCAATATGCCCCAGTGGAGTGGCTATGTCAGTCCCTGTGTTCTCCACGGGGTTGCGCGTCAGCATGAAAGTGAGATCTTGATCTTGTGCAGTATTCGGATTGCCTGTCCATGGACCTATGTCGTAGTCTGGTATGCAGGTGGCCGATACATATACATCTGTAGTGGTGTAATAGACACTGCTCACATTACTGGGTATATTGTTGTACCCAGTGCTGCCATCGGTGTTTATGAGCCAGCTCGTTACTTCCGGGCCTTGGGCTATGGCAGTGTGCATAAGCAAGGCCGCCATCAGTGCTGTGTAAATTCTCTTCATTGGTTTGGTTGTATTTAGATTGACTGTTGTAATGAGTTGGTAAAAAAAATGGCAAGCGAGAGTTGCGACTGCGTTCTTTGCAAAAGGTTTATATACAGACTTGGAATGATATAGCTTGGGTTTTTGCTCTATCAATTGTCTTCATTGCCCGTGCATCAACCATTGCGAAACAATGGTTTTCTTGTTGAATTTGGAGTGCAAAGCGACTTGGCCTTATGAACACCCTGATGGGAAAAAAGAGGAACAATGCAACTCCATTGATGTATATGACGGGTAAAATTGCATACACCCAAAACCCTCTTTGGACAGCAAGCTGCGGCAGAAGCTGTTGCTACAAGTCAGTCGCGAATAAGGCTGCCTTTTTTGCCATAGCAAAGCGCTGAAAGCTTATTGTTTCCTTGTGGATATTGGTGCAATGAAAAAGTAATTTACCTCCACGCAAAATGTGTATGAATGCGAAAACCTTACTGCAAGCAATAAGTTTGTGCTTAGTGCTTACAGCCTTTGTAAACGACCTTGTGGCTCAAAAGGCCAAACACAAATTAGCCAACCAATATTATCAGACTTACGATTTCAAACTGGCTGGCGATATATACAAAGACATACTGAATGATGCGCGCTATGCAAAGGATACATTGGCCCTGCGCAGAGCAGCAGAATGCGAAATGCACCGAGGCCAGTGGGTGAATGCCGAAGGTTATTACAAACAACTGAGCGAAACCGGGGCAGCCAAAACAAACGATATGCTTTCTTATGCAGAGGCGCTTAAGTTTCAATCTAAATACGAAGCAGCCGTGGAAGTGTACAGTAGAATACTCACCATCAATCCCGGTAACGATATTGCCAAACGCTACGTGGACAATCCGCAGTTTGCCAGCCGCATCATGCGCGACTCGAGCATTTACACTTTACGCAATGCAAAAATCAACACGAGCGCTTCTGATTTTGCACCTTCATTCTTTACCTCAGGTAAAGTAGTATTCAGCAGTGCACAGGGCAGTACCGCTGGCAACCAGCGCATCTATAGCTGGAATGAACAGCCCTACCTCAACCTGTATATGTGCGATGTAGCGGCAGACAGTTCGCTCAGCAACGGACAGCAATTGGGCAAGGATGTGAACTCCCGCTACCACGAGGGCACTGTGACTTATGATGTAGCAGACAACCGCATCTACTTCACGCGCAACAACGTGGTGGGAGGCAACCTGAACAAATCGAAACAAGGCAAGCTGAATCTCGGAATCTATTCAGCTAAATACACAGCAAGCGAAGTAAGCTTTGATGAGATAACACCTTTCACTTACAACAATAAAGAATACAGCGTGGGCAGCCCTGCATTGAGTGCAAGCCGCAGCAGATTATACTTTGTAAGCAACCAGCCGGGCGGCCAAGGCGGCACTGACATTTATTACTGCGATCGCAGTGGTGAGGGTTGGAGCGCACCGGTAAATGCCGGTACTAAAATCAATACATCGGGCAATGAGATGAACCCCTTTCTGGTGGGCGACAGCATATTATACTTTTCAAGCAACGGCCATCTGTGCCTTGGCGGGCTGGATGTTTTTTATACCAATCCGCACACTGATGATGCGGTGCGCAATGCAGGCTATCCGGCCAACACCTGCTACGATGATTTTGCACTCATTTGTTTTCCTGAAGAAACAATGGGTTACTTCAGCAGCAACCGAAAAGGCGGCAAAGGCGATGATGACATCTACGAATTCAAAATACATCCACCCACACATGTAATTGTGACTGGTGTGGTGCTGGATGTGATAACCCTGCAGCCCATACCCAATGCTATGATAACGGTACCAGCCGAAGACGGATCGGTGATACAAGTGATGAGTGATGAGCGCGGGCAATACAACATCAAAGTGCCTTACCTGCCTGTGGTGACACTGGAGAGTACTAAGCAGAGCTACCTGCCTGCTACAGTGCAGGCTAAAACAGATCCACGCAGTGGTTATCTGGAAGATGTGGACATCAAGATGCAGAAGATTGACTACATGACTACGGGTAAAGTGCTTTATGACAAAGACAGCTCACCTGCAACAGGAGCTTTGGTTGATCTATTCGAAATCATCAATGGTGACACCGTAAAATTGGATAGCACGTTGATAGGCCGGACAGGAACCTACATGTTTCCACTTTTGAAAAACAAAACTTACCTCACGGTGGCCACCAAACCGGAATACAGCAGACAGACCCAACTGATAGTAACCAACGATCCGAACAACAAAGTGCTGACACGCGACTTCCGACTTTTCAAATTAGAGAAGGGAACCAAAGTGCGTGTGGACAATATCAACTACGACTACAACAGCGCTGTTATCAGGCCTGATGCTTATCCTGAGCTAGACAAACTTGTTGGACTTATGCGCGACAATCCAACCATGCGAATAGAACTGAGTTCGCACTCCGACTCGCGCGGCAGTGACCCATACAACCTCACCCTTTCAGACAAACGCGCTAAAGCAGCCGTGGACTACATCGTAGGCAAGGGTATAGTAAGTTCGAGAATTACTGCCAAGGGTTATGGCGAACAATTCATACTGAACCGCTGCACCAACGGTGTAGAGTGCACTGATCAAGAACACGAGTTCAACCGAAGAACAGAGTTCAAGATTTTGTAACAACACTCCACATCAGAAGTAAGTATTCACTACAAACTCAAATTGATCCATGAGCATTTGCTTGAATGTGCTCATGAATTGTGGCTCATTTTGAGCAACAACCTCAACCAAACAATCTGTAGGATGCTTCAACTAGCTCCACATCATGTGCAGTGGAATAGCCCAGTTCATAAGCACCATTACTCCACATCCGATATTCATCTTGTTCCATTTGTAGCAATGCATTTAGTTGTTGTGCAAACTGTTTTTCGTTCAGGGGTAAATTCCAACCTGCGTGTTTCGATGGTAAGTCTTGCCACGGTGTGTTGCTGCTGATAAGCACCGGTGTGGCCGCATTCAGCGCTTCAGCTATTGCATGTCCGAAGTTTTCGCCCCAGGTAGGCATATAGAAAAAGTGATAGCCCGAAAGCAGGTCATGGATATTATGCGGTTCAATCTCACCTTTGAATGCAATGTGCACTTTCGGAATTGATTGAGCCAGTGTCTCACATTGTTTCAGGTATTCAGCATTTTGCTGCGTGCCATAGAAATCGCATTGCACATAGCCATCCAGTTGTGCAGACTTGAGGTATTGTACCGCTTCCAATATTCCCTTCTCCGGGCTGATGCGTGCGATGCAAACCAGTTTCATATCGCCACTCCTTTTCAAGGGCTTGGTCGGTTTGCCTTTTGGCAGCGAAGGCAGATTGGGTGCAAGCCGTATGTCTTGGGCCACTCGAAACAGGCTCCGTATTTCATCCACTTCATCACTGTTGGTAGCATGCCAGATGATGTTCTTGTATAGCGATGTGAGTTTTGCATAGCGCAGAAATATTTTCTTCTTCCATGCCTTCACACTGAGCGCACCAGACTTCAACATGCCGCGAGGGGCGAGTACTACCTGGTGCTGCAATTTCATCTTGCGCGCCACAAGCAGAGGTGCTATGGTGAAGCGAGGCGAAAACAAAGAGTTGAAATAAATCTTGTCGTATTGCGAAGCACTCATCAGGTCGCGAAATGTTGTGTTGTTTATTTTATCATCACTCAGGTACATCACTTTCACATGTGCTGCGTATTGCGTCCATTCATTAGGTGTTATGTTTTTATATGGCACTTCATGGTGATGATCCTTGATGCTGGTAACGATCAAAAATTGATAGGGCAAAGCATTCACCAGATTGACCAAAGAACGTATTGGGCCTCCCGCGCGGTATCCCGGCAGAAACCAATCGCTGAAAACAAGTATGCGTTTTTGTTCAGTGGACATCGTGTTGTTTTACCCAATGGCCAAGTGTAACAAGCGGCCAAATGCGCGACCAAGTGATGCGCGGATCGCTATTCAAAAATCTATTCCACAACTTGTTCACTGCATCGTGATTTAGCTCTTCAATCTGTTGCAAGGCATTCAGGTTGTCTTCGCAAAATATTCGAAGTTCGTTCTTCAACCATACTTCCCACGGAAAAGTGAATCCCATTTTCGGGCGATCAATGATTTCACGCGGCAATAAATCGCATAATGAATCCACAAGCAATTGTTTTGGTGTATGTGGATACTTGACGGCATCAGTAACACCAAGAACATACTCCACTAAGCGATGATCAAGAAACGGAACACGCACCTCAAGCGCATGTGCCATGCTCATCTGATCAGCATCGCGCAGCAAAATGTTTTGCATGTATGTACTCATCTCAGCAACAGAAACTTTTGAGAGCATTTCCAAATCCGCATGCTGAAGTTGCATGGTGATATGACTTACAGGGTTTATGTGCTTTGTCGTATCACGGATGAGCGACTGAACAATTTCTTCACCAAACAACTGCCTAACTATGGGATAGAGATGCGCAAAATCCATTCGCGCTGATGCGAGGCTCATGGCAATTTTTTCCGATGACACTGAAGGTTTCATCCCAAGGAGCAGCTTGCCTGTGGCAGCACGCATGAAGCGTGGTGCAAGATTCATCCACATCCTCCGCTCTAAAGTTTTCATGCGTTTGAACACATCGTAGCCTGCAAAAACCTCATCGCCTCCCAGTCCGCTCAGTGCCATCTTCACGCCTCGTTCGCGTGTCACCTTACTTACTACATAAGTATTCGGCCCATCACCGCTGGGATGATCCATTGCTTGCAAGGCAGCAGGAACTAATTTCAAAAAGTCTGTTGCGTGAAGGCGAATTTCTGTGTGATCTGTGTTGAATTTTTTGGCTATCATGGATGAGTAAAGGCTCTCATCGAATTGCTTTTCATGAAAAGTGACTGCAAATGTTTTGATACGGTGTGCTGACATTCGACTCATCAGCCCTACCACCGCACTGCTGTCAATGCCACCACTCAGGAAAGCACCAAAAGGCACATCAGCACGCATGCGCAACTCTACCGATGATTGCAGCAAATCATGTACTTGATTCTTCACCATGGTTGTGTCATGGTGCCGCGCCTCTTTGCTTGCATTACCTTGCAAACTCCAGTATTCACTCAGGCTCATGCCCGCAGCATCCAACTGCATGATGTAGCCCGGCATCAGCATTTTTATACCATCAATGATGGTGTTGGGAGCATGCACAGTTTGATAGCGCAGGTAGTCAGTTAGTGCTTGGCTGCCTATGCGTTTTTCTATTTCACCGGTTTGCAGCAGTGCTCTTATTTCCGATGAAAAGAAGAGCGCATTGTTCTTTTCGAAATAGTAGATGGGCTTGATTCCAAGACGGTCACGCACTACATATAACCTCTGCAAATCATCATCCCACAAGGCGAAACCAAACATACCGAAGAAGCGCTGCACACAGTCAATGCCCCACTTTTTGTAAGCAGCCATCATCACTTCGGTATCCGTGCTTGTGGTAAACTGAAATTCCGCTGACAGTTCCTTTTTCAGTTCTAAGTAATTGTAAATCTCACCATTGAATGCGATAACCAATTTCTTGTCTGCGCTGAAGAAAGGTTGATTCCCGGCAACACTGGTGTCAATGATGCTCAACCTGCGATGACCCAAAGTGGTCATATTATTTTGCCAGACACCCTGTGCATCAGGTCCGCGATGGCTGATGGCATTGCACATACTTTGCACAAGCGCGTGCGCCTTTTCTTTTGATTGAAAATTGTATGAGCCCGCTATTCCGCACATGGGTTTATGCTCTCCATGCTTTAAGTACTTGTTCTATTCCTTGTTCTATATCCGTAAGCGGTTTTTGAAGTACTGCTTTCATCTTGGTGATGTCAGGTTTTCTGCGTGTCATGTCACCTTCTGCAAGTGGCGGCAGGTGTGCAATGCGTGATGAAGAACCTGTAAGACGGATCACTACTTGAGCCAATTCACTGATGCTTGTTTCCACTTCGCTGCCAATGTTGATCACATCATTCACATGCAGATTGTTTGCGAAAATGGTATAACATGCTTCTGTGTTGTCATCAATGTAGCAGAATGTTCTTGACTGTGTCCCATCACCATATATCGTGATGTCCTCATTCTTCAGTGCAGCGCGAATGAATTTGGACATGACAAAGTCTTCACTTTGCATTGGGCCATAAGTGTTGAAGAATCGAAAAATGGTAAAGTTCAGATTATGCTCAGCTTGATATGATCGCAGAAATGCTTCGCCAACATTTTTTACAATCGCATAAGGCAGTCTTGAATTGAGCGGTGTGGTGTGCTCGTTTTGCGGTATCTGCACTGGTTCACCATATACCTCGCTGCTGCTGCTGTAGAACACGCGTTTTACTCCACCATACTTGCTCAGGTTCAGTATGTTTCTTATACCGTCAATGTCTCGCAATACTTGTGTCGGGTTGGCAAGGGTGCGCTGCACGCCAACCAACGCTGCATAGTGAAACACGTAGTCGAACTGCCAGCGTGCAAATACACCTGCTATGTCGTTGAAGTCATTCACATCACACTTAGCGAAGTGGATGTTTTTGTACACCGATACGGGTACTTTGCGCATGCTGCCTGTAATGAGATTGTCCACACACACAACAGTGTCATCTGCTCTTTGCGCCAGCCTTGCAGCCATTGCTCCGGGAATAAAACCCGCTCCGCCTGTCATCAGTATGGTTGCCATCGTATGGTGTTATTGCATAAGTTGATACAAGCTTTTGGCCCAAGTATCAGGTGTTATTGTTTGCGCAAGGTGATGGCTTTTGTTTCCCATCACTTGCAATTCTTCGTCACTTTTTGAAAACAGCATTTTCAGTTTTTGTTTCAAGTCATGCTTGTCGCCACTGCGAAATGCAAAACCGCTTTTTTCATGTTCCAAAAAGACTTCTGATGCGCCCACGTTGTCAGACAACACCAATGGAAAACCTGCGGCAGCAAACTCGTGCACTACGACTCCCCAAGGTTCAAAAGTGCTTGGCAGCACAAAGGCATCAGCAGTTTTCATTGCTTCCTGCAATTGATGTGGCTGCAAAAAACCCAGGTGTCTGATGGACTGATGATGCTTTCTGTTTTCGAAAAGCGGTCCGGTGCCAACACACAGCAATTGCCAATGATGTTCACCCTCATTTACCACTTCGATAAAAACCTGCTGCAATTCATCAATAAACTTTTCAGGAGCATAGCGCCCTGCATACATCAGTTGCTTCAATGAATGCGGAGGTTGTTGCAAGCGGCTTTCATAGAGCATCGAAAATTTGACGGTATCGCACGAATATGCACCAGTGATAATTTCATTTTCCTTAAAGCCCATCATCAGGGCAAGTTGCTTTTGCGGAGCGCCCGGCACAAATGCCACATTGAAGTAAGGAGTGATTTTCAGTTGTGCGTAAATAGCACTCATCCGTTGCTTAAGAGACCCATTGTACCATGTGTCAAAACCAAGCAATGAGTTGACAGCAGAATTTCGTTTCAAAGCATTCAGGTATGTTTTATCCGCCCAGCCGCCAACAAATATCAAATCATAATTTTCATGCTCAATTTTCAGCACGAGCGATTCTTCATCAAAATCATTTCTATTGAAAACCTTCACCCGTGGTGAAAAAGAAAACTGAAATGGCGCATCAGCATGAACCGGATAGGCAATGATGTCTGCCTCCATGTTGTATTCATCACACAAATGATTGATGCATTGAACAAAGTAACCAGCTAATTCCCGGTAGAGAACCAGAATTCTTTTCATATTCGCCCTTTCGCTATAAAGACACAGATAGTATGACGATTCAAAAGTATGAAGATTGGATGCGGCCACAGATAGTGGCTTTGTTCAACATGGAGTACGGTACTGCACAAGGCGAGTTCGATCAACTGTTTGTCAACTTTTATGAGCATCCCTTTCAGCGTGAGCAGGGCATACGTATAGTGGCTGTGGATGGTGAGCGGATAGCGGGGTTTCAGTCTTTTTTTTATTGGCCACTATCGAGTGGAGGCAGAACACTGAAATCTTTTCAGTCGGGCAACTCGCTGGTGCATCCTGACTACCGCGGCAAGGGTTTGTTTGGCAAAATGCTCAACTACATCCATGAAGAGGGCAGTGGTTTTTCGTTCGATGTGTTGATTGGTTTTCCTGTGGAGGCTTCTTACAATTCCTTTATCAGAAATAAATGGCTGAATCCATTCAATTTGCAATGGCATGTGAGATTGATGAATCCCGTACTCTCACTTTTTTCTAATCCTGAGCAACAAATGGAAAAGCATTGGCCAAAAAGGAAAAGTGAGGCCATGCAAATTGAATCTACTATTGTATGTGTGCAACAAAGCCACGCCTATGATGACTACAGATTTGTCTATCAAAAGAGAGGATACTATCGCTTTCATTATTCAGATGAAGGACATGCGGCACTATTTGAGGTGAAAGTGCAGCGCAGGAAAAAAATCATCAAAGAGTTGATCATCGGAAAATTTCTGACCACCACTTCCGATGCAGCGTTTATAGAAAATGCATTCGGCTCATTGGTGAAAGAAGTGAAGCGAAAAGCGAGCTTCACTCTGCTAAGTGTAGCCATCAATCCACTTAGCGAAACGCTGAATGATGCACTTGCAGGCAATGGTTTCAAAAAAATAGATCGCCACATCTACTTCATAGCCAAAGGCCCACTTGCTGATGAGGTAAAGGACTGGAGCAATTGGTGGATGTATCGTGCTGACATAGATACTTGGTGATGAAGCAACTTCTTGCAGACATATATAAACAGTTAGCCGGAAGCACAGAGTATCTATTTCGGGGATTTCATTATGCAAGTGATGAACTGATAGTGCTCTGCATGCACAGCACACCTAAAAGTCATTTGCCGCAATTCGAACAACTCTTAGATTTTTTACTTCAGCATTTCAAGCCATTGCCGCCTGAAGATTTGCGCAGCTACTACCATGGGGAGTTAGCCGATGGCCCGTATGTGCTCTTCACCTTCGATGATGGATTGAGGAACAACCTGCATGCTGCCAATGCACTGCATATGCGGGGTATACACGCATACTTTTTCCTTGTGCCCGGCTTTATACAATCATCCAATCAAGCGGAGTATTATCAGAAAAACATTCGCCCAGCGATCAATCGCAAAGTGGACAAACTTGAGGAAGACTTTGAAGCAATGAGTGTGGATGAAGTGAAAAAACTGCTTGCGGACGGTCACTCGATAGGTGTGCATTCCTATACCCACACGTTGCATGGCGATATGAATGGCGAAGAACTACAGCATGAGGTGATAGAGAGCAAGGCAGCATTAGAAAGCATGTTCGCCTGTAGATTGAATTCGTTTTGTTCCATCAATCACACCACCCATTCAGTCAATGCTATATGCAAGAGGATGATTGAATCAAACTACACATTTCATTTCACCACTTATCCCGGACTGAATGCAGAAGAAAAAAAACCGCAACTGATATACCGCAGAAATATTGAAGTGCACTGGCCCATGGGCAAAATCAAATTTGCGCTGGGGCAAGCTGACTTGGATCGGTGGAAGCCGGTGGTTGCTCACTTTCAGCATCTTCAATAACAGCATTTGCTTTGCGCTTATCTGCAATCATTTGCCAATTTTCTTGCGCACAGTAGTAGTACAGCCATATAAAAAAGGGAAACCCATTGAGAAAGTAGTGTCCCTGACGGAGCAAATAGAGCAGGATGATAAGCGCCAGTGCATTGGACATTACCCAATACTCGCGATCTATAACAGTCCATTTAAAAAGCCAACATCGCAAGAGGAGCATAACCATCAGCACCATGCCGTACAGTCCCGTTTCAGACATTAGTCTCAACATCATGGAGTTCGCATCCATCTTATTGAAGTCGATTTGAACAGCACCTACAATGTTGGTGAGCGAATACTTTTCAAAAGCAATAGGATGCGATCCGAGTCCGGTGCCTATCAAAGGATTTCGAATGAAATTTTGCCAGGCCACATGCGAGTTGTTGTACAGCACGAAGCTGCTTCCATGTATGTCATAAGAATAGATATTGTCAGTTGAATAAATCTCGATAGTACCGTCCCATCGGTCGCGAAACTCCGGTACGTTGTTATAGGCATATTGCGCTATTACGATGAGCATTGGAACAAATACCAGCGAGTAGCGCACAAAACCAAGATTGATAAGCAGAAATACTATGGTAAAAAAGATGGCAAGAATGCCAAGGCTGGAGAATGTAGTGAGGTATGCCGCAGCCACCAGATAACTCTGTGCTCTGGTGATGAAAAGTGTATTGCGTGTGGAAATGTTGTAGATGGCCACGAAGAATGCAGGTGCAAGTGTGGCAGCATAGTAGGCCGGTTCAGAGAACACTGCATTTACCCTGATGCCGAAGCCCCCGGTGGTAAGGCTCCACTTGTTGAACGCCCAGTGAAAATCATATCCAAAACGAAACCCGACAAGAAATGAAACTATCTGAATGATACCTATGATGGATATGATATAACACGATTTCATGTAATACCTGAACAGCAACTTGATGTTGTAGTCGAAGACCTGAACCACATAGTGATAGAAGAGACAACTGGCGAAGAATCCAATAAATATTTTAAAAAATTGAGCATAGGTATTTAGCCCAATTTGACAATAGATAATCCCTGCGATGAACAAAGGAAGAAAAATGAGTATAGGCCATTTCGGAATGCCATACTTTACAAAAAAGACAGGGAAGTAAAGCAGGAATATGATGTAGCTGAGGTATAGCTCGAATGGCTCGCGTATGAAGATGTACGAAAACGAATAAATACTAACGAATATGGCACCTATGGTGAAATACCTGAACATGTGTTGTTATGCTTTCGCATCGTCACCACTTAGCACAGTGGTGTATTTCTTTTTTCTGTTGATGAATCTCTTTTCTATAAACTCGTAGCTGAGCGATGACACGATAAGTGTGAGTGCAACGGACAGCAGATATACCAATGCACTCTGCCACCATTCCAACCTTTGTGCAAAGCCAAAAATAGCATCGAGAGCATAGATGCTAAAGGTGATGCATATAATGTGGTACATATAAATGCCATAAGACACCTTGCCTAAGTAGTGCAGCCAGGTGCTGCGAAACTTCAACAGGCTATGCGGATTGGCCGCCACATTGAGTATGATGATCAAGAATGCAACACTATATATAAGGTGTACCACATTGATAAATGCAACGGGAGCAAAAAGGACTACCAGTGGCACGCAGGTATATGCAAGCCATTGTGCCGCACGGCTGAAAACCCACTTTTGAATCATCTCCTTTTTGAAATAAAGCAGATAAGCACCCAAGCCTCCTATGGCCATGGTTTCTATTTTAGAAGTGGCCAGAAAACGGCTTACAATTTTTGCATATGCGATGTCATTAAAAAAAAGAAGGAATACAACCTTAAGCGCAACCACACAAAGGAAAAAGACAGCAATAGCCAGCAAAGTGTTTTTGAAGAACTTCACCAGCACCGGCCAAATGAGGTAGAACTGCTCCTCCACACCAATGCTCCATGCCTGCCCTATATTGGGTACTGCGCTGTTGAATATGGCTGTGGCGAGATTCGGAAAAAGCAATGCATAGCACAGCAGATTGATACCGAAGTGCTGCAGGAATGGCACCTCCTGCTTGGCTATATCAAACCATGGCAAGTGAGGAAGCACAAAAAATCCGAGTAGAACAATGATGTAATAGAGTGGCCAAATGCGCAGTATTCTTCTAGTATAAAATTTCTTGATGCCTATGGTGCCTGTTACTTTTTTCTCCTCCAGCAAGAGGTAAGTGATGAGGAAACCGCTGAGTACAAAGAAGAACACCACACCATGCGGCCCGGCTGCCGCTACAAAGGGCGATTGCCAGCGGATGGTGCCGTCCATGATGGCATTCCAGGCATTTGTTTTTAACTCTACTGATGCATCTATCCACAGGCGCTCACCATGGCCCAGCAGCTTCTTGGTAAGCTCCACGTGTGTAAGTATCACCGCGAATGCAGCAAAGAACCTCAGACCGTTGAGTCCGGGGAAAAACACTTTCGTTGGGGAAGACATAAGGCGGGGCTAAGCTATACACTTCAATTGCTTATCCATGGCGACTGCACACTTTGGGCTTCGCCAAAATCTATGGATGTGCCACTCGTTTCTGTATTTCCATGGCAGTCATCTCACCAATTTTTTCCCAATGGAAAGCAGCAATTTTTTGAAGTGACATATTTCGTTTAGCCATTAGTTCCGGCAGTTGCATCAGGCAAATGTCCTGCAGTGATTGTTGCAACGCGCCCATGTCATTTGGCTCTATCAGCCATCCATTTTCCTCGCTCACCACCGCACTCACTGCCCCCACATCCGTTGCCACCACAGCCAGGCCGCGCGCCATGCCTTCCATTATCACATTGGGCATACCCTCGCTGTGCGAGGGTGTTACCAGCACATCACAAGCGTCCAGCACGCGTTGTATTTCT
>JBJXFP010000164.1:0-5432 GCA_046155615.1 Flavobacteriales bacterium | reverse complement strand
TATGATCCGAAAGACCAATTTCACACTTGAACTTTTCTTGCATGAAAGGGATGGTTTTCAGGTTGGTGTTTTCAGGTGTTGCAGGATAGGTGCTGGTACACTTCAGCAATATCAACTCGCTGCAACCCGCGCTGCGCAATACTTCCACACTTTCTTCTATGTCTTCTATGCTGGCTACACCAGTGCTCATAATAACAGGCTTGCCGGTGGCTGCCACCCTTCGCAGCAACGGGTGATGCGTGTTTTCGAAGCTCGCAATTTTGTAAAGCGGCACATTCAACGTTTCCAAAAAATCCACCGCACTCTCATCGAAAGGCGAGCTGAATGCAAGCATGCCAAGTTCATTGGCTCGTTTGAAAATGGGTGCGTGCCACTCCCACGGAGTATAGGCTTTGGAATAGAGGTCATACAATTCTTGTCCGTTCCAAAGTGAATTGGCGTCTTCGATTTTGTGTACACCACGCATGGTGATGGTGTCGGCAGTATAGGTCTGTAGCTTGAGTGCGTGGGCGCCACTGGCTGCGGCTGCCTCCACTATTTCCAATGCACGCTCCAGCGACTGGTTGTGGTTTCCACTCATTTCTGCAATGATGAAGGGGCCGGACAGGGACGCGAGGAAAGGCATGGGGCGAATATCCGAATTTTGAATGGACGCTTATCAGCGAAGCACCTGCACATGCCAATCGAAGCTATGCTCTAAAGTTTGATGCACAAACTTTACTGTGCAGAAATAAACACCATCAGCTACAAAACCACCGGTGCCTGAGGTGGCGGCCCACTGAAACCCTTTGTCCTTGGTGTGATAAAGCTCATTGCCCCAACGGTTGAAGACTGTCATTTCAAATTCGCTCGCACAAGTGAGTGCATCAGGAAATGTTTGAAAAACATCATTGAGACCATCGGCATTAGGGGTGAATACATTAGGCAAAATGTGCAGCGGCAATTGTGGTAGTGCCACATCAGCGTAGATGGTGGAGGTGACAACGCAGTCATTGGCATAAGTTTGCGTAAGAGTGTATGCACCGCTGCTATATACCTCTAATGAATCAACAGTGCTGCCATTGGACCATTCCAGCGTTGCATTGTTTTCATCTGCGTAAAGTAGATGCCTGCACAAGCTGATGTCTTCATGTATTACCAGCGTATCAAGTAATTGAACAACTGCCTCAACAGATGCGCTGAAACTACACCCATCATCAAGCGTTATCTCAACACTGTAAGGACCCGATTGAGTGATGACAATACTGTTTGTATTAGCTCCTGTACTCCAATAGATATCGCCTTCGGCACCAGATGCAGTGAGTACGGTTTGGCAAGGTGTGTTACTTTGAACAATAACAACCTCAGGTGGGGGCAATAATTGTACATAAGTAAAGGCACTATCGCTGCAACCTTGTTCATCCACCACCATCACCCAATATTCGCCCGATTCTGTCAATGCTATAGACGGGGAATCGACACCATTTGACCAAAGCAAAGTACCATCACTACCCGAATATAGAAGTTTGGTAGAGCAAGTAGTGGCGTTCACCGTAATAGCTGCTGCGGGCAGTGGTGCAAAATTCACATCCACGGTATCCATCGCTTCGCATCCTTCAAAGTCATAGGTCATCACCCAATATTGTCCTGATTGGCTAACATTGATGGATGACGTTGTTTCATCGGTTGACCATACTATGTTCTCAGCCGAAGTATAAGCTGAGATTAAGAGGCTTTCACCAACACATGCCAGGGTATCTGAAAATGTTATCAAGTCGGTTGGCTGCATTTCAAGCAATACATTTACTGTATCCATTATCACGCAGCCATCGGCATTGGTAGCATTGTATATGTATTGACCGGGTGCAGTGATTGTAATGTATGCTGTGGTATCGCCTGTGCTCCAGAGATAACTGAAACCCTCAGCCTCATATCCAAGAGTGACCTGGTCAAAGGCACAGTTAACCACTTCATCTTCTAAAGGGTTTGCTGTTGTCTGTGATGATTCTATATCAAGCACAAAAACCAACTGGCTGCACAAGGGGAAACAATAGTCATCACAATAATTGACTTGGATGGTACAAATACCTTCAAAGCCAGCAGGCAGTGAATAGAATAGCTCTCCATCCTCCACGTATGCCTCGCCCACGTCAGCAAATACAGTATCAATTAACAAGCTGTCGCCCTCAGCATCAGACAAGTATTGCCCCAGCAAAACAGAACCACCTGCATTGTTGGAGCATGGAACTGTGAGAGCAATAGGAATGATTTGCGCAGGGGCGATGGAGTTGGGATATTTCAAAAAATCAGGAAACAGGCCGGTCTGTGTCATATTGATCTCTGCTTCAAGATAATTGAGCTGAAGGTTGCAATTGAGGCCTGCTGCATCTGGCTCTGATATGCATGCAAAATCATGCGCTGTATTGGTTTGAGGATCCACTGCCATCCAATAAACTTTGCCATCAGGGCCTAAGCGAAGCCCTTTGGCAACATGTGTGTTGTTGCTGGAGACATAGTGGATGAGTTCAACATCCTCCGCAGGTGTATCAAGGTTGTATTGATGGAGTTGTCCCCCACTTGAAGGCGTATTGCCTCTGTATTTAGAGATATAAAGTTTGGTTCCTGATGGCGACCACTCAAGATCGATGATGCCAGAGTATGGATTGCTTGAAGTGCCGACAGGCGTTCCAGGTACTTCCATCGGATTAGAAAATTCGCCCGTCACAGCATCGAAATCAACAAGAACAACCGGATCATTTTCTCTGAAACTTCCCATGGCAAGTTTTCCATTGGCTTTGCTGTATCGAATGGCTTGCTGGTCAGCCATATCAATTCCATAATTATATGAATCGATCAGTACAATACCTGATTCTGTAATATGAAAAACTCGGATTACAGGCTCTTCATACTTGGTGGTGATCAGCCAGTAATTATGTGTTGCAGGCTCTACCACTATCTCAAGCGACTCTGTGACGTCACTCGCTATAAGAATATTTTTTTGACCAACTACTACCTCACCAAGTGGATTGGGCAGCGTGCCGAACCCAACGAGCGATGTATCAACTATACTATAGAACAGATCGCCAATACTTGAGCTTTCGGTAGCTGTATTGATGCTAAATACGTAAAACTGACTGCATGTGCCCGGCCTGATACAAATCTTTCCGGAGCTATGGGTTGAATTTCCTCCATTCAATCCTGTGCCATTCATTACAGGATCCAGATTCTTGTCGAGCACCACTTTGCCATCCGAAGCAAGAATGAGATGCCCGTCAATCGGATGATTGAGCACGCTGCATCCAGCCCAGCCATAAGGCGTGTAGCCATCAGAAAGAACTGCCGGCTCCGGGTTGAAATGAAGACCAATAGCATTGTTACCAAAATACCAATGTGTCATTTCTTGTCCATGCAACACGTTGGAAATAATCAGAACAAAACAGAAAGTGATTATGGATTTCATCGACCCCGAAATGTAAAAACAATTTTCTGCGAAGAGGTTTGATCAATCTGGAAATTTGACTTGCTAAATACCATGGCTGAGGCTACATTTTCAGGTTTTACTTCAGCATACACTATCTCGATTTTTTCATTGCTTTCAAACAGAACTTGAAGCGCCATGGCAACAATCTCTGCTGAATAGCCCTGTCCCCTGAACATCTTGTCAATTGAATAGTTGAACCAGGCCTTCTCACCAACCAACTTATATCTTACCTGTCCCAGTGGAATGTCTCCTTTAAAAAAAAGAATCATCAAAAATTTGTCTGAGTGAATAACCTGATTGAACCAATCTGTGTGATCAGTCAACGAAATTGGCAAAGTGTTGAATGAGTTTTTGCGAACCTCTTCATCATTGGCCCAATGAAAATAGGTGAGCAAGTCATCCTTTGTGGCCATTCTATATGTGAGTCCGACATTCTTGCTCATTTCAAACTTATTATTTCTTCAGCTATCCTCCCTCCACTTTCCCCATCAAAACGGAGGCGTTGATTGGCTATCTGCTGGTTGATGGTTGCTATGCTACAGCGTAATTGGTTGATACAATTGATGAATTCATTTTCGCTCAATGCATTGAGATCACCCATTTCAAAAGCCAAACCGTGCTGAACCAATGCCTTGAAATTATCCATCTGATTATCCGCTGTATAGCCCACCGCCAGCCCCACACCCACAGCACATGCCTCAAGCGATATGCTGCTTGCAGGGCAAATAACCAAATCCATTTGATGAAGTAACCTGACCAATTGTGCGGCATCAATGTCGCTATACATCCGCACAATTGCCGGGTACAGTGCTGCCCATGCTTCTATCTCATGCAGGTGCGGATTCACATGGCTCACCATTAGGTGTATCTCTTTCACACTCTCAAGCTTTAGCAGAGCGCTTGCCAATCGCATGGTATTGTTTTGCACATCCGCTGCACCCATGCTGATAAAAAACTTTTCGATGGCCTTGCGCTGTTGATGCGAAGTGGTGAGGTGCAAAAACTCCTGACGCAGCAGCGCATACCGAAGTCCAAGTAAAAGTTTGGTGTAAGGTTCTTTAGAATAACTGCTTTCTGAAACACCATCAGCATGATTGATCACCACATCAGCCACTTGATGCCATGCATGCAAATCATCAATCGCTACAAGTTTGTGATTTTCACTTTTTATGGCTTGCTGATAAGCAGTGTCAAAATGATAGCCATCCAGTACTATGATGGATGGTTCGTGTATCAGTGCAAGTAGGTTTGCCACATCCTGTGCAAAGTCATCGGTGCGGGGAATAAATTGTACTGTGTATCCGGCACGCTGCAGCCGGTGCACCATGATGTTGTCTGTTTGCTGCATTACGAGCGAAACCGAGAAATGCGAACGAAGCATGTCAGCCAACGCCATGCAACGCACCATGTGGCCCATGCCCGTGTGTGTGCCTCCATCGCAGCGGATGAAAATGTTTTTGTTCATACTACAAGATGCAGTGGTTGTATCACTTGCACACCCGCTTTGTGTGCAAGTTGGAGTGCATCATCATGGTAGATGCTTGCCAGCAAGTTTTCCTTTACATCAGCGCGTTTGAGCATGTACTCGTTTATGTAGCGATCTACGTGCACACCCGCCACGCCAAATGTCATGAACAGAGACATGCGCTCCCGGGCCTGATCCAATTTCATAAAACCGGGAATTCGATTTTCGATGCTGCTGTTGTCAATGGAAATTCCATTGAGTCCTTTGATGCGCACCGCATTGCCACTGTGCAATGTCTTCAGACTCCACGCAGCTACATCGCCTTCATTGCTGTCTATAAAAATGCTTTTGCCCGAAGCGTTGTTGTTTGAACCTACTTTTATTTTTAGTCCTCCACTGTAGTTCGCATGGTCTTGCAGATAGATGCCCATGCGGATGATGTTGTAAGGGCTTTGCCAATCGGGGCCGTTGTTGAAGTTGCGATCCACACAGTCGCGGTGGAAGCCT
>JBJXFP010000154.1:0-68781 GCA_046155615.1 Flavobacteriales bacterium | reverse complement strand
CAAGGCGAGCGCGTGGGCATCATTGGCCGCAATGGTGCAGGCAAAAGCACGCTGCTGAAAGTGCTCAGCAGAATATATAAGCCTACCCGTGGCCGCATCGAAATCAACGGAAGGCTTGCATCGCTATTAGAAGTAGGCACAGGTTTTCACCCTGAACTCAGCGGCAGAGAAAACATATTTCTGAACGGTGCCATACTTGGCATGAGCAAGCACGAAATCAAAACCAAGTTTGATGAGATAGTAGCCTTTGCCGAAGTAGAAAAATTCTTAGACACACCCGTGAAGCGCTATAGCAGTGGCATGTATGTACGCCTTGCCTTTGCCGTGGCCGCGCACTTAGAGCCGGAGATACTTGTACTTGACGAGGTGCTTGCCGTGGGCGATGCTGCCTTCCAACGCAAGTGCCTTGGCAAAATGGAAGACATAAGCAACAACTCAGGCCGCACCATTTTATTCGTTAGTCACAACATGGGAGCAATAAGGAATATCTGTACGCGTACCATTTATCTCGAAGCTGGCAAAGTGAAAGCCGAAGGTGCAACAGATAAAATTCTACCATTGTACTTCGGCCTCGGCAATCAGTCGCAGGTAGATGGCATTACAGTAAAGGCCTCTGCAGTCCACCCATCAGGCGAGTGGCTGCGCGGTACCATGATGAATATAGAAGTGAGTTGGGAACGCGGCATGTATCAGCCGGGCTGGCATGTAGATGCTGTGTGCTATACCATGGAGGGTGAAAAACTTTTTGCCCTGCAGAGCAATACCCTTCAAGGATTTCAAAGTGACAACGCTACTCACAACGGCATTCGATTTCAAGTTGAAAATGGTGGACTGATAGATCGCGACATCCGGTTGGACGTTGGCATTCGCAAAAGACTGAATGAATCTTACCATATCGTTTTAGAAAATGCTCTCTTATTAAGTCCAAGCAACAAAGACAATCTGCACAATCAGGTAAGTGATGTACTGCTTGTGCCCAATGCCACCTGTACACCCATTACCACTGCATGAACACATCAGTTGTCGCACAAGCCTATTGGGATGAGTCTTATGAGCAGTTGCAGTTTCGCATCACTGACAGGCATGACCCGGTGAGGCAATGGATAGAGCAACATATAAGTAAAACTGAGGGTGCTACTTGCCTCGAGGTGGGCTGTTTCCCCGGACGCTACCTTGCGGTATTTGGTCAATTAGGCTACGAGTTGCACGGTATCGACCTTACACCACGAATCAGCGAGCTGAGCAGTTGGCTTACACAATCTGGCTACAAAACCGGTGATTTCACACATGCCGACTTTTTGAAACACACATCTGCTGAACAGTATGATGTGGTTTGCTCATTCGGTTTCGTAGAGCACTTTACCAATTGGAGAGAGGTGCTTCAGAAACATGCAGACATGATAAAAACAGGTGGCACATTGATAATGGAGACACCCAATTTTCGCGGATGGATGCAATACTTCCTTCACAAGCATCTGGATGCTGAGAACTTTGCGCGCCACCACATAGATGCTATGCAGCCTGATGTCTGGAAAAATTTATTGGAAGCATCGGGCTTCGAAATAAAATGGCATGGTCACTTTGGCGCATTCGATTTTTGGTCAGATACACGCCACTACAATTTTTTGCAAAAACTCGGACTTCGGTTTTTGACTCTTGCAAAACCAATGCTGAAAAAACTGCCTGAAGGAAAAAAATCTATTGCCCCTTATTGCGGAATAGTTGCAGTAAAAAGATGAGTACAAATAATCCATCGCACGATTTTGTTACAACCCAACTTGCAGGTGGATTGGGCAACCAGATGTTTCAATATGCATTTGGCTATGCCGTTGCAATGCAACTCAACAAACAACTCCTCATAGATACAGGTCTGCTGGGTTCTGAGTTCACAACCACACAACATACGCAGCGTGAGTTAGAACTGCAGTGTTTCGGACTGTCACTAAAAAAATCAACTGACGAAATCATAAAAAAATCTGAAAACAGCCTGTTGCGAAAAATCACATCGCGTTTTCTGCCTTTCTCAAATTCTGAAGTTTATCACGAGCATGAAAATTTTAACATAAGTGAAATAAAAGGTGAGAAGAATATCCACCTGAAGGGATACTGGCAAAGCGAAGACTATTTTAAAAATTATCGCAGCGATTTGTTGAAGATGTTTTCTCCATCTGAAAATATTTCGGATAGAAACAACGAAGCATTGAGTTACATACACACTGCTGATACGGCAAGCATTCATATAAGGCGAGGCGACTACATAACCAACCGGGCTGCAAATGCATACCATGGTGTTTGCACAGTGGAGTATTATACACAAGCTGCACATATGCTGCATGAGCAGACAGGTGTATCGCAGTTTCTCATTTTTTCTGATGAGCCGGAGTGGGTAGAAAACAACATCAGTGTGCCTTATGCATGCAACCATGTAACCTGGAATGCAGCAAAGCAGGCACATTGGGACATCTATCTGATGAAGCATTGCAAGCACAACATCATAGCCAATAGCAGCTTCAGCTGGTGGGGTGCGTGGCTCAATGTGCATGACAACAAAAAGGTGATAGCACCACGCAACTGGTTTGCAGTAGAGAAAAAATTGCCCTATCCCATAACACCCGCTGATTGGCAACTACTATGAAAATTGCACACTGTGTTGAGATGTATGCACCCGCACCAGGCGGAATGGCTGAGGTTGTAAAACAGCTATCGGAACGAATGACTGCTGCCGGGCATCTGGTCACTGTGTTTACATCAGTACATAAGGATAGAAATTTTGAGACATTGAATGGCGTACAAATCAAAACATTCAATATCTCAGGCAATGCGCAATCGGGCTTAGCAGGCAATGTCTGTGAATACATTGATGCTTTGCGTCAGGGGAAATTTGATGTGATTGCATTCTATGCTGCACAGCAATGGACAACTGATGCAGCGCTTCCACACTTACAGAGTTTACAATCCAAAAAAGTTTTTGTGCCTACAGGATTTTCTGCATTTTACAGACCTGAGTGGAAAGCCTACTATCAAAAAATGCCGCAGTGGATGGCGCAAATGGACATGAATGTTTTCCTTTCAGACAACTATCGTGATGCCGCATTTGCTAAGGAGAATAACATCTCTAACCGCATCCTGATTCCAAATGGTGCATCACGGGAGGAATTCGAATCGGTGGACAGTTCAGCATTTCGCAGCGCACATGGCATAGACCATGAAAGTTCTTTGATATTGCATGTAGGCTCATTTGTATCAGGCAAAGCACAGGAAGAGACTTTGCGCATTTTCCTCAAAGCCAATCTGAAGAACAGTACATTGCTGCTTGCAGGCCATGGCGCTGATAGTTTCAGAAAAGTGCTGATGCGCTATCCTTTGCTGAGTTTGAGCATTTGGATGCAACAACAATTCCGAAAGAACAAAGTCATTTACAAAGCAATAAATCGTGAGGAAACTCTGCGAGCTTTTCATGAAGCAGATTTCTTTTTGTTTCCATCCAAGATTGAGTGTTCGCCCATCGTGTTGTTTGAATGTATGGCTTCACGAACACCGTTTCTTGTGACTGATGTAGGGAACTCAAAAGAAATAATAGAGTGGAGCGGATCAGGATGGTTGATGAAAACTACAATAGATGATGCGGGCTATAGTCATGTGGATATTGCTGCTGCTGCCCTTCAGTTGCGCGAGAAGTGGAATGATGAAGTTTCCAGAGTGCAGGCAGGCAAGTGTGGCCACTCAGCATGGATACAGCGTTTTACATGGCAGCACATTGCGGACCAATACATGTGCCTCTACACCCAACTCGTTGCCACAAAATAAACTTGCTCAGTAAGAATCCATCTGCCACCTATTATCTCAAATATCTTAGCCAACCTTCAAAAAAAATGACAGATGGAAAAAACAATTGAATACATAAGCAATAACAAGCAGCGATTCCTTGACGAACTCTTCGAACTGCTGCGCATACCCAGCGTAAGTGCCGACCCTAAATACAAAGACGATGTGGCCAAGTGTGCTGATGTGGTAGCAGACCACTTACGCAAAGCAGGTGCTGACAATGTGGAAGTATGCAAGACTGCAGGACATCCCATAGTGTATGGCGATAAAATCATTGATCCTTCAAAACCAACAGTGCTTGTATATGGTCATTACGATGTGCAGCCAGCCGATCCTTTTGAGCTGTGGAATACCCCACCCTTCGAACCCACCATCCGCAAAACTGATGTGCATCCTGATGGAGCCATTTTCGCTCGCGGCAGTTGCGATGACAAAGGCCAGATGTTTTCGCATATCAAAGCATTTGAAGCCATGATGCAAACCAATACACTGCCGTGCAACATCAAATTCATGATTGAAGGTGAAGAAGAATGTGGCAGCAGCAACCTTGGAATTTTCGTTGCTGCAAACAAAGCACGCTTAAAGAGTGATGTAATACTCATAAGCGATACCAGCATCATAGCCAACGACACACCATCAATAGATTGTGGACTGCGCGGACTGAGCTATGTGGAAGTAGAAGTAACAGGCCCCAACCGCGACCTGCATAGCGGAGTGTATGGAGGCGCAGTTGCCAACCCCATCACCATTCTTGCTCAGATGATTGCGAGTATGCACAACGAGAACAACCACATCACCATACCCGGATTCTATGATGATGTGCAAGTGCTTTCTGTACGCGAGCGCAACGACTTGAACAAAGCACCATTCAATGTAGATGCATACAAAAAGGATTTGGGAGTAGAAGAAGATTGGGGTGAAAAAGGATACAACACCATAGAGCGCACTGGCATACGCCCTACTCTTGAGTTGAATGGTATTTGGGGCGGCTACATTGGCGAAGGTGCTAAAACCGTTTTGCCTTCAAAGGCCTTTGCAAAAATTTCGATGCGTCTGGTGCCCAATCAGTCATCAGATAAAATAACAGAACTATTCAAAAAACACTTTGAAAGCATTGCACCGAAAAGTGTAAAGGTGGAAGTGCGTCCACACCATGGTGGCGAACCTGTGGTAACACCAACTGACAGCAAAGCATACAAAGCCGCGAGTCAGGCCATGCTTACCACATACGGCAAAGAACCAATTCCTACACGCGGTGGCGGTTCTATTCCCATCGTGGCATTGTTCGAAAAAGAACTTGGTGTGAAAACAGTATTGATGGGCTTCGGACTTGATAGCGATGCGCTGCACTCGCCCAATGAGCACTATGGAATTTTCAATTACTTCAAGGGCATTGAGACTATTCCTTATTTCCATCATTACTACGCACAGTAAAATCTGGCCTGATTTTTCTTTCACCTGAAAGAAATATTTCATTATGAATTTTCAATCCAACATCAAACGATCATCGCTCATGGTGTTGGTCGTTTTTCTTTTTTTCATTTCATCATGCACCATCTACAAAGATGTGGAGGTGAAAGAAGTGCTTGATGTGAACATCAGCGAATTCAGCATGGATGCTGTGACAGGCGATGTACAAATCTCCATTACTAATCCGAATTGGTACAAGGTGACTTTGAAAGACTGCCACATAGATTTCATGTTCGAAGGCAAACCACTTGGCAGTGCCGAACTGCTGGATGATGTAGTGATACCAAAGAAGACCACATCCACTCAAACGTTTACCATAAAAGCAGACCCAGAGCAACTGAAGGCCATTATGGGTAATGCCATCATATTGCTTTTCAAATCGGAATACGTGCTCGAAGGCACAGGCTATGTGAAAGGAAAAGCGTTAGGTGTGTCCAAGAGTTTTCCTGTTGCATTCAAGGAGACTCTCACCAAAGAAGATCTTGGTTTTTAGCATTGGCACAATTCGGACATAAAAAAAGGGGAGCAAATAATTCACTCCCCTTTTCTATTCAATTCGAATTGGCTTACTCCACTATCAACTTCAATGTGCTGTTGCCAGTGTTGGTTTTTACATTAACCAAATAAACTCCTGCAGCCCATTGCCCGGTTTCAATTGTCATGCGTTGCTCTCCACTTGATGCATTCACTCCATTCTTCATCACCACTGCACCGGTTATATCTGTCACACTTACTTCAACCATGCCTGCATGGTTGTTCCAGTATTCTATTGTGGCCACGTCCTGTGCAGGGTTAGGATAGATGTCCATATCCACTTCACCAGGCAATATTTCCTCTACACTCACTGGCGCCATAGGTGGGAATATGATGTTGTCAACCCACGCTGCATCGCTGCCTGAACTTACCCAAGGGTCTTTGTCATATCTCCAGCGTAGCACTTTGGTGCCAGTGCCTATGGTATAGCTTGCCTCAGACCATGGAACATCGCCACTCCATTCGCCCATGGTGGTGTTGCCAATTCTGAATTGTAAAAAGTCGTAACTCGCTTCGCTGCTTACCCGGTATGAAAATCCAATCTGACCTGCTTCTATTACTTGTATGGTTATTTTGAGTGTGGTTGTTTCGCCTTCAGTTATGTTGCCACTCTGCATGCAATAGTCACCTTCGTATGGGAGCAGTGAGGTGCTGAACCAATCTGCATCGTCTTCATAAGTCCAATTGAAGGTAGTAGTTGTACCGCTTTCCCAATCTTCTACCACTTGGTTCATGGTTTTGGCAATCTCACAATCGCTGCCATAGAAGTCGCTTGAGGTAGTGAAGTGAAATAGCACATCTTCGCTGGCAGGTGTTCCGGATGCCACCACCACGGTGAAGGTGGCTTCCACAGTTTCACCTGCTGCTACCACTCCAAGGTCTATCACAGGTTGTGGACAAGTGACATAGGTTGAATTTTCATCAAGCACGGCTGTGAGCACAATAGCTGTAGGTGCATGGCCGCTGTTGGTTACAGTAAATGTGATGTCGGCTGTTTCACCGCTGTCAAGCCTTCCATTGTTATTGCCATCGGCATCAGTTATCAAAGCGCTGTCTGTACACACAATGTTTGGTGCATTTACAGTAACGGTAAATGTGCTTGTCCAGGTATTACCATTCACATCAGTGTAAGTGATGGTGAAAAGCACAACGGTTTGGTCTGCTATGAATCCGTTGATGTAGAATGCGAATGCATCTTCAACAGACACGTTGCCATCAGCTCCAATGTTGCCAAAGTCTTCCTCATCATCTGCAATAACCACTGCGCTGTTTCCGCATGTAAGCACACCTGTTACACCAAAGGCAGTTTCTATTCCGATGTTGCCTGCAGTGATGTCAAGCAAAATGGATTCGTTGTAATCTACTTCGCTGTTATTATTTCCTGAGGCATCATCCACCAACACACTTTCATTCAATACATAAGGACCGTTGGCAGGCACCAATTGCACAGTGCCTTGATATGGTATAGTGTTGAATGAAGTAATGGTGACCAAAATTTCACCGGGTACTGTTTGTGCAGCGAATGTGAGATTCACCATGCCGCCATCTACTATTCCTGTAGCGATTATTTCTCCATCGAAGGTGAGAGCAACCATGGCTTCTTCCGTATCACAATTCACGGTCATTTGGTTCACACCGAGAAAAGCAGAAGAAACATGCGTGGCAATGATGGCATCAGGAAATGCGGTGCGCAATTGCACTGTTGGGTCGCCCATCAATATCCATGTGTCTGTCATCTCATCGCCTTCATCATCATATTCGTCATTCATGCCGTGGCAGCCGTGGTAGTGAATGCTACCCAGTGTGTGGCGCGTGTTACCTGCCTGCGAGGTGGCGCATATCACTTTGTTCATTTCATCTTGCCCTTCCATAGGTGGCGCCCACGATTGATAGACTGAACTGAATGAACCACCGATGCCACCAGTTGGTGCATCATAGTTGGCACTTGGACACTTTAGCCAGGCTTCGCCAAATGTGTCGCCACTTGCGTCATCATCATCGAAGTCGCCAACACAGCAGCCCACTATTATAAAAAATGGATAGTAGCCATGATTATCCAATTGATTGATCTGTGTATTGGTGTAGCTGCCTGTCACTATCAAGTTGTGTGCGCCATGGCCAGTGTAGTTTATCAGCGAACAACCCTCATCTATCACTGCGGTAAGTGTAGTGTTGGATGGATCACCACTGCCATCTGCTGTGCTGCCACCTGTGGGCGATGCACTGGTGTGGTTGCCATCATATCGCTCATACACTTCGGTGTAGGTGTAGTCGAGCAATTCTTCTTTCATTCCGTTCTGATGTTGCCAGTCGGCCTGGCCATCATCACCAAATCCTTCGCCTTCATTGCTACCGATACCCATGGCTATGCTGAACCAATCTTTGGACACGTCCGGATCCATTTCGTATTCAAGCACTTTGTTTATTACAGCAGGCAACTCACTGTCAGTATGCACTAGAAAACGCCCAACAAAAACTTCAGCATAACTGTCGTTTCCGCTGATGTATCCAAAACAAGGATCACAATAGCCCTGACCTCCGCTGTTGTTCACCAGCAGGCTCGGCACCTGGTCTTCATCACCCACAAGCATCAAGTACGTAAGGCCATTCTCGTTGTAGAAGTCTTCCACATAATTATTGATGGCTGCTACCGTGTTGATGGTGGCTACATCCATCAGATGCACCTGTATTCCTTTTTCTTTTTTCCATTGTATCCATGGTTGCAATTCTTCAATGTACTCCTCATCATAGATCACAAGCATATCACCTATTTCGCTGATGGCTTCGTAGCGTTCTGCATTGGCTGTGTAGTTGATGAATCGTGAGGCATACACATCATGCATGGTGGCATTGGTATGCTGTGGCACACTGGCTGGCAGCGTATTGATTCCAGGATTTTCTGTTGTATTCACCTTCACATCAATGTGATTGTAAACACGCAGCACCTTTGTAAGTGCGTTGTATTGTATCGGGTAGAAGTGAATACTCTGTGCGCGAAATTGTCCTTGCACGTATGCCTCATCGAGCGAAGCAAGTTGACCGGGGTAAAATGCATCGGTACTGTATGCTTCGCCATAGTTGTAAGCCAACGTAGCAGGATCCACAGTGCGAAGCAAGTTGCCTTTGGATGGTACCATTTGCACATCTGTATATTCAGTGTAGTCAGCAGAAACAATTTCCACTTCCATCTGGTGGTGGTCATCTACTATGATGGCTTCAGTGAGCTTTGGCACATCGGGGAATCCGCTTCGCAGCATGGATGTTCCATTCTCGATAGTGATCACTACGCCTTCTCCCACATTGGCAGTATGAAAACTACCGGTGGTGCATTGCAGATGAATGGTGCCTCCATCTTGCCCCACTAAGCTAATGTTGGTTTGAGCCTGGCTTGCTGCGCTGCATAGCATCAATGAGGCCGTCATCAGGTTGTAAAAAATTTTCATTCGTTGTTGTTTTGGATGATTATGGTTGGTTTCAAAAGAAATAAAATGCTGACTGTTGCGGGTTATGGAACTATTACCGTTGTGGTAAGTCTGTTCTCGAAAACGATGAGGTAAATGCCGGATGACAAATCCGCAGCTTCAAATGACTCGTTGCCTCCACTTAGCACATACTGCTTCAGTCGTCTTCCACTGATGCAATAAATGCTTGCAATTCCCCTGGGTTGATTCATAAATTGAATCATTTGCTGTCCAACATCATATCGGCATTGCGGCTTGGGATGCAGTGATTCCGCTATATCGGTAACTATGGTATTGAAGTAAAAATGAATCTCCATGAATTGCTCCATGCTGTCCGTTGGGAATATCCACAGCATGAAGTGGCCACTGCCCGGAATGTCGAATGGATTTACAAGGAGTCGCACATAACCATTGCTGCCAGTTGGTACACCAAGCATATCGCCATTGTCTGGAACATAGGTATAGCAGTGCTGCCAATCACACAGTTGTACATCCCAGCCTGCGGGATATTCCTGTTCCATCACCCGCCACGATATGTATGCCGTGTCCGGTGCATCGTGTGCAATATCAATCTGATGGTCGCCATAGACTTGCATCTGCAGCGTAGCTGAGTAGCTATCAGCAGGTGAAAAAGTAAAGTTTTGAGAAGCGGCTTCAGAGCTTACAAACAGGCATAACCAAGCAAGTGCAATAAACTTCATGGCTGCAAAATGGGGAAGGAAACAACTTGGCATCCAAGCTTTTTTTGAGTCATTCTTGGATACAGACCTTGCATTACTTCTGTCCGTCTGCTTCTTTCTTTTTTATGGCTTCATCTATCTCATCGCGCATTTTTTCCAGTTGCTTTTTGGAAAACTCCTCATTGCCACCCTTGCGGTTGAAAATAGAGAAACTGAGATAACGCATCGGATGCACACGCATGTCGTTAAGCAACAAGTCTAAACTGTGCGAGGCATTTACCAACTCAGTGTGCAAACTGTCGTTGTTTATGAGCTGACCAATTGTTCCTTGTCCGTTGTTTATTTTTTCGGTTATCACGCTGAAGTCTGTCATGGCCTTGTCCACCTTGCTCAATGTACCTGCCAAATTGAGTTTGGCCAGCGAGTCGCTCATCACGGCTACATTCTTTATGGCTTCTGTTATGGTTTCATTGTTGGCTTTCAGGTTGGCCGAAATGGACTCCACGTTGCTGAATATTTCGTCAAGTTTGCCTGTGTTGTTATCCAACAATGTATTCAGCTTCCCGGAGGTGCTCTCCAGATTGGTCATTGTATTCTTCAGGCTGTTGAATATGTCGTCAAGTCCTTCGGTGTTGCTACCTCCAAGCACATTGTTCAGGTTGCTTATCACGCTGTCCACTCCGCTGAAGAGCTGTGAGGTTTTTTGCTTCAGTGGTTCTATCTCCTGCTTGATGGTTTCAGTAAGGCCAAGTGATATGGACGACATCAGCGTGTCTTTGTTCTCTGCTTTATTTGGGCTTTTGCCAAGAATTATTTCTATGGCCTTGCCTCCAAATAGATCGGCATCTTTTATTTCAAGTTTGGTATCATCGGGCACAAAGAGCTTACTGTCGTTCAGAATTACTTCGGCCACTATGGTGCCGTCACCGTTGTCATTCATGTGCACGTCACTCACTATGCCTATCTTAAAACCATTGAGTATAACCGGATTACTGGCTGTAAGGCCCGCAGCATTTTCATACACCGCATAGTATTTCTGTTGCTTCAAAAAGAGGTTGACACCTTTCAGATAGTTCACCCCCAGATATAGCAGGGCAATAGCTATTACGACCAACACTCCTATCAAAAACTCACGGCTTACTTTCATACTTTACTTGGGGGTTTGTGCAATGGCTTTGCTGAGGTCAATACGCTGGTCATTCTCAAATGCAACTACAAATGCGTCCTTGAAACCCATGGCCTTCAATTTTTCCAAATTCTCCTTGGCTTCTTTGTAGGTAGCGGTGCAACCCGCCAGATATTTATACACTCCGTTCTGCTTGTACTCAGTTGTGCGCTCCAAATTTTTTAGTTCAGCGGCATTTGCCTCCACTTTTTTTGGCGAGGTATGTATCTGTACCTGATATTTCACACCCTTGTTTATCTCTTGCCAAACAATGCCTTGCGATGTTGAGCTTTTGATAAGTGCAGCAGGATTGCTGGTATCCACTTTGGTGTTTTGTTTTATTTCTGTCACCACCGGCTTCTCTTCTGTCTCCGGTTTTTTTTCTTCCGTTTTTGCCGTCATTCCTGCTTCCTCTGGTTTGGTTGTACCGCCATCCTTAAATTCCTTGAATGCTCTGTATATGGCACTTGCAAGATATGTCTTGCCGTCATCGCTGTTCAGAAAGTCCTCTTCCTCACTGTTGCTGAGGAAACCCAGTTCCACCAGAATGCTGGGCATATTGGTGAATGAAATGACATAGAAACCTGCTTGCTTCACACCACGATCCTTGCGACCCACACGCGTGCGAAATTGATCCTGTACGCTCTTGGCCAAGGTGATGCTTTTATCCAAGAACAAGTTTTCGCGCATGCTCAGAATGATATACGTGTCGGGACTTTTTGGATCAAACCCATCATAATTTTTTTCATGGTCTTTTTCCAAAAAGATGGAGTTGTTCTCCTTCATGGCATTGGAAAGACTCTCTTCTGATTTGTGAAGACCCATCACAAATGTTTCAACTCCACTGGCGCTTCTGTTCTCGGCAGCATTGCAGTGAATGGATATGAAGAGGTCGGCATTGGCGGTGTTGGCTGTTTCCACACGTTTGGCCAACGAAGGAAATGTGTCGCCTTTGCGCGTATATATCACTGTAACATCAGGATAATTCTGCGTGATGTATTCGCCTACTTTCAAGGTTACATCTAATGCAACATCCTTCTCGGTAGCATCATAACGGCCGGTGCCGAGGTTGCCCGGGTCACTGCCTCCATGGCCCGCATCCAGCACCACCACCATTTTCTGCTCAGTGCTGACAGGCATGGCTGCCGCAAGCGAAATGAAGGCAAGCACAAGAAAAACGACAGACATGCGTTTACCGCGCCTGATATGCAGGGGTACCTGTGTCCTGTTGTGTTTGTGCTCTTGCATAGCTTTGAAGCCCATAATTTCTCTTGTCACAAAACTATTTTCCCGCAGTAGTGAGTACTCGCCTGAAGCCCGCAATTTTCACCGCATTGGTGTTGATAATGGCTGCGGGCAATTATGCTCAGTCAACGGCTGATACTTTGCTGACTAACGCAGATACTACCGCCTCTATTGTGCAGGACGACCTCGGCTTGGATTATGTGATAGACTACTACGGCAAGGATAGTACTGTGGTAGACGTACTCAACGAAAGAATATTGCTCTATGGCGATGCATGGGTTACCTATGGCAGTATGGAGGTTCACGCTGCTTTCATCGAGTTTTCATTCAATGATTTTACTGCAAAGGCAAGCGGTCTGCGTGATAGCACCGGCCACGTTGTAGGCAAGGCCACATTCAAAGATGGCGACAAACAATTTGACGAAGACTCACTCGCCTACAATTTCAAGACAAAAAGAGGCATCAGCTATGGAGTGCGCACCAAAGAGGATCAGCTATACCTGCTGAGCGAGGTAAGCAAGAAGGCTGCAAACAATTGGATAAGTATCGGCAACGGACAGCTTACTACTTGTGATCATGAAAATCCACATTTTCATTTCAGGCTTAAAAGGGCCATGGTTATACCCAATGAAAAAGTGGTGAGTGGCCCTGTGGTACTCAAATTCCGTAAGGTGCCGTTGTTCGCGCTGCCCTTTGGTTTTTTTCCAAACAAAAGAGAAAGCACTCACGGCATACTGCTGCCCGGCTACGGCAATGCACAATCCAAAGGATACTTTTTGCAAAACCTTGGCTACTACGTTCCATTTAGCCCAGGGCTTGATGGCAAAATAACCTTCGACATATACACACGCGGCAGTTGGGCGGTGCGCAATGCTTACAGCTACAAAAACAACTACAGGTACAGTGGCAACCTTGCACTCTCCTACCAAAGCAACAAGACAGGATTGCGCGAATTACCCGGATTTCAGGAAGCGCGCACATTCAACATACAGTGGTCGCATACCCAAGACCCGCGCGCCAGACCAAACACATCGTTCAATTCGAGTGTCAACTTTGGTTCGATGGACAACTTCCGGCAAAACATCAATGTGAGCCAGCAAGACTTCCTGACCAACACATTCAGCTCTACCATGAACTGGAGCAAACGCTGGCCTGACAAGCCTTTCAATATTGGCATGGTGGCACGCCACACTCAAAATACAAATACCAAATTAGTGGAGGTGACACTACCGCAATTCACTGCCAACATGACGCGCATAACCCTGGGCCGTTTTGTAAAAAATGATCCGGGTTGGAAAACCTTTCTTGACAATTTTGGATTGGATGCCAGCATGAATGCAGAGAACCGCGTGAGTGAACAGGAAGGTTTGTACCGCTGGGACAAAGCCGACAGCCTTTGGCAACGCAGCCGCAATGGATTGAGAACGGGGGCTAACTTGAGCACATCGGTAAGGGCGAAGCAATTTGGTACGCTCAGTTTCAACCTGCGTGGCGAGAGTTTTCACACAGCCAAATATTTGCAACAAAGCTTTGATGAAGCCGAGCAGCTGCTGCTACGCGACACACTGTATGGTTTTAAAAGCGGCATGAATTGGAGTGCAAGTGCCAACTACAACTTCAGGCTTTATGGCACTTTCAATTTCGGAAATCGCAAGCTGAAAGCGATACGCCACATGGTGCAGCCAAGGGCCGGGATCAGCTACAATCCATACAGCAACTACACCACCACCTATTTCAGCCAGAGCGGAAGTGCGCTGACCTATTCGCCATTCGACTTGTCTGCCTACAAGCCAGCACAAAGCGCGCAAGGGATGAACCTAAACCTCGGCATTCAGCAAAACTTTGAAGCTAAGGTGCGCGACAAATCCACAGCTAAGGTGACTTACAAAAAGGTGAAGCTGATAGATAGCTGGAATACCACACTCTCCAGAAACTTCATGGCAGACAGCCTGCAATGGAGCAGTGTGAATATGAATGCCTTCACCACCATTGCTCAAAATGTGCAGGTGAACTACAGCAACTCGTTCAGCTTGTATGACAGGGATACAACAGGCCGTGTGGTCAATCAATATTTGTGGGATACTGAGGGCAAACTGATGCGCATGACCACCTCTGCACTGGCTATAAATTTTGACATAAAAAGCAAAAACAAAAAACCATTGGACCGGGCAGACAGCGAGCTAAGCGAGGCTGAAGAAGAATATGTAAATGAAAATAGAAACAGCCTCGTTGATTTCTCAATGCCATTCGCTTTTCGTGTGAATTACAACCTTGGCATAGACCGAAAATTTAATGCTATACAACAGCGTGATACACTGGCAATAACCAATAGAATAGGCTTTTCTGGTGATGTCACTTTTCTGAAAATATTTGCATTAAGTGCGCAAAGCGGCTATGACATGAGTAATGCACGATACAAAACTTTGCAATGGAAAGACTTCGGTGCGCGCGACTTCATCACCACCACACTTGGCTTACACATAGACCTTCACTGCTGGGAGTTCTCTGCCAATTTCATCCCCTTTGGTGATCGCAGAAGCTGGACTATTCAACTTAACATCAAGTCGCCATTACTGAAAGATCTGAAACTGCAAAGGCGCGGCACCTTTGGTGAGGACATCGGCATACTTCGATGATGCCATTTTCTATCGTGCTGATTTGTTGCGCAAGATTTTCTCAAACCAACCCGGAAAAAATCGTTTCATTCTCAATCCCCAAACCTCGCTGCCACCTACGGCAAATTCACGTTTTCGATCCGCAACTCCGGTCAGCATTCTTTGAGCACATACTTCGGCTGTTATTCCACCGGCCTGGTTGCTATCCATCTCCCGGGTGGGCCTGCCATCTGCGCCAAGGGCATTTTTAGATACATCGGTTTGTATAAACCCGGGCAACACGAGTGTGATAAATATGCCCTGCTGCTCCACCTCCATGCGCAGGCTGTCGAAGTAGCCATGCAGCGCATGTTTGGATGCTGAGTAAGCCGAACGGGTATGAAATCCCCACTTGCCAAGCAAGGTGGAAGTAACCACAATGTGCAGCGGTTCATGCTGCCTGCCATGGGTTACCAATTGCGCCAGTAAGGCCTGGCTGAAAAAATTTACTTCCATGATTTGGCGGAGTACTTCGGGCGTTGTTTCCAACGCAAGCGCACGTTGGCTTATGCCTCCGTTGGCAAAAAGGATATGAACCGGACCGTGCTGCTGAAGCACAATGGCAGCAGCTTCTCTCACATTCGATTCTGAATTGAGATCAATGGTTTGAATAAATACATTGGCAGGCTTTGCACACAGCTTGCGCACACGCTCCAGTTCCTCCATTCTGCGGGCAGAAATGACGAGCCGGCCTGCCACAGGACTGAGCAAAATAGCCAGCTGCTCTCCAATACCAGAGCTTGCCCCGGTAAGCCACACAGTTTTTCCACCGAAATATTCCTGCACTTTCATAGCTGACAAAAAAAGGATATTTGAAGCCATATATAGAATATGAATAGCAATGGCTTAGTATCAAACATTACGGTAGCTCTAATAATGAGGTAACTATTTCTTAATAGTGGCTCGGTTACTTCGCGACCTGAAAAGAAATTTTATTTCCCGACAAATACAAAACCGAAATGACCAAACAAAAAATACTGCTGGTAGATGATGAACAGGACATACTGGAACTGATTGGATACAATCTGGAGAAAGAAGGTTATGAAGTGAAAACTGCACTGAACGGGCGCAAGGCGCTGGAGGTGGCACGCTCATTCAATCCTGATCTGGTGCTGCTGGATGTGATGATGCCTGAGATGGATGGCATGGAAACCTGCCGCGAGCTGCGCGAAGATGATAACCTGCGTAATGTGCTCATTGCTTTTCTTACTGCACGCAACGAGGACTACAGCCAGATAGCAGGCTTCGATGCCGGTGCTGATGACTATATAAGTAAGCCGATAAAACCACGTGTGCTGATATCAAGGGTAAAAGCATTGCTGCGCAGAAAACAATTGGCACAGCCTGCACAAGATGTAGAAAACCTGAGTGGTGTATCCATAGACAAGGAGCGCTATCTGGTATACAAAGACAAACAACAACTTTCGCTACCCAAAAAGGAATTTGAATTGCTGGCATTGCTCATATCTGCACCGGGCCGCGTATTCACACGCGAGCATATACTGAGCAGCGTATGGGGCAATGATGTGATAGTGGGCGACCGCACCATTGATGTACACATTCGCAAGCTTCGTGAAAAACTTGGTGACGACTATTTCAAAACCATAAAAGGTGTAGGTTATAAATTTGAGCCATAGACATGGCAATAAAAGTGCGTACACCGCGAACAGTGGCACTGGCCTCGGCAACCTTGATCACCACGCTGCTGGCCGCCACCTACTTCATACTCATTTTTATATTGGAACGCGAGTTCGAATGGCTCTGGCTGCTTCTACTGGTATTGCTGGGCTGCACCATTTCATATGGCATAGTCTATTACTTCATTGAGAAGTTTCTTTACCACAAGGTGAAGATCATTTACAAAACCATTCACTCATTCAAGACTCAAAACGAAAGCAAACCACGCATAAGAATGAGCGAAGATGTGCTGAGTGAAGTGAACAGTGAGGTGGAAGAGTGGGCCAAAGAGCGCATACGCGAGGTGAAAGAGTTAAGAAACGCTGACAACTACCGCAGCGAGTTTATTGGCAACATGGCTCATGAGTTGAAGACGCCACTGTTCAACATACAAGGCTATGTAGATACCATTCTGGAGAGTGACATGGAGGACAAGGAACAAACGCGCAAGTTTTTACAAAAGGCCAGCGTGGGTTGCGACAGGCTGAGCGATTTGATAAAAGATCTGGATCAGATTACCTCTATCGAGAATGCGAGTCTGCAACTGAACTTCGGAAAATTTGATGTGGTAGAACTTGCAAAACAAATAATGGAACAGCAGGAACAACTGGCAGCTTCGCGCAATGTGATGCTGCGCCTGAGAAAAGAAAATGAAAAACCAATACAGGTGGAGGGCGATAAGTCACGCATTGCACAAGTGTTTACCAACTTGGTAGTGAATAGCATCAACTACAGCCGCGATGGTGGCGAAACGCGGATCCGATTTTATGACATGGGCGACAACTTGCTGATAGAAGTAGCCGACAATGGCATTGGTATTTCGCTCGATCATCTGCCTCGAATTTTCGAAAGATTTTACCGGGTGGATAAAAGCCGTGCGCGCAATGCAGGTGGCAGCGGGCTTGGTCTTGCTATCTGCAAACACATCATAGAAGCCCACAACCAAACAATCAGTGTGCGCAGCACTGATGGCCTTGGTAGCACATTTGGCTTTACACTGAAAAAGGCTTGATGGTTCTTTCGCAAGTTCAGGCACTCACGGAAATACTCGGAAATTATTGTGCGTGAATTATGTTGCTCATTGCTCAAATAAGGCATTGCCAATCGATTCTTACAAATGCGTTGTGCTCCTTCTCATGACCAATGGTGGTCTCCGGCCCATGGCCCGAATGCACAGTGTAGTCATCAGGCAATGCATACATTTTTTGTTGAATAGAATAGACGAGGTCTTGCGCATTGCACATGGGCAAATCCACGCGGCCTACACTTTCACGAAAAAGTACATCGCCCGCGATCACCAACTTTTCATCATCGCACACCAGAGCAATATGCCCAGGTGCATGGCCGGGTACCAGCAACAATCGGAATCGGGTATGTCCAAAAGTGACTTCATCACCTTCGTCCAAAAACCGTGATGGTGCAGGTGAAAGGCGGTAAGGCACATTCCACATAAGGCTGGCTGAAGAAGCGCGATCCAGCATAGGCAACTCAAGTCGGTGTGCAAGCAGCGGAATACTGAAACGTGCGCAGGCTGATGCATTACCCAATATGTGATCCAGATGACAGTGTGTATTCACCACCATTGCAGGCTTCAGGTTCTTTTCTGCAATGTACTCGAATAGTTGCGCGTCCTCATCCTCATCCATCATGCCGGGGTCAATGATGATGGCTTCTTGTGTATCGTCATACACAATGTATGTATTCTCCTGAAAGGGATTAAAAGTGAACTGCGTGAGATGCATATAAATAAGTGAGTGAATTTGGGTGGGCGAAATATCAACGGTGAATAGCAGCCGGGAAATGCTTTGAAATATTCCAGACCTTTTGAACCTGATTGAATTCTGTTGAATCATGCCTTTCACTTGCAACAATTGCCGCACATTCTCGACCAAACCAATTGCCGCTGATATATTTTGCACACCATAACACCTGTTCAAAAAACACTTATGACCCGAAAGCTCTCAGCCATCATAGTGGATGATGAAGAATTTGCCAGAGAAAACCTGCGTATGCTGGTAGAGGACTACTGCGAGGATGTGCAACTTTCGGGCGTGGCCTCTTCGGCAGCACAGGCCAGGCAACTCATCGAGGAGCTAAATCCTGATCTGGTATTCCTCGACATCATGATGCCGGGCGAGGATGGATTCATGTTTTTGCAAAGTATTGAAGACAAAAAATTTCAAGTCATTTTCACCACAGCATTTCGCGACTATGCACTGCGAGCCATAAAAGAAAGCGCTATCGACTACTTAGAAAAACCAATCGATATAGATGACCTGCAAAAAGCTGTGGGAAAGGTGAAAGAGATAGTAGATCAAAAAAAAAACACACGAGTGAGTGACACCCGCATTGCCAAAGTTCTTGAAAACATTGCGCTGACCAACTCAGTAGAAAAAACTGTGGTGCCAACCAAGGATGGCCTCGCCATAGTGAAGAATACCGATATAATCCACCTCGAGGCATTTGAAAATTACACCACCATCTACTTAGCCGGTGGCAAAAAATATGTGAGCAGCAAAACCATCAAAGCCTTTGAAGACAAATTGGATCCTAAAATGTTCTTTCGATTACACAAGTCGCACATCATCAACATTGCACATCATCTGAAAGAGTTCAACCGAACTGATGGCAACATAGCCATTATGAGTGACGGCACACAAATCCCCGTTGCACGAAGAAAACTTCAGGAGTTTCTCGAAAAAATATCAGGTGTCTAACGCGAATGGAAAATGTAAAATTGAAAATTGAAAATTGGTTGGCGGCAATTGCTTCAATCCTTCAATTGTTCTGTCACAATCTTCACCCAAGACATAATGCAACAACATTGGTCATTCTCGTTCTTGCATTTTCCATTCTCCATTTTCCATTTACCATTCGTGCCCAGCAATACACATTTATTCAGTACAGTATCAACGAGGGTCTTGCACAGTCGCAGGTAAGATGCCTTGCCCAAGACTCACGAGGTTTCATTTGGGCTGGCACACTGGGCGGACTCTCACGTTTTGACGGGAATACTTTTTTCAACTATGACAAACAGAAAGGACTGCTGCACAACCAGGTGAATTGCCTGGTGCAACTGAGCAATGGAGCAATGGCAGCGGGTTGCAATGGAAGTATAGCCATCGTTACAGGTGCGGGAGTGAACACCATTGCACTGCCCGCAGATTTCGCTGATGCCGCTATCAATACTCTGCATGAGAAAAAAGGCACAGAAGAATTGTGGATTGGTACTGAAGATGGATTGCTCATTTACAACATGCTTCAAAAAAATTACAGGCAGCATGATGAGATGACAAAACCATTTGCCCAAAGCCACATCAAAAGAATAGACGCTGCTGCTGATGAAATGCTGGTGCTGACTCGCGAAGCATTCTACAGCCTGCATAACAAAAATCTGACACACACACTTTACAAACCAACAAGTGATGAGGCACACCTTTTTGACTTCGTGCGCAGTGCTGACGGACATTACTGGCTTGCCACACGTGGCGATGCTCTTGTGGAATTGGATGAGCACGGTCAATACATGCGCAACTACAAAGACGCACCCGGACTGATTACAGACATACTTACAGGTATAATCATAGGAGCGGATGGCACGTTTTACGTCACTTCACGTTTTGGTTTTTTCAAATTCGATGGCGAAAGATTCATCTCCTTTGCAGAGGCACAGGGCCTGCCAACTGCTGATGTGCGCGATATGATGCAAGACAATGAAGGCAACTTGTGGCTCGCCACTTATGGCAACGGCATTCAAAAATTTACAGGCGAAAAATTCACCTCACTCACCACAAAAGATGGTTTGATCGGTGATGCAATCATGTCTATAACTGAAGACAAAAAAGGCAATCTTTGGTTCAGCACCTTCGACCGTGGCCTGTGCATGTACAATGGAGACACCATTATACCATACGACATGAAAGCGCTGAGTGGGGTAAACAGAATTTGGAGCAGCCTGTGTGACCATGAAGGCCGCCTGTGGTTTGGCTCATCAGACGGATTGTTCATGTTTTCCGACAACCGATTTATTGAATTCAACACCTCAGATTCATTGCCTGCAAACATGATACTAAGCCTTTACGAAGATTTTGACAACAACATCTGGATTGGCACCTCCAAAGGATTGGCACAAATAGCAGATGAAAAAATACTGACCATACTACACGCCAATGCCCCAGTGAAACGTGTACGATGTATCAGACAAGACATGTCAGGCAACATGTGGTTTGCAACCAACGAAGGCGTTTATAAATATGATGGTACTCAATTCATGCAATTTTCACAGAAAGATGGCCTGCCCGACAACTCAGTGAACTGCATAGAGGTGGATGAATACAACCACATCTGGGCTGGCACCATGAGCGGTCTGGCTATGCTTGATGGAGCCACATTCAAGGCTACCCACATTGGCACCAGCTCCAATGCCGATGTTGTAAACCTGCTGAAATTTGATGGAAATACACTTTGGATTGGCACTAACTATGGCCTGCACAGTGCCACAATACAAGCAGAAAGTTCGCCAGCCAATCTCATATTTACACACTATGGATTGGAAGATGGGCTTCGAAGTTTGGAAACCAATCTGAATGCTGTCTACTCAGATGACAATGGTCGAATTTGGTTTGGCACTACTCAAGGCATCACCATCGCCAATAAATCACTCATTTCAGCAGGCAAAATCACTGTACCACCCTTGCTTACCATAGGTAACATTCAGATAAATCTGCAGAACCAAAACTGGCAGACAAGGCAAATGAATCCGGATGAATTGAGTGGCCTGCCAATTTCACCCGCATTCAATTACAAAGACAACCACCTCACCTTTTACTTCACAGGCATATCCACCACCTACCCCCGTGATGTGAGCTATAAATACATGCTTGAGGGATTTGATGAAGAATGGAAACCAATAACTAAAAACAACTTCGCCACATATAGCAATCTGCCATATAACCATTACACATTCAAAGTAATGGCCATAAACAAACAAGGTATTTGGAGTAATGAAACACTGTATTCGTTCAGCATCACAGCGCCCTTTTGGCTTCGTTGGTGGTTCATAGCTCTGGAGGCGCTGGCCGTGCTTGGTATTGTAGGATACATCATCTACAACCGAAGAAAAGCTACCAGAGCAAAGAGAGAAAAAGAATGGTTCGAAATAAAAAGTAAAATGCTTGCGTTGGAGCAGCAGTCACTCAACAGCAGCATGAACCGACATTTCATATTCAATGCACTCAACAGCATACAGTATTACATAAATCGTCAGGACCGCATGGCTGCCAACAGATACCTGAGCGACTTCGCTAAACTGATTCGTAAAAACTTAGACAACTCACAAGACAATCTGACCACCCTTCGCGATGAGATTGAAAGACTGGAACTTTACCTCAAACTTGAGCACATGCGGTTCAAAGACAAATTTGAATATAGCATAAACGTGGACCCTGCGTTGAACTTAGATCAAACTAAGGTACCTGCCATGCTTGTGCAGCCCTTTCTGGAAAATTCAATCTGGCATGGATTGCTCCCTAAAACCACTCAGGGCAAATTGGAAGTGGACATCAGCAAGGTGAACAATCATGTAGAGTTTACAATAAGAGACAATGGCGTGGGCATTGAAAACAGCCTAAAGAACAAAACGGATACAGACAATCACATTTCCAAAGGAATGGAGATAACACAAAGCCGCATAGACCTGATAAGAAAAACAACTGGTCAATCCATCGAACTTGAAGGCCCTGTTCAGTTGCAGGTGGGTATGGGTGAAGATGCCGGCACTTTAGTCCGTATAAAATTGCCTGAAAATTTTCACGAACTTTTTCCCGGATAAACTTGTATAAATGAAATACTTGCCTACATTTGTTCACACGTAAGTTTCCAAATTGAAACAGATAAAGAATATATTCTGGATTATAGCGGTCATAATTGCTTTAGTCTCTTGCTCTAAAGAGTCGTCATTTTATGATATAGATGATGAGATAAAAACAGAGAAGATGACTACTGATGGAGATGGCGGTGACAACTGTGGAGGTGATGGCGGTGGCAATGATGATGGCAGCGGAGACGGGCACAATGGACAGGGCGGAATAAACGATGACGATGATGATGAAGATGATGATGATTCAGATGGTGATATAAATGATGATGATGATGAGGAAGATGATGACGACAGAAACTCACTGAAAGGAAATGGGCGATGAGCCAACATCTCAACTTCAAACGATATAACTGCTGCATTTTTTTGCGGCAGTTTTTTTTTCGACTACTTCATCGGGTTGGCATTGAAAATAATTCGCAGAATTTTGTTGAGTCGGGCAACACCATTCTATAAACAGGTGTCTCATCTTTACACCAGTCAAATTCACCCTTCAGGTAAACAATGAGAATCATCACCACATTGATATGTGTATGCGTCCTTATAAACAATGTGCGCGCACAAGAGGATAACTCATTTCATGAACTTGGCTTGAATGCCACACCTTTCATCAATCAATATTTAGACTTCGGAGATGATGATGACGAATTAATAAGCCCTTTTACCTTGACCTATGAAAGGAGATTTGGAATCTGGGGAATGCGATTCGGAATGGGCCTGCTCTCAAGCACCGACTTGCAAAAGGCCGATGATGACCAGACTGAACCAAGCATTCGATTCAGCAATACTACTATGGCAGCAAGAGCGGGCGCAGTCCGTTATATCGAGCTGTCAAAAAAATTCTCTCTGAAGTATGGTATGGATGCTTTCTTTATTTACGATACTGAAAAAAGTGTGACTACCGTGAACACACTATTCGGCAACGAACAGAAAACAACCATAAGCACATTGACCTGGGAAAGTGGATTGTCCCCTTTTCTATTCGTTCAGTTTCATCTTACTAACAACTTCAGCCTTGGAACTGAATTGCTTGGTAAAGCGTCTTACATAAGTACAGTTGAAAAAGAAGAAGACTCACAATTTCCGGATTTCAACGACCGACAGGAAACGGTAGGAAACCGCTTCACTATTTCAGCTCCTACATCACTGTTTTTCATACTTCGATTTTAGAATGTCAATATGAATCCCCTTTTATAAATCTCAGACCAATGAAAAAATACATTTCAATTTTCGCACTTGCGGCACTCGCGATAGCCATTGCCCAGTCATGCTCAAAAGAAGCTGCCAATGCAGGCATTCGCATACCTGTGTTGCCAGAACAAACAGAAGCATACAATGAATTGCCAACAGGATCTGGCATATTCAATCCGTTTGGAAACGGCACTGTTAACAACGAAAAAGCAACTTTAGGACGCGTGCTTTTCTACGAAACACAACTGTCTGTAAACAATAGCACCAGTTGTGGAAGTTGTCATAATCAGAAGCAAGCCTTTGCTACCGGCAATGCTGTTGATGCCGGATTCAACGGTGGACTAACCACACGCAATGTGCCTCCAATTACGAACCCAGGGACACAGACATCATACTTCTGGGACATGCGTGAAAGCAACCTACAGGCCATGGTGACACAGCCAATTGCAAACCATATAGAGATGGGTCTGGAAGAACCTGAATACATGGCCGCCAAAGTGCGCAGCTTGACCTACTACAAGCCTCTGTTTGCAAATGCATACGGCTCCGAAGAAGTAACACCATCCAAAATTGGTGAAGCACTTTCACACTTTGTACGGGCTATGATCAGTGTGAATTCGAAATTTGATGAAGGTAATCTGACCAACTTTACCAACTACACCGAAGAAGAAAATCAAGGACGACAACTATTCATGAACGACCTGCCCTGCGCTCAGTGCCATGGAGGTGAAAATTTTCATGGGTGGGGATCTATGGCCATGAATATTGGCCTTGATGAAGTATATTCTGACCCCGGTGTGCCTGGCGTTGACTGGAATACCGGAGAGGCTATGAACGGCTGGTTCAAAGTACCCTCGCTGCGCAACGTTGCACTCTCCGCTCCATACATGCACGATGGTCGATTCAGCACTTTAGAGCAAGTAGTCGAATTTTATGACAACGGCATCCAGCCGCACAATCAATTGGCTTTTGCTCTGCGAGAAGGATGGAACGGCATCATCACATTTGAAGATGATGATGCTCCTTTTGACCCCAATGCACTGAATCCGCTTAGAATGAACCTCAGCAATACTGAAAAGAAAGCGCTTGTTGCCTTCCTCAAAACGCTTACTGACGAAAGCACTATCACGCATCAGAAATTCTCGAACCCGTTTGTAATGATTCAAGAATGATGATGATAGAAATGAATTGACACAAAACACCGCCCGGTTTCTGCTAAAGTGCCGGGCGTGTTTTCAGACTAACACATGGTAGTAATCAAAAAGAATACAGGCATCGGAATTTTGGCTCAGCTGTTTGCAGCCCTCGTATTAGTGGCTTGTATCAAGGAAGAGCCGATGGTATTGGATAAAGAATACCCCGAATTCATTGTATTCGGGCAGTATGCAAACCCTGACAATTGCTTTGGTAATGCAGACAATTGCGTAAACATTTTCAGGATTGATCCCATGGGACTGAATGAAGATGCTGACAGCAATTTTCCTGAATCGGGAATTCCCCTTGCTGCCAACTTCAGCGAAAATCGGAGCAGCAGCGCTTATGAAAATGTGCAACAGCTATTTTTAGACAACCCGCCACCACAAGCATTACTGGATATGGCCTCTGGAACGGTTGGGACTGCACCAGAGTGGGCCACCAACTTTTATTTCGAATACAAAACACCTTCAGGTTACAAATACTGGATCATTGATGGCTCATTTGACGGAAGCTTGCCCGGTGAAATTCAAAGTTATGTGAACACTATTCAGCAGGCCATCAATCTCTCATTCCAATAGTGAGAAGGCCACTGTAGCAGTATCACAGATTTTCCAATTTTCATAAATTTTTTTGACTCGTTTGAACACATCATAATTGTGAAAAAATGAGCATTTGTTATTGTGTCTGACAACAGGACATCAACAACATTTGGCGCAATCTTTTGAATTAGAGTAACAGAGTTTGATGCTTTTGCGTTACGAAGTAGGGAAAATCATGAACTACATTGTAAACAGCATGTACAAACATTCGAAATAACACTCACAAAAAAACAACCCTGAACGTGATTACCGCCCGCCAACTGCTTACTACTGACATACCGGTGCTTGGGGCACAAGACGACCCCATCAATGCACTGAACCTGATGGATGAATACCGTGTGAACCACCTACCCGTGGTTGAGAACGGTAAATTCTTAGGTGTAATTTCCGAAACAACGCTAATGGGTGCCGAAACCATTACAGGAAACAGCTCTCATGCAGAACTTCAGCTCATCAAGAGTTCCGTGCAGCCGGGTGTTCACATCCTGGATATTCTCAAAGAAGCAGGAGAACACCACATAACCATGATACCCGTGGTAGATGCTGAGAATAACTATTTGGGAGCAGTGACTTTGGAAGACCTTGTGGCCAACCTGAGCGAAATGCAGGGAGCGACACAACGTGGTGGCATCATAGTGCTGGAAATGTGGGAAACTGATTACAGCCTGCAACAAATAGCCCGCATCGTTGAAGAAAATGATGCGAAAATCCTGAGCACAAGCGTGAGCGCAGGCGACAATGGAAAAATTGAACTTCATCTGAAAATTTCGATTCCTGACCTGAATGCCATCATACAGAGCTTAGAAAGATTCAACTATGAAGTGAAAGCCAGCTACCAGGAACAAGAGTACAATGACGATTTGAAAAAGCGCTATGAAGAGCTGATGCGATATCTCAGTATTTGAAGTAATTCAATGAAATAATACTCCTGCAATGCCCTGCTGACAGATTAGCCGGGCATTGTAATTTTAGCGCCTGTCAGGGATCACTTTCCGCCAGCTCAAATCCTACAGATGAAAATAGCACTCTACGGTAAACGATTCAACGAAGAACATGCAGGTACTGTAGCTACATTGGTTTCATCGTTGGTCAGAAAAGGGGTGGCTATATCAGTACACGATACATTTTATCAGTTTCTTCAGTCGCAGATTGGTTTGCCAAGTTCAATCACAACATTCGACAACTTTGACAATCTGAAAGGGACTGATATTTTGATTAGTGTTGGCGGGGATGGCACCCTGCTGGACACTGCGGCTATAGTGCGCGACAGCAAGACACCTGTGTTGGGCCTCAATACCGGACGCCTCGGTTTCCTCGCAAACGTTTCGCCTGAAAACATAGAAGAGGCAATGGAAGCCCTGATCAATGGCGATTATAGCTTGGACCCAAGAACATTGATTGAGGTACGAAGTGAAGGTCAGCAGTTCGGTGATTTTCCTTTTGCACTGAACGAAGTAGCTATACTGAACCACGAAAGAAACAGCATGGTGACAATACATGCCTATGTAAACGATCAGTTCATGAGTACCTATTGGGCTGACGGACTGATAATAGCCACACCAACAGGCAGTACAGCCTATTCGCTTAGTTGTGGCGGCCCCATTGTAGCACCCGGCAGCAGCAATTTCATACTTACACCAATAGCACCTCACAACCTAAATGTGAGGCCGCTGATATTGAACAACAGCAGCAAAATTTCGCTCAGGGCTGAAGGCCGTGCGCCCGAATTCCTGATGTCTATAGACAGCCGCCCACACCTCATAACTGCTGATACAACTATAGAACTCACCTGCGCCACATTCCTGTTCAACTTAGTAGAATTGCATGGTCAAAGCTTTTTCAACACCATAAGGCACAAATTGGGCTGGGGTATGGATAAAAGAAACTAAAGCCGAAGAAGCATATTCCACCTTACCTTGCAATAACCTCCTCAACATATTTTCGTAGAAGCGCAATATTTCTTCAGAAACACTGTTAAGACGCCACCCCGACCATTGCCTCAGATCTTGAAATCCATAACAACACTTGCCGCCATGCTGCTGGCCTGTCTTACCACGCAGGCTCAAAGCAAAAAATTTGAGCGCAGCGTGGATATTGGCCTCTTGGCAGGCAGCAGCTACTACATGGGCGAGGTAAATCCATACAAACACTTCGGCACAAGGCTGAGACCCGGTGGCGGCATTGCTTATCGCAACAGTTGGGACCGCAGGTGGAGCGTACGCGGCAGTTTGCTTTACCACACCATTGAGGCATGGGACGAAGACAGCAATGACCCGTGGATTCGCAACCGTAATCTGCATTTTAAAAATCAAGTGATCGAAGGCAGTCTGCAATTTGAACTCAATTTTTTTCCATATCAACTTGGTAACAGGGGTTATAAAATGAGTCCATACCTGTTCGCAGGTGTTGGCTATTTCAACATGAAGCCTATGGCCAATTTTAAAGGAACATGGTACGAACTGCAGCCATTGGGTACCGAAGGACAGGGCACTCAGTATGGCGGTGACAAATACAAAACAGGATTGATGAGTGTACCATTTGGTGTCGGTTTTAAAATGAACCTCTACGCCATATTCGGACTTTCGGTAGAATGGGGCATGCGCAAAACCTGGACTGACCACTTCGATGATATATCGGGCGTTTACATAAATCCTGAGTTGCTCGAAGATGAAAGCGGTTTGCTGACCGCCTCACTCAGCGACAATAGCATTGAACGCGAAATAGCCGACCCCGATGGCAACCACAATGGCGGCCTGCAGCGTGGAGACCCGGGCCGCAAAGACTTCTACAACTTCTTCATGCTTTCGCTCAACATCAGGATTGACAAAAAGGCAACCACCTGCTGGAAATAGTCCAACCGGATTTCACTTTTTTAAGAGTAAATTAGCAATCATACAGTACCTCGTCTGCTATTGTTTCGAAGGCGGCACCTCACCAAACTTTTACATTCGCCCACTTTTGTTCAGCAAAAAATGAGTGTTTTTGAAACCATAGATCCTGCCCGTGTGCCAAAGCATGTAGCAGTAATAATGGATGGCAATGGCCGCTGGGCTGAAAGTCAGGGCAAAGAGCGCATTTTTGGTCACTTCAATGGGGTGGAAGCTGTGCGGGCCACTCTCAAAGCGGCTACCCGCTGCGGTGTTCAATACCTTACGTTATACGCATTCTCTACCGAAAACTGGAACCGCCCTAAAGAAGAAGTGGATGCGCTGATGGACCTGCTGGTGTACACCATAGTGGGCGAGTTAGATGAATTGGATAAAAATGAAGTGAGACTGTGGGCAATCGGTGACCTTCCCAACTTGCCTGAAAAATGCAGGTTGGAGTTAGAAAAAGGAATGGACAGAACTGCCCATCATAAACGAATAAACCTTGTGCTCGCTCTGAGCTACAGTGCTCACTGGGAGATAACAGAGGCAGTAAAAAGCCTGGTGCGGGAAGGGCTTACTGAAAATGAGATAACTCCGCAATCCATTGCATCAAGACTTTCAACACACAATTTGCCTGATCCTGAACTGCTTATTCGCACCAGTGGCGAGTCTCGCATCAGTAACTTTTTGCTATGGCAAATCGCATATAGTGAGCTTTACTTTACTGACACCTTTTGGCCCGACTTCCGTGAAGAAGATTTTTTCAAAGCCATACATGACTACCAGAAGCGCGAACGCAGATTCGGCCTCACCGCTGCACAAATAGAAAACGACAAAAACACATGAGGCCACCAGTGCTGCCTTGCCATCAAAAAACGTGAATCAATTTCTCCATCATCAAAAATTAGTTGCTGCTGCCACTGTAACCATCGTCATGTTGGTACTTGGCAAAAGCACATTTTCGCAAACCATGCTGGGCAACGGAGTGGACTACACCAATCCGCGCCAATACCGCATAGAGGGCCTTACCGTTTCTGGTGCCGCATTTACTGATGTGCAGGCCATCAAACTATTCAGCGGATTGATGGAGGGCAAAGAAGTGATGATACCCGGTGACCAGATAACCGATGCCATTCGCAAATTGTGGAAGCAAAAACTCTTTACCGATATTAGCATTAGCATCGCTGAAATACGTGGTGATGGCGTGTTTCTCAACATTGCAGTTACCGAGTCACCACGGTTAGACAAATTCCGGTTTGAGGGTATCAAAAAATCGGAAGCCGACAACCTGCGCGAAAAACTTGACCTGCGCACCGGCACAGTGTGCAACCAGAACATGAAGAACAATGCTATAACAGCAATCAAGAACTACTATAGCGAAAAGGGCTTTTACAAATGCAATGTGACAGTAACACAGGAAACAAGCCTGCTCATTCAAAACGGAGCTGTGCTCATATTCGATATAGACAGGGGCGACCGCGTGAAAATTGAAGAGATAAAACTGGAAGGCGTAGGTGCAGTACTGGTTGAAAAAAGAACACTGCCAATAGGCCTGAAAAAAATGAAACCTGCCATGAGCGAGGCGCGCGCCCGCAGGCTGATGAAAAATACCAAACAACAAGCATGGTGGCGATTCTGGAAGCAGAGCAAATTCATGGAAAACGAATTGGAAGAAGACAAACAAAAAATAATTGCACGCTACAACAAGGATGGCTTTCGCAATGCCAAAATCATTTCGGATTCTATTTACACCATCAGCGATGAACGTATTGGCATAATACTGAAGTTGGAAGAGGACAAAAAATTCTACTTCCGCAACATCAGCTTCGTGGGCAATACCAAATACCGCTCAAGTCAGTTGGACAGCGTGCTGGGCATACAGCGCGGTGATGTTTACAATCTGGAACTACTCCAAACAAGGCTCAACTATAACCCCGCAGGCCGCGACATTTCCTCGCTATATACTGATGATGGCTACCTCGGTTTTCAGGCCAATGAAGCTGAAACACTGATAGAGCCGGATAGCATTGACATTGAGATACGCATGTTCGAAGGTGAGCAATACCGCATAGGCCGCGTGAATGTGGTGGGCAATACCAAAACCAACGACCATGTGATATACCGTGAAATACGTACGCGTCCGGGCGAGCTTTTCAACAGGTCAGACATTGTGCGCACCCAGCGCGAACTGGCATCGCTGGGCTATTTCAATCCTGAGGCCTTTGACATCCGAATCGGTCAGCGCGCTGATGAAGGACTGGTTGACCTAACCTATGTAGTGGAAGAAAAACCCAATGACCAGATACAACTGAGTGGAGGATGGGGCGGAGGGCAAGTGAACAGCAACAGAGGTCGTGTAGTAGGCTCTCTCAGCCTGAGCTTCTCCAACTTCTCGATGCGCAACTTTTTCAAAAAAGACGCGTGGAGTCCGCTGCCCACAGGTGACGGCCAGCGACTAAGCATCAGCGCAACATCCAATGGTGTTTATTTCCAGAGCTACAACCTCAGCTTCACTGAGCCTTGGCTTGGCGGAAAAAAACCAAACTCGCTCAGTTTCTCCGCATGGCGCAGTGTGCAGACCAATGGCGTAAGCAAACAACAAGATCGGGAGGGAACAGCTATCAGGCAAGACCTTGAGATAACAGGTGGAGCTATCTCATTTGGCAAGCGCCTGCAAAAACCTGACGACTACTTCGTGTTGCAAAGCGGCATCTCTTATCAGCATTATGAACTGAACGACTATGGCATACTTTTCAAATTTGCCAATGGCCGCTCCAACAACCTCGCGGCCAACTTCACCCTCTCGCGCAACTCTACATCCGATCCTATTTATCCCAAATGGGGTTCGCAGATAACCTTTACTACCAAAGCCACATTGCCTTACACATGGCTGGGAGAAACATTGGGAAATAAGGTGTATGATTATGCAAACATGACAGACCAGCAACGCTTCGACTGGGTAGAGTATTACAAATTCAAATTCACCGCACAATGGTTCACACCATTGAACAAACACAAAGACAGAAATTTTGTATTGAATACTAAGGCTGGCTTCGGTTTCCTCGGTACATACAATAGCCAACTGGGCGAGTCACCATTCGAGCGCTTCTATCTGGGTGGTGTATTCCTCAGCGGATTCCTGCTTGATGGCAGAGAAATAGTAAACCTGCGGGGTTATGACGACCTTTCGCTTACCGCACCCACTGACACGCGCTCTGGTGTGAACAATACAGGCTCTCCGGTAATAGCCAAATATGGGGTAGAACTGCGCTATCCCCTCAGCACCAATCCACAGGCTACCATCTATGCACTCACGTTTTTGGAGGCCGGCAAGACCTGGGAAAAACTAAGCCAGTTCGACCCCTTCAATGTATATCGTGCCGGTGGTGTGGGTCTGCGAATATTCCTGCCCATGTTCGGTCTGCTTGGATTTGATTATGGCTGGCGCATGGATGATGTAATAACGCGCCCCGCAATGGCACGCGGGCAGTTTCATTTCAGCATTGGTATGAACTTGGGCGAACTTTGATAAGTACCGTGGGCAATTTTCTTCGAAAAAAATGGTTCATCGGGCCGCTTACATTCGCCCCCCTTTTTACCCAATTTGAACTGGCGGTGTAACAAGACTTTGCAAAAAACATCACATTCAATTTTTACTTCAAAAATGAAAAAGCCTCTCCTGCTCATAGCATGCTTAGCCATGTGCTGCTCAAGTGCCCTGGCACAAAAATTTGCTTATGTGGACACCAAGTACATACTTAGCCACATACCTGAGTACCAAAGCGCACAGGCAGAAATAAACAAACTAAGCACCCAATGGCAAAAGGACATTGAGTTCAAATATGCCAACATCGAAAAGCTTGAAAGCGCATATCAGGCTGAAAAAATTCTGCTCACCGAAGAAATGCGTAAAAAGCGTGAGCAGGAAATAGACGACAAGAAGCAAGAAGCCAAAGAGATGCAGAAAGCCAAATTCGGTGTGGATGGCGAACTCTTTAAGAAGCGCGAAGAACTCATCAAGCCCATTCAGGACAAAATATTCGAAGCCATTAAGGAAGTAGCCGAGCAAATGTCGCTGATGGTGGTATTTGACAAGGCCAACCACAGCAATATGCTTTACACCAACCCCAAGCAGGACATCAGTGATAAAGTGCTGAAAAAAATGGGCCTGAAACCCGGTGAGATATTGGAGGATGAAGAAAAAGAAGAAGGCAGTGGAGAAGGTGAACAAGAAGAAGGTGACAAACCCAAAGAAGATAACAAAGGCGGAGGTAAGACTCCCGGCAAAACAACCAAAGGCGCTGATGGAAAAAAATGATGCCAACGCCCTTTGGCACGAAACTTAGAAATCAATACTTAAATAAATCAATCCACACTTTTTTTTTAGAATCAGAATGAAAAGAATCATTGCAATTGCAGCACTCATCTGCATAACAGCCACAGCGGGGATAGCACAAAAATTTGGACACATCAACGGCCAGAATCTGGTAAAGCACATGCCCGAATACAAAGTAGCCGAAGCTGAAATAGACACCCTCATCATGCAATACCAGCAAGTGCTCAAAGAGCTTAAGGCAGACTACGATGCACTGGTAGACAAAGTAAAAGCACAACAAGCATCCAACCCTGCTACTCCTAAGGCTATCATAGAAAAAAACATGGTGAAACTACAGGGCATGGAGCAGGAGATATATGAAACCCAAGAACTGATGAACAGTGATGTGCAGGAAAAACAGGCAGAAAAACTGGCTCCCATAGAACGCAAAGCGCTGAATGCAGTACAGGAAGTAGCCAAGGAAAAAGGCTTCACCTACATATTCGACACAAGTGCCGGTGTGCTGCTGTTCATAGACGGAGGTATTGACATCACCCCATTGGTATGCACCAAGCTGGGCATACCTGACTACAGCCCCGAGGAAAAAGCAGAAATGGAAAAACTCAAAAACGGAGACAAAACCGACCCTGTTGTGCCACCCACTCCACCGGTGGAAAAGAACTAAAAAAACAATTTCAAACAGACACCCGACAACCCGGAATGCAATGCATGGCCGGGTTTCTTTTTGCCCGCCACATGCTACTGCAAGGCATTCGACACAGTAGCTACCAGTTTTTCCAAAGTTTTGAAGAATCACTTTGACAGACAAAACAGGTGACTACATTCGCGCCCCGAAAAATAGAAGCTCACTGCTTCATCACAAATACAACTTCGCATGTCGCAAACCACAGGTAGAATTACCCAAATCATCGGCCCCGTAGTGGACGTTTCGTTTCCAGCTGGCCAGGCACTACCCAAAATTCTTGATGCACTCAAAGTAAAGCGCCCCGAAGGCGACCTCATATTAGAGTGCCAGAAACACATTGGTGAGGACACCGTACGCACTGTTTCTATGGAAGCCACAGAAGGCTTGCAGCGCGGTGCGGAGGTAGTTACTACCGGTACTGCCATCACAATGCCCATTGGTGAGCAGATAAAAGGACGCCTCTTCAATGTGGTAGGAAAGGCAATAGACGGCATTGGCGAGGTAAGTAATGCAGGCGGATACGGCATTCACCGCGAACCACCGCGCTACGAAGACCTCTCTACTTCTACCGAAGTACTCTTCACTGGTATCAAAGTAATCGACCTGATCGAACCCTACTCAAAAGGTGGTAAAATCGGATTGTTCGGTGGTGCCGGGGTTGGCAAAACAGTGTTGATCATGGAATTGATCAACAACATTGCAAAGGCTTATGAGGGCCTTTCAGTATTTGCCGGTGTAGGCGAAAGAACCCGTGAAGGAAATGACCTCTTGCGCGAGATGATTGAGTCTGGCGTAATCAAATACGGAAAAGAATTTGTGCACAGCATGGAGCAGGGCGACTGGGATGTGAGCAAGGTGGACAAAGCCGAACTCGCCAAGAGCCAGGCCACCCTCGTATTCGGTCAAATGAACGAACCACCCGGAGCGCGCGCTCGTGTTGCTCTCTCAGGCCTTACGGTTGCGGAGTACTTCCGCGATGGTGATGAGAAAAGTGGTGGCCGCGATATCCTTTTCTTTATTGACAACATTTTCCGCTTTACACAAGCAGGTTCTGAAGTATCAGCACTGCTTGGCCGCATGCCGTCAGCCGTAGGATACCAGCCTACACTGGCTACCGAGATGGGTGTCATGCAGGAGCGCATCACCTCTACCAAGCGCGGTTCTATCACATCTGTGCAGGCGGTATATGTACCTGCTGACGACTTGACTGACCCTGCACCAGCCACCACATTTGCTCACTTGGATGCCACCACAGTATTGAGCCGTAAAATTGCTGAGCTGGGTATCTATCCCGCAGTGGATCCATTGGATTCTACCTCACGCATCCTTACACCACAAGTGGTAGGCGAAGAACACTACAAGTGTGCTCAACGCGTGAAGGGAATACTTCAGCGCTACAAAGAATTGCAGGACATCATAGCCATACTTGGTATGGATGAGTTGAGCGAAGAGGACAAGCAGGCCGTTTACCGCGCACGCAAAGTGCAACGCTTCCTGTCTCAGCCTTTCCACGTGGCAGAGCAGTTCACAGGTATTCCCGGTGTACTCGTTCCCATCGAGGAAACCATCAAAGGATTCAATATGATATTGGATGGCGCCTGCGATGAATATCCGGAATCAGCATTCAACCTGAAAGGAAGCATAGAAGAAGCAATAGAAGCAGGCAAGAAATTACTTGCAGAAGCTGCCGCCAGATAACCAATGGATGATTTGGAGACTTGTTGACTTGATGATTCAACGCATCAGGAAAATCAACAAGTCAATAAATCAACAAGTCAACAAGTACCAACATGAAAGTAGAAATACTCACCCCCGAAGCCACACTCTATCAGGGAGAAGCCAACTACGTTTTCCTGCCGGGCAGCAACGGTAGCCTTGGCCTGCTCAACAGGCACGCACCGCTTATTTCTTCGCTGAAAAAAGGAACACTGCGCATTAAGGACACCGCCAACAAGGAGCACAAATTCGAAGTGAAGGGCGGCACAGTAGAAGTGAACAGGAACAAAGTGATCATACTTGCGGAGTAATCTTACTCAATAGAATATTTCATAAAGCCATTGCAGAACTTGCGATGGCTTTTTTGTTTTCATCAACAGTGATTCATCACAGCAATATTTTGCCACACATTTCATTTACCCTACTCAAGCGTTCTACTTCACTAATTAAATTTCACCATGGGCCATCACTTCTTCTGGGCAATAACGAAAGCCGTTGTTTTCATATCTGTCATAATACTTGCAGTTGCACTGTTCAAAATGTGGCTGAGGCACCGCGAGCGCCATTGGGCCTTCATACTCAGGCAAGACAACAACCGGGCGCTCGCTCCCCTCAAGATTTCCGCTTACGAACGCATAGTGGTGATGCTCGAGCGCATGTCGCCACAAAGCCTTGTACTGCGCCACCAAAACTATTCGGCCTCTGCCAGTTTTCTGCAATTGGAGTTAGTAAAAGCCCTGCGCGAAGAGTTTGAGCACAACGTATCCCTGCAGATGTATGTAAGTGCCGAGTGCTGGGACAAGGTGAAGCAGGCCAAAGAGGAAATAAATGAGCTGATAAAAGTGGCATTCACCAAGGTGAGACCCGAAAGCAGCGCGGTGGACCTCACCATTGAAATAATGAAATTGGATACCGTCACGGGCAACAGCGCAGTGAAGGACGCACTGCTCGCCATACGCATGGAGATGGCCCGTTACTTTTGAGCAGCCCTAGCGACAGCCGCACGTAACTCAGCCTCAGGAAAATCAATCACATCAGCCAATACCACCACAGTACCATGCTGCGTGTAGATGCTCATGCCGCGGTATTTTGTTTCACCTATCAAGCCCGCACCCACTTCCACCTTTTTGCCCAATGCGTTTTCATTGCCGCTGGCTTCCTCCGCCAACTCTTTGTCCGTAACCACATTTTTCAGCAGATGCGATGCCATCAACTTATTCAGCAATTCTTTATTTTTCGGATTCTTCAACTCGGCCATCAAGTCGCGGCCTTTCGCATTCAGCACATCATTAGTGGGGCAAAGCAAGGTGAACTGCCCATTGTGTACCTCTTTAGCCCATTTGCTGTATTTGCACAGTGTGCCCCACATGCTGAGCGAATCGTTGCTCATGCAATAATCTATTACACTGGCATACTCTATAGAGGCAAGCTGTGGCTTTCGACCCACTGGCCGAGGCGCAGTAGATAAGGTATCTGCCCCTGGCACCTTGGCAAGGGGTGCGGGTGTGTCATTGCATGCGACCAACGTGGATAAGCTCAGGAAGGCTATTATTTTTTTCATAGAAAAAAAAGTATATCAGGCGGCCAAAGTAAACGAGTGGAAAACCATACTTCAGAGTTGAACTATTTTCGCCCCCCGCGACTCAATTACAGTTGAACAAATACTTTTCAGAATGACTCATTTTGGTAAAAAGGCTGAGGGCGCAACCCTCGATTACCTCGGCCTGAAGCATGTGGCAACAGCCTATTGGAATCTGCCACCTGCAGAACTAATTGAAGAAACAATAGCCCTGGGCCAGGGCACCCTCACCAGCACCGGGGCACTGGCTATAGAAACCGGAGAATTCACCGGGCGCTCTCCAAAAGACAAATTCATAGTAGCAGACAGCACCACAGAGAACACAGTTTGGTGGGGCGGCCAATTCAATGTGCCATTTGACCCGCAAAAGTTCGACCTGCTCTTTGACAAAATGAAGGCTTACCTCACTGGCCGCGAGGTATATGTGCGCGACCTTTTTGCATGCGCAGACCCACGCTACCAAATGAGTGTGCGTGTGGTAACTGAATATGCGTGGAGCAACTTGTTTGCAGACAACATGTTCATCCGCCCTACTGATGATGAGGTGATGAAATTCAGCCCTCAGTGGCATGTGGTATGTGTGCCGGGCTTCTTGGCTGATGCAGAAACAGACGGCACACGCCAGCACAATTTCGCGGTCATCAACTTTACTAAGAAGTTGGCGATAGTGGGTGGCACCGGCTACACAGGCGAAATCAAGAAAGGTATTTTCACAGTTTTGAATTACGTATTGCCACAAGAGAAAAACGTATTGAGCATGCACTGCTCGGCCAACGTTGGCGCAAAGGGCGATACTGCTGTTTTCTTCGGCCTCAGTGGCACAGGAAAAACAACCCTTTCTTCTGACCCCAACCGCAGGCTGATAGGCGATGACGAACACGGCTGGACAGACAACACGGTGTTCAACTTCGAAGGTGGTTGCTATGCCAAAACCATTGACCTTACCAAGGAGAAAGAACCACAGATATTTGATGCCATCAAGTTTGGTGCGCTGCTGGAAAACATCGGATTTGAAGACGATGGTGTGACCCCTGACTACTGCGACTGCCACAAAACCGAGAATACCCGTGTGAGCTACCCGCTGCACCACATTGCCAACATCATGGAGCCATCTGTTGGTGGTATTCCCAAAAATATTTTCTTCCTTACCTGCGATGCATTTGGTGTATTGCCTCCTATCAGCAAGCTGACCAAGGGACAGGCTATGTACCAGTTCATAAGCGGCTACACTGCCAAGGTGGCCGGCACTGAGGCGGGAGTTACTGAACCGACTACTACTTTCAGTGCGTGCTTTGGAGCGCCATTCCTGCCACTGCATCCTACCAAATACGCTGAGATGCTGGGCCGCAAAATGGAAGAAAGCGGAGCCACAGTATGGCTGCTGAATACAGGCTGGAGCGGTGGCGCTTATGGCACCGGAGAACGCATGAAGTTGAAATATACCCGCGCCATGATTACCGCAGCGCTGGATGGCAAGTTGGATGGTGTGCAGTACGACACTCATGAAGTATTTGGCTTAGCCATGCCTGCCGAATGTGCCGAGGTGCCGACAGAACTGCTGAACCCGCGCAATACCTGGAAGGACAAAACCGCCTACGACACCAAAGCCAACGAACTGGCCGAAAAGTTTGTAAACAACTTTGAAAAATTCAAGGAGTTTGCCAATGAGGAAATAATGAACGCTGCACCCAAAGTGTTGGCAAAGGCATAAGACAAGGAAGCGAACACTTACAAGAGAAGACGGCCTCCCACAATGAGGCCGTTTTGTTTTTCAGCCCGGCTGAGTAGGCAGAATCAACGCCTGCAACACCCCAAAAGCGGAATGGCCCCGGACGTTTCCGGGGCCATTCACTTGCTTAACCTTAATTAACCTTAACTACTCTTAATCAGAGAAGCATCTTTATGTGGTACTCCTAAGGGGAGTCAAACAATTCTAACTTGCTGGGGTTGAAACGGAGGATGAGAATCTTTAGTTTCATGCATCCGAAGAATATTTATATACAGCCTGAAAAACGAAGAGGCCCCCACGTTTGGAGGCCTCTTCAATGCTTTTTTCTAACGGATTGCTCATTAAAACCAAATAATGAAACATTCTACAGGAGTCTTGAACGGGGGCAGTTCCGCCAAGGTTTCATTTTTTATGAAAAAAAATTCAGCGCATTTATAAAAACGAAGAAGCCCCCACGTTTGGAGGCCTCTTCAATGCTTTTTTCTAACGGATTGCTCATTAAAACCAAATAATGAAACATTCTACAGGAGTCTTGAACGGGGGCAGTTCCGCCAAGGTTTCATTTTTCTTGAAAAATTTTCTTAGCCCTCGGTTTCCATCAAGGTTTCTTCCACTCCTTCCATCATCTTTGACCGCTCTTGTACATCTGCTCTCCCCATAAAGTGATAATCACAGCTTTTGCATGGCTGGCTGCTATGTATGGCGCGCAGGCGCAGCAGTCTGATGCAGGTTATGTGCGTAGGCCAGCCTCACTAGAGCAAATGCTGCTCAACAAACGCTCCACGGAAATACATGCCAACGTACAACCCGCAGCAGGTATCGAACCGGGGCTGATTCAACTTTCTGACAGTGCCATCAAAGCGAGAAATACTTCTGTCACTTTCGGTATCAGGCCACTTGCCTGGCTCGCTGCCGGTGCCACGCTCAGTCCAAAGACTGATGGTATGGGGCAAGTGATAAGTGGTATAGAAGCTACTTGGCATGTACGCAAGCATTGGGAAGGCTCTGTTGGCTACACCATCAGTGGGATGCGCCCACCCGCGTACATCAGGCTATTTGCTGACTCCACCAACATACTGCCCGGTGCCGGATTTGCAACACGCAGTGGCAATGACTTTTACACCAGCCACTTCACTTATGGCCATGTGGGATACACAGCAAAAAAATTCTTCCACTTCGAACTGGGCAAACGCAAACACTTCTGGGGCGATGGCTATCGCTCACTCATACTCAGCGATGTGGCCAATGCTTTTCCTTACATCCGCATTACGACCAAATTTTGGAGAGTGAAATACACCAATCTGTGGGCACAGATGCGTCAAACCAATGAAGCCTATCAGCCCAAGGATGCCCGCATTAAATACACTGCAATGCACGCCCTCAGTTGGAATGTCAGCAAAACACTCAACTGGAGTATTTATGAAATGGTGGTGTGGCAAGACCGAGACACCAATAGCAAGCGCTCATTAGACATCAACTACCTGAACCCAATCATCTTCTACAGACCTGTGGAATATGCGCAAGGCTCGCCTGACAATGTCATACTTGGCACCAGTCTGCGCTACAGCCCTTCGGAAAAAGTGCAGCTATATGGACAAATGGTGATTGATGAATTTTACCTGAGCAAGTGGCGCAATAACAGCAGGTGGTGGGCCAACAAAATGGGAGCACAGTTGGGCATTAAAACTTTCGACCTGTTCACCAAAGGCTTTCACTTGCAAACAGAAATAAACTGTGTTCGCCCTTTTACATATACCCATGGCAGCCCACTGCAATCATGGACACACATGCAGCAGCCATTAGCCCACCCCATGGGTGCCAACTTTGTGGAGTGGCTTCTCTATTTGCGTTACGAAAATGATGATTGGAACATCAGCGAGCAATTCTCATGGGCTGCCTATGGCCACGACCGCGATGAGGATGGCGATGGCACATTGGACAACCTCGGTGGCGACATCTTTCGCTCTTACCACAATCCTTTCAGGCAATACGACAATGACCTGTTGCAAGGCATCAAAAGCACATTTCACTTTCATCAGTTTACATTATCCAGAAAAATGGGAGTGCATAAACAATGGGAAATTTTTGCGCAGCACACCATGCGTTTTGAAAAAAACGAAATCCAGACAACGCTCGATCATTTCGCCACCATCGGGCTGCGGCTGAACGGAATGCTGCAACCGCAACAGGATTTTTAGCACAGATGCTGCATGCCCGATGTGCATTCATCGCTGCCCAATCATCATAGTGCCCCACACAAGTATCATATTCGCTTTATGAAAATCCTTACCGCACTGCTTGCAGCCCTCCTGTCAATCATCACACATACTGCTATGGCCCAAACTGTAATACCTGTCGGCACCAGCCTGCTGTACAATGCCCCACTCAATGCATTGTGGCAAGCCAAACAACAAGACGACCAGGAAGAAAACTGGATAGATGCCAAAGTTCCCGGCTGTATACACACCGACCTGATGGCTGCGGGAATCATCAAGGATCCTTTTGAAGGCACCAACGAAAATGAATGCCAGTGGGTAGGTGAGAAAAACTGGACTTACCGCAGCTTGCCCTTCGATGCTCCCGAAGGTGTGTTGCGTATGGACTTGCAGCGCATGCAGTTCAAAGGACTGGATACCTATGCGATAGTGAAACTGAATGGAAAACTGCTACTCACCACAGATAACGCACACCGCACATGGGAAGCCGATGTAAAGGGAATACTAAAAAAAGAAAACAACATACTTCAGATAGATTTTGAATCGCCATTAGTGGCTGGCGAGCGCAGACTGACTGATCTACCATACCCGTTGCCCGGTGAAGGCATTCGCGCAATTACACGCAAGCCGCAGTTTCATTTCGGATGGGACTGGGGACCTAAACTCATCACATGCGGCATCACCGGTGACATTAGGTTGATAGCATATGACCATGCCCGATTCACCAACATACACATGCAGCAACTCTCAGTAAATGAGAAGAAAACTGAAATAAAAACCACATTCACCATTCACTCTTTGAAAGAAGAAAAAGCCCAGATCATTTTTGAAATGGAACGCACTGGCGATACATGGCTCAGTGAGATCGATTTGAAAAAAGGAATGAACATAGCCACACTGGATCTCAATCTGGAATTTGCATACTTGTGGTGGTGCAATGGACAAGGCAATGCAAACCTTTACAACTTCAACGCATGGCTGGTAAGGGGCACTGATGTGCTTGATCAGCAAAAAGTGAGGACAGGATTTAGATCAGTGGAATTGATAACTGAAAGAGACAGCATTGGAGAATCATTTTACTTCAAGCTGAATGGCCACCAGGTATTCGTGAAAGGTGCCAACTACATACCTGCAAAATATTTCCCCGGACAAACCACCGAAGCTGATTACAAAAAACTACTTCAAAGCTGCAAGGATGCAAACTTCAACATGCTGCGTGTGTGGGGAGGCGGTGTGTACGAGAGTGATCGCTTCTATGAATTGTGTGATGAGATGGGCATCATGGTGTGGCAGGATTTCATGTTTGCATGCAGCATGTATCCTGCTGACAGCCTGTTTGTAACAACCCTTATTGAAGAAGCTGATCAGCAAACCATACGGCTGCGCAACCACCCCTGCATATCGCTGTGGTGCGGCAACAATGAGAATGCTGAAGGCTGGGAGCGATGGGGATGGCAACAAGGCCTGAGCGAAAAACAAAAAAACCAACTGTGGCGTGCTTACAAGGATGTGTTCGATCTCACGCTATCAAAAATTGTAAAGAAGAATACCAATACACAATACTGGGAAAGCAGCCCGCGCTTTGGACGTGGTGATGCGCGAAGCTTAACCGAGGGCGACAGCCACTACTGGGGCGTGTGGCACGATGAGGAGCCATTCGAAGTGATGAATACCAAAGTGCCACGATTCATGAGCGAATTCGGTATGCAGTCTATGCCCTCCACTGATGCTATGAAGCAGATGATGGTGGGAAGACAATTTACCTACGACAACCCCGGTATGGCACAACACCAGAAGCACAACCGCGGCTTCAAGCTGATGGACAAATACATGAAAGCATGGTATCCGGAAGTACCGCATGACAGCCTGCAGCAATATGCGCACATGACTCAAGTGGTGCAGGCAGAAGGCATAGGCTTAGGCATAGAGGCTCAAAGGCGAAATATGAACCGATGTGGTGGCACACTCTATTGGCAACTGAATGATGTGTGGCCAAGCCACTCATGGGCAAGCATCGACTATTTAGGCAATCGTAAATTGCTGCATGACTATCTGGGATTGCTATACGCACCTCAACTCATCAGTTGTGAAGTGAAAGACGATAAGGTGAACATATACTGGATAAGCGACAACTACATAGACGATGAACCTGCCACACTTCAATACACCATCGAAAATGCTGAGGGGAAAATCTTGCATACTTCTGCCCAACTGGCTGTCAACCTCACACAAGGTTCGCACATCATAAGTTCATTCAGTATTGAAAAAAGTTTGGGTAAACGAAGCACCGATGGATGTTTTGTGCGAATCACCATTACCGGTGAGAAAAGCGGCAAACAATATGACCGTGTACAAAAGCTGAACTACAAAAACTCGATGCTGCTTGTGCCACACCGAACTATTACTACTGTAGAGGACAAGGTGAAACGCATAGTGCGCAAAAAACTGCTTTGGGAGCTGGAAGTGGAGTGATAACACAAGTATTCAGAGACATGCACTTAGCTTGATGTTGCTCAAACATGCCTGCAATGCACACACCTACATTTGAACCCATACACTTGTGAGCACGTTAGACAAAATACAAGCGCCCATTGCCAATGAGATGGAAGAATTTGAAAATTACTTCCGCAAGGCGATGAAGAGCGACAAAGCACTGCTCGACAAAATAACACACTACATCATCAAGCGTAAGGGGAAGCAAATGCGGCCCATGTTTGTATTCCTCAGCAGCAAACTTTGTGGCGGCATTACACCCGCTACCTATGTAGCTGCATCGCTCATAGAACTTTTGCACACTGCCACCCTAGTGCATGATGATGTGGTGGATAACGCCAATCTGCGCAGAGGCTTTTTCAGCGTCAATGCGCTTTGGAAAAATAAAATAGCCGTGCTGGTGGGTGACTACCTGCTATCGCAAGGCTTGCTGATGAGTGTGGAGAACAACCAGTATGAACTGCTGCGCATAGTGAGCCGTGCCGTGAAGGAAATGAGCGAAGGCGAACTGCTGCAGCAGGAAAAATCCAGATTGCTAAACATAACTGAAGAAATTTACTATGAAATAATAAGACAAAAAACAGCTTCGCTCATTGCGGCATGCTGCCAGAGTGGGGCTTCAGCTGCGGGCTGCACACCGGAGGTGGCACTCAGTATGCACACCTTTGGAACCAATGCAGGACTTGCTTTTCAGATAAAAGACGACCTCTTTGATTACGGCTTCGGTCAATCCATAGGCAAACCAACCGGAATCGACTTGCAAGAAAGAAAAATGACATTACCACTCATATACACATTACAAAAAACAGATCGCAGCACCCGCAGCCTACTTGTAAATATTGTGAAGAGACACAACACAAGTGCAGCACACATCAAAACATTGGTGAGCACCGTGGTGGAACATGGTGGTATTGATTACGCAACGAAAAAAATGGAAGAATTTCGCGACATGGCGTTGCAGAGTCTTCATAATTTTCCGCAAAGCGATGCACGCAATTCACTTGAGCAATTAGTGCACTACACCATTGACAGAAAAAAATAACATGAAAACAAAATGGATAACAACGATGTGTCTCTGCGTGCTTGTGGCGTGTAACAATACTCCATCTGAAAGACCGGAACTTGTTGCAGAGAATAAATCTTACTCCATAACCGGTGCATTGGAAAAAGTGGATAGCACCTATGCCGATGGTAGTCATAGGGTTTCTACTTTTATTGATACAACATCGAAACAAAAGGTAGCGTATATCAAATTTTATGACGATGGCCAACGCTACACCGACCTGCGTTATGAGCACAACCAATTGAATGGCGAATGCACAAGCTATTATCCCAATGGAACGCAATGGAGTATGAACAGCTACCGCAACGACACCCTGCATGGTCCATACAAAACATGGCATGAGAACGGAAAACCCTACTATGAAAGCCACTACATAAATGGGGAGCAGCATGGCGAATGCTTTACCTACTACCCGAGCGGAAAGCTTGACACACGCGGCTTCTATACCCACGGTGCAAAAAGTGGAGTGTGGACAACCTATAACATGGAAGGAAAACTAATGCGTGAAATTGATTACGATAAAAAATCGAAATGAAAACAAACAACACGTTTGCACTACGCAAAACTCATGCATGCATAGCGGCACTTTTTGCTGTGCTGCTAACCATTGCATGCAGGCACGAAAAGGACAGTTCGCTCTTTGACTCCGACCTTTTTGTTCAAGCTTCGGCAAGTGATCTGGTGGCATTCATGAATGGTGATACGCTGGACCCCGCAGGCAACAGTCCCCACAGCAGCTTCACATTGCACTTCAACAGCACATCCTACGATGCACTCACGGAGGATGGCGAATTGCCTGTGGGTGGCAATTTTCCGGTAGGCAGCCTTGTCGTAAAAAGCATAGTGAACGCGGGTAGTATCAAATATGCCGTGATGAAAAAAGATCCTACACACGAGAATGCAGCCGGTGGCTGGCTTTGGGCTGAGTATGGTGCTGATGGCTCAGTGGTATACAGCACAGGTGAAAAGGGCCAGTCGTGCACAGGCTGCCACAGTCAAGCCCCGCATCGCGATTATACCAGGACCTTCGATTTGCATTGAAGTGCATCCGTGGTTGCACATGAACAAATTTGGTCTTGCTGATCAACTCTGATTCAATTTCAGTCTATATCAATTCGCATTTGGTCTAAAAACCAAAGAACCGCGACACATATAGAAGCATGAGGCGTACAAATCGCCTATGAATACACTGTACGCGAAAACAAAAACAGCCACCCTCCTCCTTTCATTGGTGATGTTGTGCAATCTGTTGCGCGCTCAATGTCCCAACTTGTTCGACTTTTATGGCAACGTGGTGGACAATCCATATTGGTACTCGTGCAGCGGTAATGATTATGCGCTCAACATTTCATCGCCCAATACTTGGGGCGAATACACCATTGACTGGGGTGATGGTTCGCCACTCACCACAGGCATGAGCTGGGCACCACCTACTTTCATAAGCCATACCTATGCTGCCGCTGTTGATACTTTCATTGTGGTGATCACTGAAGTGAATTCGGGATGTGAAACAACCGGTGTGTTGATAATGGAAGAGGCCAGTAGTGCATCCATTCAGATACCTGTGGGCGGACTCACGCAGGCTTGTGCTCCGCAAGTGATGGAGTTCATCAACTCATCTACTAACGTGTCTGAAACTACCGTATTCACCTGGGACTTTGGTGATGGCACTGCTCCTCTTGTTTTTGATTACACAAATTGGAATCAAACCATATCTCACCTGTACGATGTGGGTACGGTAACGTGCGAAACGGAAGTGACACTCACCGCTGAGAATTATTGCAACATTGTGCAGGGCGGATTCAGCACGGCCACATTCAATCCAATTAGAATTTGGGATTTAGATGATCCAAGCATCACTGCCTCTGCCACGCTGCTCTGTTATCCAGATACCACGGTTACTTTTCTGAATACCACATATCGCAATTGTCTCTTTCAGGGAAATATTTATCAGCGATATGAGTGGTGGAATTTTGGTGACTACTGGGGTTTAGGTTATGACAGCATCATAGACTGGACACCGTGGCCACCCACATTTCCACATACTATGCACTATCCGGGCATAGGCACCTATACCGTGGAGTTGCTTGACAGCAACTTTTGTGGTATAGCACCTACCAGCATCACTATACAAATAGTACCGCCACCTGTTGCTGATATTGAACCATCGGTTGACACGGTTTGTGTGGGCGAGCCTATCACATTTTATCAATTGGCAAGTGGTGGTGCTAACAGCTACCAATGGAATATGGGAACAGGAGGGCCATGGATAAATACTGGCAGCGGTAACATCACTTTTATATTTCAAAATCCGGGCACTTATACCGTCAGTTCTATGGTGGGCATATCGGGCGCATCCAGTGCGTGCAACGATGTGGACCAATGCGTGGTAGTGGTATTGCCTGCACCAGATGTGCAGATAATTGCCGACCAGACAGATGGATGTGACGATTTCATGGTGGACTTTGATGGCTTTGCCACAGATGCTACAACTTGGCAATGGCAATTTGATGTGCCTCCTCTCAACTTCAGCGGACAAGATCCACCGTTGGTGAATTTTAATACTCCGGGTGATCATTTGGTTACGTTAAACGTAATCGGTTTCAATGGATGTGCAGCCAGTGACGATGAAGTGATACACGTATATGAATCACCACAAGTCAATTTTAGTGTACTGAATTTGTGTGAAGGCGATACTGCTCAATTCATTGATATGAGCACGGCTTCATCCAACGATAACATCATAGGCTGGAACTGGGACTTTGGCGATGGACAAACTTCAACCGATCAAAATCCATTTCACTACTACACCACACCGGGAACATATGATGTTGCGCTTCTTGTGAATTCTGTGCATTGCTTCAATGCCGATACCATGACTGTGACTGTGGAAGATGCGCCACAGGCAGAGATAACCTTAGATGTGAGCACGGGCTGCTCGCCACTCACTGTACAATTTGACAACACCACTGTAAATGCAGCAACACACCTTTGGGACTTTGGTGATGGTTTTGGTGCTACAGATTATATCACCTCGCACACTTTCATCAATCCGCTTGACCACGATACTACTTATATGGTGACCATGACTGCACTGAATGCATTCGGATGCGGCACCATTGATACACTTCATGTAACGCCCATGCCCAGCGCCATAGCAGCTTTCGATGGCACCAACAATCCTCCGGGCTGCAGTCCGTTTGCCGCAGACTTCATCAACAATTCACAAAATGCTGATACATACCTGTGGGACTTTGGTGATGGCATGACCAGTAATTTGTTTGAGCCGAACTACACGTATATAAATACAACAGGCCTGCTGGTAACTTATACTGTGGAACTCATTGCATACAACAACAACGGCTGCAACGACACCATTTCGCAACCTCTAATCATATATCCACTTGCCGATTTTGATTTTGCTATAGCAGGCAGCGAAGGCTGTGCCCCGCACACTGTAACAATGCCATTTGTCAATGGCGCACAAATTTTCAGTTGGGACTTTGGCGATGGACAGACGTCTTCATTTGCCAATCCAACACACCTCTTTGAAAACAATACAGCTTCTTCGATTGACTACACAGTAACACTAACTGCGGCCTCTGCCTTTGGATGCACAGATACAGCAAGCACAACAGTTACAGTTCATCCTCAACCAACTGCTCAATTCATACTGAGCTCTACAAGTGGATGCGGGCCACTTGCTGTACAAATCAATTGTCAGTCTATTGGTGCTACTTCCTATTTGTGGAATTATGGTGACGGATCTACCGACACCATCATGGATACACTGCACACGCACGTGTTTACCAACACAAGCGATCAGGTTCTCACACGCACCATCACCTTGCAAGTGTCCAATGTCTATGGCTGCACAAGCACCTATTTGCAAACAGTGCAGATCTATCCTGAAGTGATAGCGGGATTCGTGCCGCCTGCTGTCTATTGTTCTCCTGTCACCACTCAGTTTTTCAATACCAGTATAAATGCGAACAATTACTCGTGGGATTTTGGAAACGGATTGCAATCAATCGTTCAAAATCCGACAACAACCTATACCAACATCAGTGGCGCAGCCATCAACTACAACGTGGCACTGATTGCACAAAACAGTTATGGATGCAGTGATACCACAAGTCAGTCGCTCACCGTGAATCCAACGCCTGTGGCAGGATTCAGCTTAGATGCGCTTGCAGGTTGTTCGCCACTTGTAGTAAATATTTCGAATACTTCTGTTAATGCTGATACCATCAGTTGGGAATATGGTGATGGCAATACATCAAACAGTCCAGACAGTTTGCACACACATACTTATTACAACTATGGCACGGTAGCGCAAACATTTACCGTAGTACTCACCACCACTTCCACCGAAGGTTGTACCAGTCAGTTTACAAACATCATTACAGTTTATCCCGGAGTTACCGCTGCATTTGGCGACCCCGGTGAGCATTGCTCTCCCGCCAACATTTCATTTGTAAACAACAGCATCAATGCATCGGCTTTTCAGTGGGATTTTGGAAACGGAACCAATTCAGTAATTGCAGACCCCACTGCGTATTTTACAAATACAGGCAGCGATCCGCTTATCTATGATGTAATGCTGCTCGCAGTATCGGGATATGGCTGCACTGATACAGCCCACCATGATCTAACCATCAACCACACACCTGTGGCCACTTTCATGGTTGATGTGATGTCGGGCTGTTCGCCACTCAATGTGCAGTTTACCAACTCATCGCAAAATGCTGATCAGTACAATTGGATATATGGTGATGGTGCCACTTCGAACATAGCTGACACCACTCACCAGCACATCTTTGTAAATACAACAGGCGATGCTCAAACATTCAATGTAATGATGACTGCCTCCACCACTGAAGGATGCAGCAGCACCGCTACACAAATCATTCAGGTATTTCCTGAAATTACCGCAGCCTTCACACCGCCTGCTGAATATTGTTCACCTGCCAGCATTTCATTCACCAACAACAGTGTGGGTGGCATCAGTTACTTCTGGGATTTTGGAAACGGCACCACATCATTGGTAGAAGATCCTTCGGGCTACTTCAGCACATCAGCAGATACTACTGAAGTGTACAATGTTCAACTGATGGTAAGCTCATCATTCGGCTGCAACGTCACAGTGTCGCATCCGCTTACACTGCATCCCGCACCAGTGGCCGATTTTGACATGGATGAAAACGCGGCTTGCTTTCCAGCTGCTGTTGTTTTCACTAACAATAGCACAGTGGCAACTGAATTTGCATGGAACTATGGTGATGGAAATCTCTCGACCATCAGCGATTCAATTCATACTCATCAGTTCGACACACCCATCAACAACACTTCGCAATATGATGTGGTACTCACTGCGGCAACAGCACATGGCTGTGTGGCCACACACACTGAGACTTTCACACTTTACCCTGCGGTGGATGTACAGTTCGCGGTGGATACAATTGGCTGTTCGCCATTCAATGCATTCTTTGTAAATCAGAGCCAGGGAGCAGCCTCTTATGTATGGGCATTTGGCGATGCTCAAGTTTCATCACTCACGTCTCCAACGCATACGTATGTAACCGATTTAGAAAATGATACCACCTACACTGCACAACTACTTGGCACCAGCATATATGGTTGTGCAGATACTGCAGCGGTGAACATACATGTGATGCACACACCTGAAGCCATAGCACAAATGGACAGCGTGTTCGGTTGTTATCCAACCAACGTAACCTTCTTCAATGGTTCCATTGGTGCTGACAGCTACCAATGGACATATGGCACAGGCGAGACCTCCACAACTTCAGCACCATATCATGACTATGCCTATTACAACATTACCAGCAATGTGGTGACATACAACATCACCCTGAATGCCTATACCAACTATGGGTGCAGCAGCAGTGACAATCTGAGTATTGAAATAGCACCAGAAATAGAAGCTGCATTTTATGTACAAGCTGAAGGATGCTCACCACTTGAAGTTTACTTCGACAACCAGAGCACAGGAGGCAATGGCTACCAATGGAATTTTGGTGATGGCGATTTCAGCACCGACTACGAGCCACAACACACCTTCTTCAACTGGGGAAACAGTGACACTACCTATGCCATCACATTCGTTTTGGAAGATTCGTTCGGCTGCACTGATACTGCAACGCAATACGTATATGTGTATGCCATACCTCAGGCTTCGTTCACCGCAACACCACAAACACAGGTGTGGCCAAACAGCACCATTACACTCGACAACACAACAATTGGAGGCACATTGCAAAACACGTGGGATATGGATGACGGTACAGAGATTTATCTGGCAGAACCGGGTACTTATGTGTATAGCACGTGGGGTGAATACAGCATTCAGTTGGTAGTGGATAATGGCTCGTGCAGTGATACCACTTATCAGAATATTGAAATCATTCCGCCTTCACCTGTCGCAGATTTTACTGGTCCAGCTCAAGGCTGTGCACCACTCACAGTTCAGTTTACCAACCTGAGTGAATACGCCATGCAGAGTGACTGGCAATTTGGCGATGGTGGCGAGGCCAATGCAACCAATCCTATATACACCTACTGGCAAGCCGGCATCTACACCGTTACACTCACTGTAACCGGACCCGATGGCAGCACCGACCAAATGGTGCAGGAACAAATTATAGAAGTGTATCCCAATGCTCATGCTGCATTCACAGTGATTCCAAATGAAGTGAGTGCACCCAGTCAACCGATATACGCTTTGAATCAATCACAAAATGCAAACATCTATTTCTGGGATTTCGGTGACGGCTCCACAAGCGTTGCTTCCAACCCTGTGTACTACTACCAGGAAGAGGGAGACTACACAGTAACACTTATTGCTAATAACGAATACAATTGTCCTGACACACTCACCCTGCCCAATGTGGTGCATGTGATAGCAGAAGGCAACATCGCATTCCCCAATGCATTCTCCCCAAGCACGAATGAAGAGGGAACGGGATACTATGATGCCCTGAGTTATGACAACGATATATTCTTCCCAATGCACAAAGGGATTGATGAATACCAATTGCAAATCTTCAACAAGTGGGGAGAACTGCTCTTTGAAAGCAAGGATGTGTACAAAGGATGGAATGGTTACTATGCGGGCGAGCTGTGCAAACAGGATGTGTATGTATGGAAAGTGAGTGCAACATTCGTAAACGGACAGACTTATGAAAAGAGCGGAGATGTGACACTAATTGTGAAATGATTCAATTTGAAAATTTGAAAATGACTTCTGGTTCTGTAAAGTGATACACTCTGAAGCTGTAACCGAAATATGAAAGGAACTAAAAACCCGACTGAAAGATGAAAAAACTATACACCATACTGATGATGCTCATGGCGGCATACATCACGCGTGCACAGGATCAGCAATTCACGCAATTCTATGCTCTTCCTACTTACACCAATCCGGCATTTGCAGGTGCGAGTGTGCAAAGCAGACTAAGCGCGCAATACCGAAATCAGTGGGCTGCCATACCTGGTGGGTTTCAGGCATTCAACCTTAGCTACGATCAGTATATGCCCAATCTGAATACGGGTATGGGTCTATTAGTGAGTACTGATCGTGCAGGCAGCGGTGCACTGCGCACAACCGGTGTGCATTATCAGGTCGCGTATGAAGCGCGGATCAAACGCAACTGGTATTTCCGCCCGGCACTTCAATTCGGATATGTAACCAAGGCCATTGATTTTGACAAGCTCACATTCTATGATCAAATGATTCGTGACAACGCAGAAATGAGTTTGGAGGCAGGTAGCATCCGCCCCGTTGGATACTTCGACATGGGTGCAGGCGTGCTTACATACAGTCCACGCTTTTGGTTTGGATTATCTGCATATCACAACAACAGTCCTGATCAATCATTTTATTACAACAACGAAGTGCCCATGGTAAGAAAAGTATCTGCGCATGGCGGATGGCGCATTCGCCTCAAAGGCAATTCTCTTACACGACTTGATAACTATGTGGTGATAGCAACGAACTACCTATCTCAACAAAAATTCGATCAGCTCGATTTCGGATTCTACTATGAATTTTCGCCTGTAGTACTTGGTGTATGGTATCGAGGATTGCCCATGAAAAGCAATCACTACGGCTATGCCAATCACGATGCAATAGCTGTGCTTGCAGGCTTTCAGGCTGCGCGATACAAAATCGGCTATAGCTACGACCTAACCATTTCAACACTGGGTGTAGGCAGCAGTGCCGGTTCGCACGAGTTGACCATTGCTTACCAATGGGCTGCCAAGCACAATGCACGCACTAAGAAGATTCGCATCATGCCTTGTGCGAAGTTTTAGAGAATGTTCACTTCCCTCTCCAACTCAATCCCAAACTTAGACTGTATGTCTTCGATGATGCGCGTGCTGAGATCGTAAATCTGTTGGCCTCTGGCGCCTCCATAATTGACTAAAACCAGCGCCTGATTTTTGTGTACTCCGTACGTGTCAAAAGTTTTTCCTTTCCAACCCGCCTGTTCTATCAACCAACCCGCGGGTACTTTCACTTCATTTTCATTCAATGGATAACAAGGCGCGTTGTTGTAGTTTGATTTTATCTTCTCATACATCTGCATTGGTACAACGGGGTTCTTAAAAAAACTACCGGCATTGCCCACCTGTGCGGGGTCAGGCAGTTTGGATGATCGTATGTTGATGACCGCATGTGCTATGTCTTTGATGGTGACGCGGTCAAGATTCATTTTTTCAAGTTCTGCATCTATTGCTCCATAGCTAGTATTCAAAACAGGGCGTTTGTTCAGTCTGTAGGTCACACTAAGAATGATCCAATTTCCTTTTTCTTTTCTCTTGAACACACTCTCGCGGTAGCCAAATGCACACTCATCCAGACTGAAAGTTTTGATATGGCCATCATGCACACGCATGGCTTCCAATGAATGAAATACATCTTTTATCTCCACGCCATATGCTCCAATATTCTGCATGGGGCTTGCACCCACACAACCCGGAATAAGCGCAAGATTTTCGATACCGGCATAATTTTTTTTGATGGAATGCATAACAAACTGATGCCACACTTCACCTGCACCAACTCTCACATAATAGTGCGTATCATCTTCACTAACAGCTGTTATTCCCTTCAGCTCATTCTTGAGGACAATGCCATCAAAATTTTTTGTGAGCAAAAGATTGCTACCGCCCCCAAGCACAAGTTGTCGGTTCTTCTTCACCACGTCATCTGACAGTAATGCCGCGAGTTGAGCTGTATTGGAGAATGCAGCAAAATGCCTCGCACTTACATCAATGCCAAATGTGTTGAAAGGCTTCAGCGAAATGTTGTAAGAAATCATGCGCCAAAATTGGGATGTGGCCGCACAACTTGACGCATCAATGAATGCACAATGGCTTGTTCAGAGTGTATGCAGCGCAAGTTCGAATTCGTGAACATCGGAGTAAACATAACCGGCAGTGGAGCATGATAGCAGATCGGAAATAAGCAAACGCTCAGGCAATATGCGCGCATGTAATTTGTGCTTCACCCAGCGACTTCCTAATAGTTGCAATTCGATCAGTGTATCTGCACTTTCAATTTTGTAAAGCGATTTGCTATTGCTCAGCTTGCGGTATTGCGGGTAAGCATACATGCTGCAAGTTTAGCCACCACATATTTTGTATTGCCTAATAAGTTCGCTCTATTTATCCTCACATTTCACCCAATAAACTTTTTCAATGATGAGTGACCGCAGACATTTTCTACAAAAATCGGTAGCACTTACCGGTGCCATTGCATTGCCTTCTTTAGTGAGCAAAGATTTGCTTGCTGAATGCACCATGCTCCAAGCCAAAGCTGCACGCACTTCGGTTGATATGCTCACACAGGACGAAGACTTTTGGTGGTGGGTGCGACAACAATACACTGCCTCAGCCACCATCATCAATCTGAACAACGGTGGTGTGGCACCTCAGCCTAAAGTGGTACAGGATGCACACATCCGATATTACCAGATGTGCAATGAAGCGCCTTCCTATTACATGTGGCAGATATTGGATCAGGGGCGAGAGAGTTTGCGCTCCAAGCTTGCTGATCTGGCAGGTTGCGATGCAGATGAAGTAGCCATCAATCGCAACAGTACCGAAGGACTGAACACCATCATTTTCGGACTCAACCTGAAAGCGGGCGATGAAGTGGTGCTGACGAAATACGATTATCCTAACATGATAAATGCCTGGAAACAGCGCGAGAAAAGAGAAGGCATCGTGTTGAAATGGATTGATTTCGAATTGCCGCAAGAGATTGACGACTACTTCGTGAACAAATTTTCTGAAGCAATAACGGACAGAACAAAAGTGGTGCACATCACGCACATGATCAATTGGACAGGACAAATACTACCCTCCAAAAAAATTGCAGATTTGGCCCATACCAGGGGATGCGAAGTGATAGTAGATGGCGCACACAGCTTTGCACATTTCAAACACACCATACCCGATACTGGGGCCGACTACTATGCCACCAGCCTTCACAAGTGGCTCAGTTCACCATTTGGCAGCGGTTTGCTTTATATCAAAAAAGAAAAGATAAAAGATGTGTGGGCATTGCTGAGCAATGACAAACCTGATGGTGACAACATCCGCAAGTTTGAGTCACTTGGTACGCGCAGCTTTGCCAGCGAGATGGCCATCGCACAATCAGTTGACTTCTTCCATGTGCTGGGAGCTGAAAGAAAAGAAGCCCGACTGCGATACCTGAAAAATTACTGGGCTGAAAAACTCAGTAAAATGACCAACGTGTCATTGAATACCTCTATGAAGGATGCCTTCTCATGCGCCATTGGCAACTTCAGCATCAGCGGATGGAAAGGCCCTCAGATAGCAGGCAAGTTGATGGAGTTGAAAAAAGTGCACAGCGTTGGCATAGAATGGGAAAAGGTAAATGGCGTACGTATTACTCCCAATGTTTACTCAACCTTATCAGAGCTTGACCAACTGATTGAAGGAATAGAGGCAGTTAGCAAACTGACTCCTCCAACACCATGAAATGCATCATATCAGCCTTGTTGCTCATTGCTTCATTTTCCAGTATTAGCCAAAGCAACGGTTCGCAGCTGACGAAGATTTTTGAAGCAGATTCTATCACCATAGCAATCGAAACTGATCTGGGTGATGTAATTGAACACCAAATCATTTCAATCAATCACCGCAATGGCAATTGGTATGAAGTACTATACACCAATTCCAAAGACAAACAGATAAAGCGCATTGTGCACAAAAGCAGGTTACGAAAATTCGGAAGGCAATTGGTCAACGGAAGACTTGTCTTGCACAATTGTGATGACTACAAGGAAATAGACATCGTGTGCACCACCAACAATGGGCGAGAATCACTGCATTTCAATCACTGCAAAGCATCGAAGCAATTGGAGAAGTGGCTTCGGATTTTGAAAATATGGTAAGGTGAAAGATGAACTACTTGTTCTCCGCAGCCTTGTCCACATCAGAAGGCGTTTCGCCTTTGCTGGCATCTTTGAATTCCCTGATACCCTTACCAAGTCCGCGCATCAATTCAGGGATTTTTTTACCTCCGAATAGCAGAAGGATGATGACTAAGATGATGATGATTTCGGTAGCGCCTAACTTGCCCATGATGTTGTTGTATTGATTAGCCTCCTCGCTAAGAAAGGAGGCGGGTCAAAAATACCTCACTACCCACTCGGCAGGTTCAAAAAAAATATGCTTTCCATCAAGGGTTCTCTATCTGTATCAACTCCACCTCGGCTTGCTTCAGAAACTGAATCCCCGTGTTGTCCTTATACTGTGTAGTGTACACAATACGCCTGATGCCTGCCTGCAATATGAGTTTACAACAGTCTTTACATGGTGAAAGCGTGATATAAAGTGTAGAGCCTTGTGCGTTGTTGGTGCTGCGTGCAAGTTTCATGATGGCGTTGGCCTCAGCATGCAGCACATACCAATGCGTATCTCCATGTTCATCCTCGCAATGATTGGGAAATCCGCTGGGTGTTCCATTGTAACCATCACTGATAATCATTCCATCCTTCACTACCAATGCACCTACCTGCTTGCGCCTGCAATGCGACAGGTTGGCCCATTCCAATGCCATTTTCAGATAAGCTCGATCATAGCGCTCTTGTTTGGCCGCATTCATCACGGGTGTTTTTTTCTCTTGCATTATGAAGCTGCGAATATGCTCATATTGCTATCCATTATTCATTGCAGTGGCTTCTTCATTATCATATCTCAGTATGATGGATCAACAGCTTTCAGTCATCTTATCTATCATTGAGCAATCATTTTTCATTATATGAAAATTTACACCAAGAAAGGAGACAACGGCACCACTGCATTGCTTGGCGGCACACGTGTACCGAAGCATCACATGCGCATTGAAGCTTATGGCACAGTGGACGAACTGAACTCCTACATTGGATTGGTTCGCGACTCTGTGAATAGTGAAGCACATAAATCCATCCTGCTTGAAATTCAAGACAGACTTTTCACCATGGGCAGTCACCTTGCACTTGATCCGGCACATGCTGGCAAAATGAAATTGCCTGAGGTGACAGAAAGCGATGTCTCATTCCTCGAAAGAGAAATGGATCGTATGGATGCCTTGCTGCCTGAGATGAAGAACTTTGTGTTACCCGGTGGGCATGTTGCGGTTTCCCACACACACATAGCCCGATGTATTTGCCGCAGGGCGGAAAGATGTGTGACAGCACTGAACGAAGATGCTCGCCAGCCGGAAGTCACTTTGCGCTACCTGAATCGCCTGAGTGACTACCTTTTTGTGCTTTCCCGTATGATAACTCTGGAGGTGGGGGCAGAAGAAAAGCCCTGGGTGCCCCGTCAATAAAGGAAATCTGAAGAAATTCGGAAATTTACCGGTGCATGTTGTTTGGACACCTGCAATTTCTACTTTCGCGCATCGCTAAAAAAACAGCGACAACCTTCAAGAAATTTTTTAGAATATGTATTGGACACTTGAACTTGCATCATACTTAGAAGATGCACCTTGGCCTGCTACCAAGGATGAATTAGTTGACTTCGCGATGCGCACAGGTGCTCCGCTTGAAGTAGTAGAAAACCTGCAACAGCTGGAAGAAGATGAAGACACTTACGACAGTATTGAAGATATTTGGCCTGACTATCCTACCAAGGAAGATTTCTTCTTCAACGAGGATGAATATTGATGGCTATTAAGAGCTGCATGCATTGAAAAATGTATGCATGTTTTCATGGTAAAAGGGAACCGTCCGCTGTAACAAGCGGGCGGTTTTTTTATACTTCAAATAAGGAAATGGTAAGTGCAGAGATTAGACGAAACGAGAATCAACCTCCATTACATGCCCGCACTTCTTGCAGGTACGCAATTCTTCGGAAGAGTAGAAGTCTTTGAAGCGCGGTAGAAAATCCTTCTCAACATCGTGCAATACGAATTTGAATTCGTGCAGCATGTTGTTGCAGCTTTCACAATACCACTGAAGACCATCCACCATTTCACGATCCTCGCGCTTACACTCTATGACCAGCCCCACTGTATTCGGACCTCTGCGCGGCTGGTGTGGCGTGTTGGCTGGTAGTAAAAACATTTCCCCTTCTTTAATCGGAATAGTTACAGCCTTTCCATCTTCCTGTATGCCCACTTCGATGTCACCTTCCAGTTGATAGAATAGTTCTTCTGTTTCGTTGAAGTGGTAATCCTTACGGGCGTTGGGGCCACCAACTATCATTACGAGATAATCGCCTGCGTCTTTGTAAAGATTCTTGTTCCCCACCGGTGGTTTTAGCAGGTCACGGTTTTCCTTTATCCATGCATTGAGGTTGAAGGGGCGGGTTATCATTTGGAGATTTATTGATTGGTTGACTTGTTGATTGGATATCATAAAAACACAAAAGGCATCACGAAAACACAAACATCAATTTGTGATTTTGTATGCATTTCACTTCGTGCTTTTATGGTTTCATATTTTTAATTCGCGCTTCTTGTGTTCGCTAATGCAAAAAGCAATTCGGGTTCTTCTTCGAAGGCAGTGCCTACTACTATCAAGTCTGCACCGGCACTGAATGCTGCTGCGGCTTGCTCTTCGTTTCTTATTCCACCACCTACTATAAGTGGAGTGCTCACACTTTCTCGCACGGCACTTATCATCTCTGTTGAAATGGGTTTCTGTGCACCACTTCCGCCATCCAGATACATGCAGCGCAGCCCAAGCATTTCGCCAGCCATAGCAGTGGCCGCAGCTATTTCAGGTTTGTCGTAGGGCAGTGGCAATGTCTGGCTGATGTATGATGCCGTGGTTTGTTTACCACAGTCCACAAGCATATATCCGGTTGGAATTATCTCAAGATTAGTTTGTTTAAGCAATGGCGCAGCAGCTACATGATGGCCTATGAGCAACTCAGGGTTGCGCCCTGAAATGAGCGAAAGAAAAAGTATCGCGTCTGCATCGTTGCTTATTTGAGAAGGGCTGCCTGGAAACAACACCACGGGAACTTTTGCATGCTGCTTTACGGTTTTTACGCAAGCATGAAAATTGTCTTCCACCAACAAACTACCACCCACAAAAATGAAATCTACCCCACTGTGCTCTATCAACGACATCATATTGATGAGTTGTGCCTCGTCCTTCAGCTTGTCGGGATCCATCAGGACGGCAAGGGATTTTTTTTCAATGCCTTTTCTTGCGGTTATCTGGTGTAGAATGTTGTTCACTTTGCCAAATGTAATTGTTGCTCCAACACTCGTTACACTACCTTCAGTTTGGCAAACTTCATCAGCAGTTGCTTCTGCCCTGCTGAGGGAAAGAAGACAGTGACCTTGGCATCAATGCCTGCACCCTCCACGGTGAGCACTTTGCCCTTGCCAAATTTTTCGTGCATCACCTCTGTTCCTTCGTTCAAATCTGCGGTGGTGGCCCAATCACCTTCGGGCATGGCTATGGCTGTTGTGTCGCCTGCAACTTTCTTGAAATTTTTTGGCGGAGCAAACGCAATCAACGGTGGTTCATCGGCTGACTTCTTCAATGGTTCGCGATGCGTGCTGACTGGTGGCGAGGTGCGCTTCACAAAGCGATTGCCGTCACCGAAAAATCCGCCACGCGCTTCGTTGAAATCAACAACGCGTGTCGCGTTGCTTTTCTCTGGTGCAGGCATATCTAAGTATTGCTCATCTATTTCCTCTATGAAACGCGAAGGCTCGCAGTATTGCAACTGTCCCCAGCGGTAGCGTGTTTGCGCATAGCTCAACGTTGCCTTTTTCTCAGCACGTGTGAGCGCTACATAAAACAACCTGCGCTCCTCTTCCATTTCCTCGCGCGAGTTGATGCTGAGCTGCGAGGGGAAAAGATTTTCTTCCAAACCAACAATGTTTACGAAAGGAAACTCCAAACCTTTTGATCCATGTATGGTCATCAAACTAACGGTAGGAACATCCTCACCCTTGTCGTTGTCCACATCGGTGAGCAGCGCAACGTCTAACAAGAAGTCGCTCATCACATTTAGCTTGTCAGGGTTTTCAGTATCTACCGTATCGCTGAATTCTTTCATAGCATTGAGCAACTCCTGCACGTTTTCATAACGTGAAACTCCCTCTGGTGTGCGGTCACTATATAGGTCCTTCAGCAATCCGCTTTCGCTGGCTATGTGGTGGCCGAGGTCGTATGCATTCATGTTTTCAAGATGCACCTGAAAACTTTTGATGAGTGTAACGAAGTCCATCACCTTGCTGAGTGATGCACCGCCCAAGCCAATTTCAGCAGCGCGCGGAATCATGTCCCAAATGCTGATTTGCTTTTCTGCTGCGCCAACAACTAATTTTTGAATGGTGGTGTCGCCAATTCCTCTGCGTGGATAATTGATAATGCGCTTGAGGCTCTCCTCATCATTCGGATTGCAAGTGAGGCGGAAGTATGCGAGCAGGTCTTTTATCTCTTTGCGCTGATAGAAACTGAGGCCGCCATAAATTTTGTAATGAATATTCAACTTGCGAAGCGCTTCTTCGAATGATCGGCTTTGTGCATTGGTGCGATAAAGGATGGCGAAGTCGCTGGCCTTAGCTCCTTCCTCGTGCATGGTGCCGAATATTTGATTGGCTACAAAATTTCCTTCTTCGTTGTCGGTCATGGTGCGCATCACTTTCAACTTTTCGCCTTGCGTATTGTGTGTCCACACATCCTTTTGTATCTGGTCTTTGTTGTTAGCGATGATGCTATTGGCAGCACTCACTATGTTCTTGGTGCTGCGGTAGTTCTGTTCCAATTTGTAAATGCGAAACTCATCGTAGATGCCATACTCCTTTTGGAAGTTGAGAATGTTTTGGATGTTGGCTCCGCGAAAGGAGTAGATGCTCTGTGCATCATCGCCTACCACGCAGATGTTGGCGTGGCGTGCTGCAAGTTGTTTCACTATCAGGTACTGCGAAAAATTGGTGTCCTGATACTCGTCCACTAAGACGAATTGAAACTTGTTCTGGTAGTGAAGCAGTGCATCAGGGAAATCGCGCAGCACGGTGTTGGTTTTGAAAAGCAAATCATCAAAATCCATGGCGCCTGATTTGAATAAGCGCAAATCGTATTGCGCATATATCTCGCCCATGCGCGGCCTTCCCGTCTGCCTGTCTTCGGCTACTACATCGGTATCATTCAGATAATCTTTGGGCGATATCAAATTGTTCTTCGCATTGCTGATGCGGTTGTACACAAGGCCGGGCTTGTAGATTTTATCATCAAGCCCCATTTCTTTGATGATGTCTTTCAGCAGGTTCTTCGAATCCTGCGTGTCGTAGATAGAAAAATTTCTTGGGTAGTTGATGCGTTCGCTCTCGATGCGCAGTATGCGTGCGAAGATGCTGTGGAAGGTACCCATCCAGATGTTGCGCGCAGCCTGATCGCCTACAAGCTGACCGATGCGCTTCTTCATCTCATTGGCTGCCTTGTTGGTAAAGGTGAGTGCAAGAATGTGAAATGGATCGATGCCATTTTGGATGAGGTGCGCAATGCGATAAGTCAGCACGCGTGTTTTGCCGGAGCCTGCACCGGCAATGACCATGAGAGGGCCGTGTATGTGTGCCGCAGCCTCGCGCTGCGCCTGATTCAGTTCAGATAGAAAGTCTCTTTGTTGCATGATAATCGTGCGGCAATTTAGCAGCATGCCCAAGGTCAGATTTCTGTTTGTTGGCAATTCAAAAAGTGGCGCGACACCTTACAAACAAGAACCCAAGCCTTACGCAATCTTCTTCTTGTGGTGCATGAGCACTTTCTACATTTGGCCTATTCCTTTTTATTTACAATAAACCAATATCTGACTCATGAAAAAAATTCTACTTGCTATGCTTGCATGTATGGCCATCGCCACAGTGCATGCCCAATCATTCTCAGACGACTTTGAGAGCTACAATGCAGGCGACCCATTGGCCTCCACCAGCGACACGTGGGAAAGCTGGGGCAGCCCCGATGGTGGCGCTGACGATGCTGATGTGACCGATGCCATGGCACACAGCGGAACCAAGTCCGTTTACTTCGCCTCTACTGCTGCGGCAGGTGGCCCGCAAGACATAGTGCTGCCCTTCCCCGGTGAGATGACAGTGGGCCAATTCAACCTTGAAATGTGGATGTACATCAACAGTGCGGGCACAGGTGCTTACTTCAACTTTCAGCAGGAAGATGTGATAGGCACTACCTGGGCTGCTGATGTTTATTTCCTTGACGGTGGCATCGCCCAGTTTACATCTGGCGGCACGCTCTTGCTTGCTGCATCATTCCCGGAGGATGCGTGGTTCAAACTGCGCATGGAAAATGACCTGAGCACCAACACCTGGGAGGTGCTGGTGGATGATGTGTCGCAAGGTTCTTATGCCAACACTGCTACACAGATAGCAAGCATGGACATATACCCTGTGCAGAACAACCAGTTTTATGTAGATGATGTAAGCTATGAATATGTGCCCTACACAGTGCCCGCAGTGAACGGCACAGTAACCAACATAAACCAGCTAAGTGCAAACGCTGACCTGATGGCCAACCTGGCAGGGCAGACTGTTGCCCCACAAGTAGTAGTGCGCAATCTTGGAATCACCGCCATCAATTCATTTGACCTGGAAATAACCTACAACGGCAACACCATTACGGAAAACGTAACGGGAGTAAACATTGCTTCCCTTGCATTTTACCCTGTGAGCCTGACTGACAACTTTACCCTGATAGCCGGTGAGAATGATGCAGTAGCCACCATCAGCAATGTGAATGGCAACGCCACCGATGATGATGCGAGCGATGATGAGAAAGTGGTGAACGTGGACCCGATAGTACCTGCCCCCGGCAAAGCCGTGGTGGCTGAAGAGGGCACTGGCACCTGGTGCCCGTGGTGTGTTCGCGGCACCGTATTCATGGAGCGCCTCAGCGAGCACTTTGGCGACTTATATATAGGTATAGCAGTGCACAATGCTGACCCTATGGCCATAGATACTTATGACGGCCCGGTCAGCGCATCCATAAGCGGATATCCAAGCGGCTTTGTAGATCGCGGTCCTGAGTATGACCCATCACAGTTTCAGATTCCATTTTTGGAAAGGGTACAAACAGCTCCAAAAGTTGCCATACAAAACGGTGCAACATGGGACGCTGCCACACGCGTGCTGAACGTGAGCGCCACTTCTACTTTCTTAGAAAATGTAAGCGGCAACTACAAAGTAGCCTTGGTACTGACTGAAGACGGAGTAACAGGCACAGGCTCGCAATGGGCACAGGCCAATGCTTATGCAGGTGGCGGCAATGGCGACATGGGCGGCTACGAAGACCTGCCAAGCCCGGTGCCTGCCAACCAAATGGTGTACGATCATGTGGCGCGTGTTATCAGCCCCACTTTCGAAGGTTTGCCAGGTGCATTCGCAGGTATGCAGGATGCAAATGATGCCTCTACTCACAATTTCTGGTTCACACTGCCAGCCGGCTGGGATGAAAACTCCATACACATCATAGCCATGGTGATAGCACCTGACGGCACCATCGAAAATGCCATGTCAACCACCATTGACGAAGCCGTGGCCAACGGATTTGTAGCTGGCACTGTGGTAACAGGCATTACCGAAACCGCTGCGCCTGATGCAAACTTCAACATCTACCCCAACCCTGCATCTGATGTGTGCTTTGTAACTACACAATTTGAAAATGCAACAGAGGTGAACATGGAAGTGTACAGCACTGATGGCAAGCTGGTGGCTTCAAAATATTATGGCAAGCTGACAGGTGCCAACAACCTTCCCATAAATACTGCTGAGTGGGCCGAAGGCATCTACACTTTGAAGATGAGTGCAGATGGGCAGATGACTACTAAGAAGCTGATCAAGAATTGATAGTTTGATATAAAAAATCGAATTTCAAAAGTCGTCCTGGTGAAAACATCAGGACGATTTTTTTTGTGCCGCCTCCCAGTCACGTTTGAGCAAGCCATACCACACACTGTCATGAAACTCTCCGTTGAAGTAAAAATTCTCGCGCAGATAGGCCTCGCGCACAAAGCCATTGCGCTCCAGAATTTTTGCTGATGCGCCATTGGCCGGATGAATGTCTGCATCAATGCTGTGGGCATGCATCTGCTCAAATGCAAAACGCAAAGCCGCCTGCAATGCTTCGCTCATCATTCCTTTTCCCCAGTATTCGGGAAACATGAGGTAGCCAACCTCAGCGCGGTAGTGCTCCTTCTTCATGCGCCAAAAGCCTACTACGCCCACCACAGCTCCTGTATCTTTCAGCAGCATCACCCAGGCTATGCCCTCGCCTTTGCTCACCAGGTCACGGTTTATTTCTATGTTGGCCATTGTCTCATCCATGCTTGCGGGCACCGGGCGCTGCAGATAATGCGTTACATCGGGATGGCTGCGCAAGGCATGCAGGGCCTCCACATATTGCGGATGAAAAGCAACTAAGTGCATACACTCTGTGTGCAGCTCGGGGAATGGATCGAAGGATGTGTGGAGCATGGGGCGAAGTTGTGGGCATTCGATATTCGAAATTCGATAATTGTTCAAAACGTTGGGGCAGGCAATGTTCTTTCTATCCTAAGGCCTGAAAGGCTTCTCTTACTTGTAAACTTGGAAAGAATCAATTCGCATTTAATTTGATTCTCTATTTCTTAAGAAAAACAAGACCATGAAAGTGCATGTGATAGAAAACCTGTACACCGCTGCCCAGGCAGTAGCCGCCAATGGAGTGAGGCCCGACTCGCTGTACAGACGCACCAACACCAAGGCCACCGGAGAGGGCAAACGGGTGCGCAAGGGCAAGCGCATTGCGATGCGCAAAGTGGTCATTGACGGTATGAACTTCTACTACCTGCCCGACCAGCCGCCTGCATGGCACGAGGCTGCACCGCCACAGGCTTTGCAGTGGATATACCGCTGCGCTTCGCTCAACGGTATTTCCCCGCATGTGATGTACGAGGCGGCATTGAGTGGCAGGTTCAATTGCTACCAAGTAAGCAGTCGTTTTTTTCTAAAAACGACTGACCCCGAGGTGGTCGCTTTCATGGCCGAATGGAAGCAAGGCAAAAGCAAGAAGAAAAGACGCTGAATCGGCCTAATACACTCAATACCAGTTGTCACGGCTTGGCATATCGGCTCTGTTAGACATTAAAGGCCAAATATTCTTAAACGGATATGGCCTGTCAGGTCTGGTAGGCCATATATATTTAATCTGATATGGCTCGTCAGGTCTGAAAGGTCATATATTCTTAAGCCAATATGGTCTGTCTGGTCAGAAAAGCCATGTCTGCTTAAACCGATGTGGCCTGTCATGTCTAACAGGTCATATACTCTTAAGCGAATAAGTCCTTTCAGGTCTGGTAGAGGCTATATGATAAGGGGTAGATGAGGTTGTCGCGAAGGAGTGAGAAGGGTAGCACCCACATTTCACTTTTTCTCCTCCAGCCACTTGGGCACTTTTTTCTTCGGCTTGTCAGGCTCAGCAGGCGGAGTCGCCTTTGGCTTTTCTTCTTTCTTCTTATCGGTGGGCGTATCGCCATCGCCCCAGTCAATGGTGGTGGTGCCACCGCTGGGTGTAGTCTGCTCTTTGTAAGTGCCTATGCTGTTGTCGCGTTTGAAGAGGCCGAATTCTTCTTTGAGCAATGCCTTCACACTTTGTTTTTCGGCTTGCATTTCTTGTTGGCGGTTCTCTTTCGCAGCGTCTTTGTCAATGGTGAATTCCGGATTTTCGGTGGTGCCCTTCATGGTAACAAACAATCGCTTGCCGAGGCCATCGTCCTGCACATTCCATTCTGTTTCCCTGCGCACCAGCAACTCGCGCAGCGAGAAACCGATGGTGTAACTGATCGCATTGTCGAAGGTGTGCGTGCCCTTGGCGCTGATGTCCAATGCGGTGCTGCTGATGTCCATTTGCGGAATGGTGATCATGCGGTCTTTTATCTCTATCACATTTTCCAGTTTAGAAAATTTGATGTTGCGCATCTTCTCTGCAAATTGGTCTTCGTCCACAAAAGGTGCTGCCCACTTGTTGCCGCGTATGTAGGTGGCTATGTCTTGCAGCGATTCCAGATTGTTCAGTTCACCATTCTCTATGCTGATGTCAATGAGGCTTTCTATTTTGTCCATCTGCACCTCCAGGTCGGTGGTGAGCATGGTGCGAAATTGCACGGTGGCATTCGCATCGCCTTTCAGGTTTTGGTCTTGTATGAAAGTCTGGTCGAAATTTTCAAACTCCGTAAAAAGTTTTTGAATGTTGATGCTTTTCAATGTGGCGAGGCAATTCATGCGGAAGAGAGTTTCACTCGCTTCTTCAAATACGAGTTGCGCGCTGAACTGGCCATCAGCTGTGTTGAATGCAACAGGGTCCACCACAAAGCGTTTGTTGCGCAGTTCGGCCACACCTTTTATGTCGGTGGCTTCAAATTTTCTGAAGACAAATTTTTTCACCGTGCTGTTCAGCCGGAAGTCCACACGCTCCGGCAGCTCGAAGTGATAGGCCTCGTTGCTCGATGTGCTCTCTTCTGTTTCCAGCAGATTGGTGAAATCAAGCAGGGTGCTATTCAGGTTGGCATTCATGCTGATGCGTTCGGTAGGCGAAGTGAGGAAGGGCAGCAGATTGGATACCGTTCCGTTGATGGTGAAGTCGCTGCCGTTCACAGTGCCGCTCAGGTTTTGTACCTGCGCATCCTTGTTGTTGAAGTTCACCGCCATCTGCACATTCTGAAATTCACGGTTGGAGTTTTGGGTGCGCAGTCGGGCGCTGTTCACTTGTGCATTGCCTGCGGTTTGTATTGCATTCCAGTTGTAGGTGCTGTCTGTTTTTATGTATTTCAGTTTGCCTTTCATGTTTGCATTCAGCGACAGATTGCCTTCACATATATCCAGCGTATCCCACGCGAAGAAGTTTTTCAAATCGTTGAGGTCAGCTTGCGCATTCAGTTGCAGGTCTATGTCTGGCTCACTCATATTCTTAATGGTGCCGCTGGCTTCCAGATAGCCGGTGTTCATATTGGCCTTCATGCTGCGAATGGTGAGTATTTCAGCAGGGTACTGACTCAGGTACTTCAGTTCGCACTGCATGTTGTCAAGCGTCACACCACTGTCATCATGTTCCAACTCTCCATTGCTAATAGTGCAGTGCACATTTGTTTCCAGTTCTTTCTTGGCAGCTTTTTTCAGTGTTGCCTCAAAGTTGAATTCGCCATCAGCACTGTATTTGGCCAGCGTTTGTTGTGTGCTTTGTGGCAGTGATGATTTGATGTCTTGCAAGTCCACCTCCGTTGCGGTGATGTTCAGTTCGTAGGCCGTTTCATTTTTGTAGTCCACGCTTCCGGTGGTGTTGAACAATGCTTTGCCCCATTCCACTTCGCTTTCTTTTATCAGCAGTTGATCGCTTTCGTTGTTCACGTTCAGTGTGGCCATTAGCGCTACGGTTTGTGTGTTAGCATAGCGCGTATCACCACTCGTCAGGTCGTGCAGCAGCACATCTGCTTCCGCATCCAGGTCAAATTGCGAAGAGGTGAAGAATCCCTTTGCCTCAGCATTGTCAGCATAAAGCCAAGTATAGAACTGCGTCTTGGCGTTGCTGTACACCACAGTGGCATCACTCAGTTGCAATGCCTCAATATCCATTTTCACTTCGCTGCTGTCACTCTCCTCTGTTTTCCAGAAGTGGTAGTTGTCTTTGCCCTCTTCGTCTACCTTCATGCGGCACAAGGCGCCTTGCACATCCACTGCCTTTATGTTGTAGTTGCCACGGAACAAATCGAAGAGATTGAACTCGAGCAGCGCCTTCTTTGCAAAGAGCAAAGTGTCTTTTGTTTCAAACGTCTCCTCCACGTACACATCCGTGAATCGAATGGACGCATTGGGGAACGTTTCCCAAAATGCCAAATCAGCAGGGCCAAACTCCACCCGTGTTTTGAATTTCTCTTTGCTCTGACTGATGGCATAGTTCACCACATCATCTTCATAATAGCGCAGTACTATAAACACCGCCACCACCAGCAGCACGATGATGCCCAGCAACCAGAGAAGTATTTTTTTGAGAATGCGCAATCTGTTTTTTTAGCGAGTGTGGAATGTAGAACTAAGGATTGCCCTAAAAATTTCAGGCCAAAGGCTTATCCTGACAGAAAGCTGTTGAATGGGTTTTTTGATGGAACACGGATCGGACGGATTAGACTGGTTTGCACAGATTTTTCTACCAATTGAATAAATATCTGTGCTGATCTTTCTAATCAGTGTCATCCGTGTTCCATTGTATATAAGTTTGAATCATGAAAAAGCGTGAGTTTCTGAAACAAGCAGGCATCATCAGTGCCGGAGTCATCATCAGCCCGATGATGGCCTGCAAGCCCAAACAAGTGACTGCTGCCAGCGAAACAGCTATGGATGCAATAGTCCCTGTGTCACCTGCGCCACTAACCGAATTCACATTGCCTGCATTGGGCTTTGCCACCAATGCGCTGGAGCCATCCATCGATGTTATGACCATGGAGATACACCACGATAAGCACCATGCAGCTTATGTAAACAACCTGAACAAAGCATTGGGCGGTATGCCGTTTCACGAGAGTGGTTATACGTTAGAAGAAATATGTGCACTGGTGATGGAAGGTGATACCGCAGTGCGCAACAATGGAGGCGGACATTACAACCACACTCAATTCTGGAAGTGGATAGCCCCGGGTGGCTCAGCCATGGATGGCGAACTTATGAAAGCACTAAAGGCGCAATTCGGATCGTTTGAAGAATTCAACAAGCAGTTTACAGAGGCTGCAAAAAACCGCTTCGGCAGTGGCTGGGCCTGGCTCAGTGTGGATGCCGATAAAAAACTATTCATTTCATCCACACCCAATCAGGACAATCCACTGATGAAGTATGTGGTAGAAAAACCCGGAACGCCCATACTCGGAATTGATGTGTGGGAACATGCCTACTACCTGAACTATCAAAACAAACGTGCGGACTACATCACTGCTTTCATGAGTATTGTGAATTGGAATGCAGTGGGGAAGATGTATGC
>JBJXFP010000150.1:0-3925 GCA_046155615.1 Flavobacteriales bacterium | reverse complement strand
CCCCCCATCACAAACTACAAATGAGACCATCCACCCAAAATCAGTCTTACTGTGGATCAGGCGCACGGAACGCGATAAGACAGTTGTAGGTGAGCATTCCGGGATCCCGATCCGGGGTGCAACAGTTACCCCATGGAGCGGGCTTGCAGCCCGTTCCGGTACTTGCACGGGCTTGTAGCCCGCTATTCAATCCTTCATCATCCATATACATCCAGCATTTCAAGTTTCACCAATCCGTGGCCCAGTGCATAGTTGGTGGCGCTGCCGTATTTCCATTCATGGGCTTCGCTCACAAACTCTGCCCTCACGGGGTTTTGGTGTATGTAATTTATCGTTTGCAGTATGAGTTCCTTGTTCCAGCAATGAATGGGGTGATAGCCATTCTTCCAAAATTGTACATTGACATTCATGCCATTCATTTCGCCTGACCGCTGGAACAAATAAAGCATCCAATCCCTGCTTTCCTGAATATTGTTTTCGATAGCATGTGTAATTGCTTTGGAGGTGTGTCGTTTGAAGTCGCGCACGATGTCTTCAAGAGGTTCGCCTGTGGTATCAATGAGCAGATGTGCGTGGTTGGTCATAAGATCCCATGCATGCACCACCAGCCCCTTTTGGTCAATACAATAATTGAGGCTATCCACGAAGATGTTCTTGTATGCACTTCGGGTAAAGGCGTCTATCCAGCGCCCTGCCCGATGGCAAGGTGGAGGAGAATTGATAGTGAAGGTTCGCGGGTCATATCACCTTTTTTATTGATGCCAACGGAGCGCATTGCAGTCAATCATCCCAAAAAAAAACCGCCAACTTTCCAATTGGCGGTTTTTGTTTTTTGCATACTCTTTGTTGTCACTAATTATCGTCAGTGGGTGGTGCCGGTGGCGGTGTTTGTGGTGCATCGCCTTTTGGTTCTTTGGCTTTGCTCTCTTTGGCGGCCTTGCTTTTTTCCACTTTCATTATCACTTTGTCTTCGGCCTTGTCAAAGCTCACCAACAAGGTGTCACCCTGTTTCAGACTTGCGTTTATTATTTCTTCAGCTATCGGGTCTTCAAGGTATTTCTGTATGGCGCGCTTGAGCGGGCGGGCACCAAATTTTTCATCGTAGCCCTTTTCGGCAATGTGCTCCTTGGCTTCATCGGTGAGCTTGATGGTGTAGCCAAGGTCTGTTACACGGCTGAATAATTTGGCCAATTCGATGTCTATGATTTCGAAGATGTGTTCCTTCTTCAATGGATTGAACACAATGAGGTCGTCCACGCGATTGAGAAACTCGGGAGCAAATGTTTTGCGCAGCGCATTTTCTATTACGCCTTTTCTCTCCTGCTCCTGCTGCGAACTTTTGGCTGAGGTGCCAAAGCCTACACCGGTGCCAAAGTCTTGCAACTGGCGTGCTCCTATGTTGCTTGTCATTACTATGATGGCGTTTTTGAAGTCAATCTTGCGGCCAAGTGAATCTGTCATCAGTCCATCATCCAATGCCTGCAACAGCAGATTGAATACATCCGGATGCGCCTTTTCTATTTCGTCAAGCAGCACTATGCAATAGGGACGCCTGCGTACTTTCTCTGTCAGTTGGCCACCTTCTTCGTAGCCCACGTAGCCCGGAGGTGCGCCTATGAGGCGGCTCACCGCAAATTTTTCCATGTACTCGCTCATGTCTATTCGTATGAGCGCTTCTTCTGTGTCAAACAAATATTTGGCAAGTTCTTTTGCCAATTGTGTTTTACCCACACCGGTTGGGCCAAGGAATATGAACGAGCCGATGGGGCGATTGGGATCTTTCAAACCTGCGCGGTTGCGCTTGATGCTCTTCACTACTTTTTGAACTGCTTCGTCCTGCCCTATCACTGTGCCCTGCAGCTCTTTGTCCATGCGTGCAAGACGGCCACTTTCTTTCTCAGCCACACGGGTCACAGGTATGCCGGTCATCATCGCTACCACTTCTTCTACATGTGCTACAGTAACTGTTACACGGTGGTTGCGTGTTTCTTCTTCCCACTTCTTTTTAGCAGCTTCAAGTTTCTCTTGTAGCTGTCGTTCCTTGTCGCGCAGCTTGGCGGCCTCTTCATACTTCTGGCTGCGTACCACACGGTTCTTGTCTTCCTTCACATCCTCAATGCTCTTTTCTATGTCTATTATTTCCTTGGGCACATTGATGTTGTTCAGGTGCACGCGCGAGCCTACTTCATCCAATGCATCTATAGCCTTGTCAGGCAAATGCCTGTCGGTGATATATCGCGCAGTCAATTTCACGCATGACTCTATGGCCTCATCGGTATAGGTCACACTGTGGTGCTCTTCATATTTGTCCTTGATGTTGTTCAGTATCTGAATGGTTTCTGCATTGGTAGTTGGGTCCACTATTACCTTTTGAAACCTGCGCTCAAGTGCTCCATCCTTTTCTATGTATTGGCGATACTCATCTAATGTGGTGGCGCCTATGCATTGTATTTCGCCACGTGCCAATGCAGGTTTGAACATGTTGCTGGCATCCAGCGAACCACTGGCACCGCCTGCACCTACTATGGTGTGTATTTCATCTATGAAGAGAATCACGTCAGGCGATTTTTCCAATTCGTTCATCACAGCTTTCATGCGTTCTTCGAACTGGCCGCGGTATTTGGTACCTGCCACCAGCGAGGCTATGTCTAACGTAACGATGCGTTTTCCAAAAAGCACACGGCTTACTTTCTTCTGAATGATGCGCAGGGCGAGGCCTTCCGCTATAGCGCTCTTACCTACACCAGGTTCGCCTATCAGTATGGGGTTGTTCTTTTTTCTGCGCGAAAGAATTTGTGATACACGTTCTATTTCTTTTTCACGGCCCACAATAGGATCAAGTTTTCCTTCCTCACCAAGTTTAGTAAGGTCGCGGCCAAAATTGTCGAGTACCGGTGTTTTGCTTTTGCTGTCACCGGGTTTCTTGCTGGCACTGGCGCCACCGCCACCTGTAAAGCTGCGCTCGTCATCATCATCTTCTGTTGGCAGCTCTGCCCGTGGTGCATCTTCTTTGGTCATCAGGCCACGCATGCTTTCCAGCTCTTCGCGTACTCCTGCATAGCTCACTCCAAAGCCATTCAGATTGCGGGTGGCCACGTTGTCCTGGTCTTTCAGTATGGATAGCAGCAGGTGCTCGGTGCCTACCAATGCAGACTTGAATGACTTGGCCTCGAGGTATGTTATTTTCAAAATGCGCTCTGCTTGTTTCACCAGCGGTATCTGGCTGGCCACAGTAATGCTGTTGCCTGTGGTGGTTCCGGCCTTTATGGAGCCTTCTATTTTTTTGCGAAGCTGGGCCATGTCCACATCCAATGTGTTGAGCACCTTCAGTGCTACACTATCGCCACCTCGTATAAGGCCCAGCAGCAGGTGCTCTACGCCTATGTAGTTGTGCCCAAGTCTCAGGGCTTCTTCGCGGCTATAGGTTATTATGTCTTTCACCTGCGGAGAAAATTTTGCTTCCATGCTCATTGCTCTGTCTCCTATATCTTTTTTATTTCTGTGTGATTATTTGGCCAAAGTAGTTGGTTGGCAACGCACCTTCAAAATGCTAACCAGTTTTGATAAAGCAGGTCATTTTGTGCCAACTTGTCCAAAACTATCCGAAGCCTTCATTTTTTGCGTTGTGCTGTTGCCGTGTTATTAACACCTGCATGCACTATTAATTTGCTTGCCCCTACGGGGTTCATCCTTTTTTCTTCAGGTTGGCTTGCGCAATGGTTTTGCAAATACGCCTTGCAATGCCCGGCCCTTCGTAGATGAAACCCGTGTACACCTGCACCAGTGTGGCTCCTGCTTCTATTTTCTCCATAGCATCATTTGCAGTGTGTATGCCGCCCACTCCAATGATGGGAAATGCGTGCTTACTTTTTTCTGCCAGATAACGAATGACAAATGTGCTTCTGTCTGCCATTGGTTTGCCACT
>JBJXFP010000142.1:0-2690 GCA_046155615.1 Flavobacteriales bacterium | reverse complement strand
CTTGCGGCCAAAGAAGCCACGCAAGTATTTGTGAATGCAATTACCAATATGAGCATACAAGATGGCTTCAATATTTTGCATGGCGACAGCATAGCCGCCACCAACTTTCTGAAAAAAAATACAAGTGCAGAACTCATACAAAAATTTTCGCCCATTGTGCAAAAGGCCATTGATGAAGTGAAGCTGACTTCGTATTGGCAACCCCTGGCAAGCGCCTACAACACGGCTACCATACTCACCGGAGGGCAGCAAGTAAATACTGACCTCAATGCGTATGTAACACAGAAAGCATTGTATGGATTGTTCTTTTATGTGGCAGATGAAGAAAAAAAAATCAGAAGAAATCCTGCGGCACGAGTGAGCGAAGTACTGAGGAAAGTTTTTGGATCATTGGACAAGTAATTTCTTCAGCGAAAAAAATCAGAAATCAATAAACCAGAAAATGAAACTCATTTCCTTCAACGTAAACGGTATAAGAGCGACAGTAAAAAAAGGCTTGTACGAGAGTATAAAAAAGATGAATCCTGACATCATAGGGTTTCAGGAAACCAAAGCAAATGATGCACAAGTGGCTGAGGCTCTTGCCGGAGTCAATGGTTATCATCTATACTCCAGCAGCGCTGAAAGGCCCGGCTACAGCGGTACTGCGGTGCTCACCAAACTAAAACCAATAAGCGTAAAGCAAGGAATTGGCATTGCTGAGCACGACAAAGAAGGCCGAACACTCACCCTTGAGTTCAATGATTTTTTCTATATCAATTGTTATGTGCCCAATAGTGGGCAAGAACTGCTGAGGCTTGATTACAGGCAGCAATGGGACAAAGACATGCTTGCCTTTCTCAAAAAATTGGAGAAGAAAAAACCAATCGTCTATTGCGGTGATTTGAATGTGGCACACAAAGCCATTGACTTAGCCAATCCCAAACCGAACTTCAACAAATCAGCAGGTTTCACTCAAAGAGAAATTGATGGCATGGATGCATATCAATCGCACTTTGTGGACACGTTCAGAAACAAATATCCAGATATGGTAAAGTACAGTTGGTGGAGTGCGCGCTTCAACTCACGCGCTAAGAATGTGGGCTGGCGTATTGACTACTTCCTTGTGTCACCTTCACTCATGCCACGCCTGAAAGATGCTTTTATTCTCAATGAAATTGAAGGTAGTGACCATTGCCCTGTGGGTATAGAGTTGACATAATCCCGAATTACATTTTTCAAAAACAAATAGGCCCGTTCTGATAGAGCAATCTGTTAAACGGGCCTATTGCAATCATTTGAAAAGGTATTTTCTCATCTCAGCATTGTTATCTGCCCTGTGTGCTGTTGGTTCACTGTCTGGTTGTTGAATTCGATGCGGATATTGTATGTGAAACAATCGTTGTGAGCATAGTACTCGCCACTGCGCACATTGCCTGTCCATCCAACTTCCGGATTGTCACTTTTGAAAATCACTTCGCCCCAGCGGTCAATCACCACCATTTCATAAAACTTGATGTATTGCGCATCACTCACCAAGGGTGCAAACACATCATTGATACCGTCATTGTCAGGTGTAAATGAATTGGGTATATAAATGTAAAATGTGTTGTCAATGTTTACCATTTGAGTTTGTGAATGATTGCATCCATTTTCATTGGTCACTGTTTGCTCCACATAGTAAACTCCACCATGATGGTAATGATGAACAGGCTCTGGTTCTATGCTGTTGAAGCCATCACCGAAATCCCATGAGTAGCTCACTGCGCCAATGCTTGTGTCCGCAAATGCCACATCTAATTCATATATTATTTCATCATTGGGTGTATAAGTGAAGCCCGCCTGCGGCAATCCAAATACTTCAATCATATCTGCATAAAATGCCACATTCTCGCAACCATGTATGCTTGTTGCAAATAGCTGCACATCATAATATCCCTGGGTATCGAAAGTGACGGTTGGCTCTGTCATTGCACTTTGCTGGCCATAGCCAAATGCCCAGTTGTAAGTTGAACCATCGGTAGTGCTATTGAGAAATGTAACGTCAAGCGGTGCGCAGCCCTGAGATGGTGATGGTGCTATTGCAATCTGTGGTTTGGGATGTATGGTATAAGTTTCAGTAAATGAATGTGCACAGCCAAAATCATTCATTGCTATCAATTCCACGGTGTGAACACCTACGGTATCAAAACTGAAGGTAGCGTCCACATCATTGCTGTAAGCCGCGCCATTCACTACCCATTGGTAGTTGGTGGCTCCTATGGTAGCAGGCGTATTGGTTATTTGCTCCAGCGGAAAACAACTCTCTGTGCTGCTCAATGAAAACTGAGCAACAGGTTGCGGTTGCACACTCACCACTTGGAAAGCTGAATCGGTGCACATAAATTCATTCATCACCAGCAATTCTATTTCATAGTCAATTGCTGATGCTGTAGCATTGATGTATTCATGGCAAGCATTGGCTGATTGTAAATCGCCACCCTCACCAAAATTCCACGTGCTTTGAATATTGCCCAATGTCTGATTGTCGGTACATACAGACAATGGACTACAGCCAGTAGCAGGCGATGCACTCATCACTGCTGTCGGTTTTGGATGCACTGTATATAACAAATAGTCTGTGGCATAGCAACCATTGTCAGCCTGAACCATTGCGCTCACACCAAAGTCGTTGCCGGTTGTGAAAGTGTGCAACTGATTGGCTCCTGTGG
>JBJXFP010000128.1:0-12637 GCA_046155615.1 Flavobacteriales bacterium | reverse complement strand
GAAAAAAAACCAAATGCAGAATGTGCGACCTGCGAGGCTGCGCCACCCGTGGCACAGGGTCTCAGTTACATAGCCTGTCTGCTTAGTGCATACTATGCGAGTAGTTGAGTTTTTGTCATACAGTTTTTGTCAGTTTCGGTTTTTTTGGTTTTTGTTTTTGGTAAGTCAAACGTAGAGCATTTGGAACAGAGGTGTCATGGTTGGTGGAAAAAAAAATTGTTGCTAATGCAATAAAGAAATAGCGAGTTGGTTTTAGTGTCTCAAACCAATTAAAAATATATTACCATGACAGATGCTCAAGAAAACAAACGAACTATGTATGGTGTTGTGCAAGAATTTATGAATGTGTACAACGCGAAGTGGGCGCTGATAACGCCTATTGTGAACGCGATGATTGCTTTCGGCCTTGTGATAATGAATATAGACAAGGCCGGACAGCGGCAAGCAATAGCGAGCACGGGTGCTACGATAGATAAGGGTAGTGCGCGGCTTTCTTTCGCGGAGGCGATACTGCTGCTTTTGGAATGCGGACTTGGCTATGCATTGGATATTGAAGACAATGATCTGGCTTCGAAATTCAAAGCAACTTCTTCGAAATGGAAGTATAGCTATAAGGACACGGAGGTGGAACAACTTGGACAGAAGGCCATAGATGACCTGACTGCACTTGGTGCGCCTGCAATACCTTATGGTGTGGATGCGGGGCTGCTAACGGCTGCACAGGGTTTGCTGGATGCATACATTGCTGCATCGCCTATGCCAAGGGTGCGGATAAGTGAGAGCAGTGCGGGTACTGCGCAGTTTGATGCTGAGTTTGCTGAGGGTGACAAGCTGCTGAAAAAATTGGATGCGCTGATGGGCAGGTTCAGGACGGATGCTATTTTCTATGCATCGTATAAGAGTGCGCGTGTGATAGTAGATAATGGTGCGGGGCCGGGTGAGCCGGTGGTGCCAACGCCTTGATGAATTTCTTTCTCTGATGAAAAGCTTCCCGATGAATCGGGAGGCTTTTTTTTATGCACTATCTGGCTACTCGCATGTCATAAAAGTATATTCCTCGTAAGGCGGTACACCCGGATAGGTGAAGCCCGTGCGCAAGGCATAGAACCGCAGGTGGTGGATGGTGTTGATGCCGATGAGTGATGCGAACATGTCGTCAGGCAGGATGGTGAGCCTGAAAAATCCATCACCGATGTATGTCATTTTCAAAGCCGGGGTTGAGGTAACATTTACAGCCTCCACGTAGTTGACACCGCCAAAGTTGAACTCGTCATAGTCAGCCCTTATGAAGAGGTAGCAGTCATCCGGCCCAATGGCCTGCATATCGGGATGGGTCTCCTGGTTGTTGTCGTAAGTGATGGTAAGGAAGTCTTCGGTCTTGCCCAATTGAGGAAAGGGACAATACAAATCATCGCAAAGTTTTGGGATGATGGGGATGTTGAAGTCTTCGGTTTTGGCCTCTCCTACTCCATCATCGGGATAAGCATTGCCATTGTCTAACTTGGCGAGGCAGCTTATGCCCTTGCTAAAAAAAGTAGGGCCATCCACAACATAAAAAGTAGCAGGCACAATTTTAAAACTGTAAATCAAATTGCCCTCGTGGGTCATCAGTCGTTCTTCATTGCTATCACCCCAACTTCCATTGCCACCGTTGTCAGCCGGATTCCATGTCCAGATGTGTACGTTGGCCTGTTCATCAGGGTGGTTTATGAGCATGGTTTTCAGTCCGCCATTGGTTTGATTGATATCTATATAAATAGTAACACTATCATCTACTGCCGTAGGTGATGGAAGAATGAATGCAGACTGTGCATGAAGCATGGTGGTGCAACACATCAAGCCAAGCACCATGGCGGTTGCGGTTGACAAAAATTGTTTTCTGTTTTTCATTGGCGTGTTATTTCAAAAATGTAAGTAACAGTGGCTGTGCGGTTGCCGAGCGCGTCTTCGCAATAGCGCTGAAGCTCCAGGCCTAAGTAATTGTCGAAAGTGCGCGGCATGGTACCCATTTGCAGTGTAGTGGTATCTGTTGCGCTCTCCAATGTTATTTCAGAAGGTGCTTCATTGTTGTCAAAGTGCCAGGTGCCACCTGTACCAAAATAATTTTTGCCCGGACCGGGCACGATGCTGTAAGTCATATTGCTGCTATTGAAGCTGATAGTGGTAGCCTCCACGCCTGCCTGCACATAGAAGGAACTGAGGTCGAGCACCTCTTTGATGGGGTTGTTCTCATCACGCTGGCTGAAGGTGCTTATCTGCCATGTGCCGTTGATGCCCGCAAGCTTGTCAAACGGTTCGCCCAATTCGCCTTCGATGCGGGGCTTGCAGGTGGCCATGCCTGTAGCTAATACCACGAGCAATACAAGTATTCTATTTCGGTTCATCATATCCATTTTATCTATGATTCGTGTTTTCAATTGTTCCTAAAAAAAAGTCATTCACAACCGCCTTCAGGGTTGAACACAAAGTCGATACCTGTGCCTTCGGAGTTTGGAAATTGAATGGCCATGCCGTCACAATTCCACGGTGCTCCGCGGATGATTACATTTTCACCCAATGCGCCCTGCCTCATTTGCAAGTCTAAGTAAAGACCTTCACCAAGAGTTTCTTTGCGGAACTCATCGCGGGCAATGTCCACCAACTCGCTTGCGGTGGCTGCACCACTCACCGGAAAAATGCCCGGGCCAAAAGCCCTGTCGCGTATTGCATTTAAGATGTCAACTACTTCGCTTCCGTTGTTGCCTAAGGCAGCAAGACTCTCTGCTTTTATCAACTGCAATACTGTAAGTCGGAGCATGGGCATGTCAAAAAAGTTGATGCCCTGCTGATTGGTTTCGTTGGTGCCGAAGCGTGTGAGCTGATACTGACTGCCATCCTGCACCACCCATTGGCCGCGGTTGTCGGCACCATTGAATGCAAAGAGATTGAATGCCTCGAGCGACATGCTGAGGGTAGCGCCTGTAACACCATAAGCACGATACATGCCTGTGAAGCCTCCGTTGCGGCCATCGTTGTTGACTTGTATGGAGTTGCTCGCGAAAATGCTTTCAGGGTTGGTTGTGTTCTGTGCATCGTCAGTCCATGCATGGAATGAATCGAGCGTTGGCTCAAGGCTGTACAAGCCGGAGTTGATAACCAAATTAGAATAATCAATACAGTTGGCATAATCACCTTGCTGCCAGTAGGTGTATGCAAGCAATGCGGCAGCAGCATATTTTGTAGCATAAAAACCATTGGATTCGGGCAAGGTGGTGTAAGCATCCAAGAGATCAGCTTGTATAAAAGCGAAACACTCGCGAACTGTGCTGCGTGGAAGAGGAAGCTGTGAAGTTTCGCTGCGAATGACTATACCCGGATGATTGCTGTCATCCTGATAGCCCCATGGCTGCGACCAAACCTTCAATACCCAGTGGTGGGCCATGGCGCGGATGAATTTGGATTCTGCTTCGAGTTGAGCAAGTTCTGATGCGCTTATTCCTTCAATATTCTTTGCATAGTCCAGAAGCAGATTAGCCCGGAATATGGCTAAGTACAGGTCCTGATAAATGCCACCGGGTGTGGTGATAAAGAAATTGGTGGAGCGCGTATAGACCGCGCTGAGGTCGTTGTTCAGCACAGGTTCAGCAGCATTGCTGCTTTTGAGTTCGCACATGTTTTGCACGCGCCCGTTCAGTGCATTCACCAGCACATCGTAGGCCCCGTTGAGCACATTGCGCGCATCATCTGGTGTCTGGAGTAGCTCTTGTATGTCACTTATTTGATTTTCGCTTTTTACTGTGAAAAACTTTTCGCATGACATGGCGGGCATCATCATCAGTGCTGCCAAAACAACTTTTATGGTTCTGATTGATTTCATTTTGTCATTTGGAATTAAAAGGTGACAGCAAAGGCTAAGTTGTAACTGCGTTCCTGCGGAGGAGTCAGGTATGTAATATTCGGACTGAGGTTGCGATCTTGTTCGTTTTCAAAGTCGCGGGCTATCTCCGGATCGAGGCCCGGAAATTTGGTGATGGTGAAAAGGTTGGTGACATTGAATGCAACGCGCATGTTCTTCACACCCTTCATATTCTTCACATCGAAGTTGTAGGCCAATTCTATGTTTTTCAGACGCACGTAGCTTGCATCAAACACGAAGAGATCTGTGTTCCACCAATACCAGTTGGCATCCATCTGATAGGTGGTGGGATCGAGGGTGAGGACAGGAAAAGTAGCATCATCGCCCGGCTGGCGCCACCGATCCAAAATCTCATCACGCATGTTCCAGTCAGTTACCACACCCAATTGGCGTTTGGCCGATGAGTCGAAAATTTTTGCTCCCAAAGTGAATGTTGCCAATGATGAGAGCTGCCATCTTTTGTAAGTAAATGTGTTGCTGAAACCACCACTTGCTTTTGGCAGACCTGTTCCAACAAATCTGCGTTGGAAGTTGGTGTAGTCATTAGTCTCGTTGCCGTTGACATCCAGATACACCGGCTTGCCTGTTTGCGGATCGATGTGGCTGAAGTCCATGAGGTAGAATGAACCTACCGGCTTGCCCACTATAACGCGTGAGTCGTTGGTACCACCGCTCACCGCATCCGGTGTGTATTTGCCAATGTCCTGCAATTCGTTCCAGTTGCGCGCTATGTTGAAAGATGTTTTCCATTGGAAATCGAGTTTGTTCACCACATAGGCCGTGATACTCCACTCTATACCCTGATTCATGATTTTGGCTACATTGTCAGTAAAGCTGCCGAAGCCTGTGCTCTGCGGAATGGAAACACTCAATATCCCTTCAGTAGTTTGCTTGCGGTAAAATTCAACGCTCGTGGTCACACGGTCTTTCCACAGTCCTGCTTCTATGCCCAGATCCATGGTTGTTGACTTTTCCCAATGCAAATTGGGATTAGGCAATTTGGTGGTGTAGAGTATCTCCTGGTTGTTGTACGAACCGGCCATGGTGCGGTCTGCAAACTGCGCATTTTGTGGAAGGTTGGAGTTGCCAACTATACCCCAGCCTGCGCGCAGTTTCATAAAGTTGATGGTCTTGCTGTCTTTCAGAAATTTCTCTTCACTGATAACCCAGCCACCTGATATGGAAGGGAAAAATCCCAACTTCTTATTTGGGCCAAACTTGCTGCTGATGTCAGCACGAGCCACGGCTTGCAGATAATACTTGCGGTTGAAATTGTAGTTCACTCTGCCGAATGCACTTCCAAATTTGTAGCGACTTATTTGTGTTGGATCCAGATAGCCATTGGCCTTCACTACACTCATGGAGTCATACACGCTCTCTTTTCCATCTTTGGTGTAGTACAAGCCTGATGAGTATAGGTACTTGCCATAGTAGCTGTACGTGCTGGACTCCTGGTATTCTGTGCCTGCCAAAAAAGTGAGGTTATGATTTTCGCGATAGGTTTTGGTATAGTCAACGGTGAGGTTGCCATTGTAGTTGGGCACTATATAGCCAGTATACGGAGCTTCAGGCACGCTGGTAAAACTTGGGTTAAGCCCAACCGGAAAATATTGAAAGTCTGTTCCCACTAAGCCATCACCATTGACTGCAAGTTTGATATTCAAATCTTTTACCGGTGTGTAGATGAAAGCCAGGTTAACTAAAGCCCTGCGTTCAAAATAGACCCATGGCCTCTCCTCTCGGTACATCACCGGATTGCTATAGCCATTGTTCCAGGTGTAATAAGTGCCGTCATCATTATACACTTTGTAGTATGGCAATGCAGTGCTCATGGCCTCGCCAAGCCCCCCACTCCACGCAGCATTGATGCGTTTGTTTTTTGCCTGCGTCAAATTCAGCCCGGTCATCATTTTGAATTTGCTGCTGAATGTGTGGTCCCAGTTCAAACGGCCATTTACTCTTTCATAAGAATTGCCAAGGAGGTAAGAACCATTGTAGTCGTAGGTAAGGTTGGCATAAACGGAATTATTTCCTTTTCTACTCGTCAGACCAACACTGTGCAGTGTTTTGAAACCTATGCCTGTTGTTTCCTTCACCCAATCGGTATTTGTCTTTTTAGCTTCCAAAAAAGCGGCTTGTCTTGTTGCTGCATCATCACTGGCTGTTGTCATATTTGGCAACCACACGTATCCTGTGCCTCCATCGTTTTCCCATGCTTCCTGCCTTATGGCCAGGTACTCATCTGTATTCAGCATGTTGGGCAATGTTGCTGCTACTCCAAGTCCAAATCGAGTATTGTAGGTGACCTCCATGCCTTCCTGCTTGCCCCGCTTGGTAGTGATGAGTATCACACCATTTGCACCGCGCGAGCCGTAGATACCTGTTGCAGCAGCATCTTTCAATATTTCCACAGACTCTATATCATTTGGATTAATCGAGGCAAGTGGATTGGTATTCATAGCACCACTGTTGCCACCAAGAAATTGGTCTTGTGTAATGGGGATGCCATCAACAACATAGAGCGGATCGCCACCGGCACTGACTGATGCAACACCGCGCACACGCACTTGCGAACCTGAACCGGCAAGGCCGGAACCTTGAGTTACCTGCACACCGGCTGCCTGCCCCTGAAGTGCTGCTTCGAAACTTGGCGCGGGAAAACGAACCAAATCTTTGCCCTCAACTTTAGAAATAGATCCTGTGACATCGCGCTTGCGCTGCACTCCATAACCAACTACCACCACCTCTTCACTTATCTGTGGGTCTTCTTCCAATTGCACATCCAATTGCAAAGTTTGACCTGCGCTGATGCTTATTTCTTTCACAACGGTGGTGTAGCCGATGTAGCTGAATTCAATTTTGTGGGTACCGAGTGTTACTACAAAATCATAGTTGCCATCTAAATCGGTTGCTGCCCCGGCATTGCCATCCAGATCGCGCACTACCGCACCTACCATCCCTGTTTTGTCAGGGCCGGTTACTTTTCCTTTGATGGTTTGAGCTGCAAGTGGAAGGCTGGCTGCAAGCAGGGCACAAGCCGCCAGCAATGGGTAGAATTTTTTCATAGACGAAAAAATATTTGGTCAATTAAAGATGTTTGGTCTTTTTAAAAAGGCGATGCGAACTTAAACGGAATTCGCATTGTGTGTAAATATTACACTAAGTCTTGAGAATATTTTGTCATTTCATCCACCGGTGAAAAATATTTCACCTTGCACCGAGCACTACCTGCTCAGTATATGTGTGCAGCGATGTTGTAATCTTAACCAAATAAATGCCGCTGCTCAACGCGTTCACATCGGTTGCAATCAATTGCATGCCTTGCGGCTTGTGTTCGTTTGCCAATGCAGCTATTTGCCTTCCGGCCATATCGGTTATGGTAACACTCACCATGCCTGCTGATTGATTGTGAAATGCAACATTCAACACATCGGATGCAGGATTGGGATACACCAACAAGTCCACACCAAAGAGCTGCATGGCTTCAGTCACATTTACCGAGGTATCAGGCGTTTCAACTAACTGATCGAAGTAGAGGTGGTATTCGCCCGGCTGAAAACTCCATGATGAACCCAAATCATTCACATCAACAGGATTGCCGGTGAAGTAATCGTACCACGTGCCGGTATGCTGAAAACCGGGCACCATGTTTATCTGTGTCACATTGAAGTTGCCCACAATGCAAGCATTGAGTGTGTTGCTGTTCAGGTGCAGGCGCTTTCCCAATCCGCCCAAGTCTATGTCGTAATCAGTGGTGGAAAAAAGCGCTTCTGTTTTCTTCAAATGATTCAACGCTGCGGTCACTTTGTAAACTTTGTAGCGCTCTGCCACATCACGGTAGTCCCAGCGCACCGGCTTGGCATAGGTGCGGCAGTCTGGATCCACTGTGCCATCCTGGCAATAGTTGATGCTGTAGTCGTAACCCAGCTCTCCAAATTGCCAAATCATTTTAGGGCCGGGAAGTGGAATAAGAAATGTGTGTGCGAGTTCCTGACGATCGAGTGCTGTGTTCAAATTGTTGATGTCGTAACCTCCATTGTTATTACCAAAGTTGATGTTTTTATACATCATGCGTTCTTCATCGTGGCTCTCGGCATAGGTCACAAGGTGCGGATTGCTCCAGCCGCGGGCCTGGTAGCTGCCCCAGCTCAGGTTGCAATCGGTGCCATAACCCATGCTGCTCTGGTCATAAGCATTGGCAAGGTTGCCCCACAGCATCAAACCGTCACCCTGCAATACGGATTCTTCGCTGTTGTCAGCCAGATGTTCCAATATCAAATAACTGCCCGGCTCAGTGCTTTGCATGTGGTCGTGGTAGTCGTTCAAAATATTGACACGGCTTTGGTCGTAAGCGGCCCATGCGCCCAAATTGCCAAGTGTATTGTTTTGTGTAAAGCCTTTGGAAAGGTCGAAGCGATAGCCATCAATGTGGTATTCTTCCATCCAATATTCCACAACGCGTTTGCAGAAGTTGCGCGTTCGCGTGCTCTCGTGGTTGAAGTCGTAACCCACGTTGAAGTCATGCTTTGGTACTTCGTTGAACCACGGATTTTCAGCCGTAGGCTGGCCATAGTCGCCAGCATCGGGGTTGAAGTACATGCGCACCATAGGATTCTGCCCAAACGAGTGGTTGAGTGCAATGTCCATGATAACTGCAATGCCGCGGTTGTGGCATTCATTCACCAAGGCCTTCAGCGACTCGGGTGTTCCATAGGCTTTGTCAGGTGCAAAGTAAAATGATGGATTGTAGCCCCACGAATCGTTGCCTTCAAACTCGTTGATGGGCATCAGTTCTATACAGGTAATGCCGAGATGATCCAAGTAATCCAAAGTATCCAGCAAGGTCTGGTAGTTTCTTTCTTCTGTGAAATCTCTCACCAACAATTCGTAGATGACGAGGCGAGATTTAGGCGGGCGAACAAATGCGCCATCAGTCCAGTCGAAATTTTCTTCATTGATTTTGAAAACAGAAACTGCCTGTGAGGTTTGGCAGGAAGGATAGTCGGGCAAATTGGGAAATGTAGTTTCAGAAATCCATGGATCATTCCATGGATCTAGAATCAGTTCGCTGTAAACATCTGCCACTCGCATGTCTTCCACATCAATGCTGTACTGAAAGCGATACAGTGTGTTTGCATCTAAGTTGTCAAGTTGCAGCCAGTAGATATCGCCTGCCACATTGCGCTTCATCATATAGTCCTGGCTGAACTGCCAACCGTTGAAGTCGCCAAGCAGATACACAAAATCTTTGTTCGGTGCATAGAGTTGAAGTATTACTGTGTTGTTGTCAATCACATTGATACCATCCTCCACACCAGCGGGCGGATTCTCCACTGTTGGTTGGGGGTCTATGTTTATCACCATAACATCCGTAAGTGTTTCACTGCCATTATTTACTTCTAATTCTACCTGGTAGCTTCCGCTGGCAGTTTCGTTAAAGGTGTAGTCAAGCTCAGCGACACTGCTTGCTGTGGCCACCTGAACATCGTTCACAAACAATGTAAAGTCAGCCGCCTCTGAGGAGGCACAGTGAATGACCACATCAGTACCTCCTGCAATATTTTGTATGCTTTGATAAGGTGTGATGATGGCCGCATGGAATCCCGGTTCATAGAGTTGCAGCCAGATGTCACTGTTATCAGCATTGCGGCCTACCACTGTTCCACTTTGATTGCGAAATACAAACATGAGACGGCCCGGATCGAAAGCATCAGGATAGCTATAAAAATCTTGCGGTTCTATTACAATTTTGTGAAGCCCTCCGCCCAGGGGTGTCATCACCACATTGGGGTCGGCAGTGCCCCACACGCCTTGCACATATTGCCAATTGTTGATGCAGTTGTCTGCATCAGCCTGCGTCACAATACCGCTGTGTGCATACACAGGCACAGTGCCTGTTGGTATTTCAGCATTGCCCGTAGCTACATTGTAGTACACCGTTATGATATCGTCTTGCGTGGGAAATGCAGGATCACTGGTAAGTATCTGTGCCTGCGCGATGATGGATATGATACTCAGTGATGCAAGTAAAATTGATTTCATGTTGAGGAATTATTAAATAGATGCGGGTAAAAATATCAAAAGTGTAAAAAGCACACGAACTACAAAAACAGCTACTTAGTTACAACTTCACTATTGATCTCACTAACCGCTGAAGCAAACTTTTTTTAAAATAAAATGACATGACACTTTATAGCCGGGTGCATTTCATTTGCCGGCAAACAACAACGACCTATGACACTGTTAGATGGCAACGCAACAAGTAAACAAATAAAGCTGGAGATAACAGAAGCTGTGAAGCTAATGACCGCGCAAGGCAGGCGTTCACCACATCTTGCTGCTGTGCTGGTGGGCAACAATGGTGCAAGCCTCACCTATGTGGGTGCTAAAGTGAAGGCTTGTGAGGAAGTAGGCTTCAGGTCAACATTGCATCACTTGCCAGAGCAAACTACTGAGTCGGAATTGTTGCAAATGATTGCAACATTGAATATCGATACAGCATTAGACGGTTACATTGTTCAATTGCCTTTGCCCAAACACATTGATGAACACAAGGTGCTGCTGGCTATCTCACCACAAAAAGACGTAGATGGATTCCATCCCGAAAATGTGGGACGCATGATGCTGAACCTGCCCTGTTACCTGCCAGCCACTCCTGCCGGCATCATAGAATTGCTGAGGCGATACAACGTGCCTACCGAAGGCAAACATGCAGTAGTAATTGGACGCTCTCACATAGTAGGCTTGCCTATGAACATTTTGCTTCAACGCAATGCATCACCCGGCAACTGCACCGTAACCATCACGCACAGCAAAACTCAAAATCTGAAAGCAATATGCGCTGGCGCAGACATCCTCATAGCTGCACTTGGCAAGCCAGAATTTGTGACTGCTGATATGGTGAAGGAAGGAGCAGTGGTGGTAGATGTTGGCATAACGCGCATAGCAGATCCATCACGCAAGAGCGGATTCAGGCTGGCAGGCGATGTAAAGTTTGATGAGGTAGCACCGCTCTGCTCATACATCACTCCGGTGCCCGGGGGTGTAGGCCCAATGACCATCGTTTCGTTGATGCTCAACACACTTCAGGCGGCCAAAAAAGACATTTGAGCGAATAAGTACTCTAAATAAAAACTTCATTAGTTGTTGTGTGGTACAAATGCCTGTGTTTGGGAAATTCGATTTTAAAGTTTCGTAAACACTGCGAGGAAAATTTTTTTATTCAATCGAAGGCCAATCAACTAAACTCTCAAAGCCATGTCACTAGAAAAAGTAACCATCGTACATGTAAAAAAAGTGATTATGATTTCGCTTGCCCTTGTAAGCATACTGATGATATTGAAGCCGTAATGGCTCCACTGCCCGCTGCGCCTTGAAACCCGCTCCTGCTTTACTGCATGGGCGGGTTTCTTTTTTTTACCTGTCATTCCAAAGGCCGCACAGCTTGGGGTGAATATCTGCCGTACCCGCAAACGATGCACTCAACTTCAATCATTGATGTGCACATTTATTTCACACTAACATTGCCCAGGCAATTCACTTCAGTTCATCAACAATTCATGCACATGAAATTTTTCAAAACAACATTGGCTATGACGGTGGCAGTAATACTCCTTGCTGGCTGCGACAACGGCAAGGGCGAAACCATCTATGAAGAGCACAAAGAACTCTCGCCCAACTTCGAATGGAAAAAAAGTGACATCCGGACTTTTGAGATTGCCATCAATGACAATACACGTCCCCTGGAATTTGCTCTGGCATTGCGCTACGCGAGTGGATACTACTACCCTACTCTGCCGGTGCGCATCACTGAGGTGGATCCTGATGGTAACAAAGTAATGACCGACCTTGATATACCAATACGTGATGAAAAAGGCGAATTCATTGGTGAAAAGGGTTATGACATCATCGATACTGAGCACCTCATCAGCTCAAAAAAAGTATTTCCTGTTCATGGCAAATACACCTATACAATAGAGCACATGCTGCCCGATGAAGTGGCGGATTATGTAATGGAAATAGGAATTGTGGTGCGCAAGCAACAAGAGCCAAAAAAGTAAATTTGTATTGACAACTACCATTTCTATTGATCTGGAAAGTGCTGCACGCCTGCTTAAAGCGGGCGAGTGTGTGGCCATACCAACAGAAACAGTTTACGGCCTTGGGGCAAATGCATTGGATGAAAATGCAGTTGTGAAAATTTTTGAAGCCAAAAACAGACCCTTCTTTGATCCACTGATTGTGCACATTTCAGACAGCGATCAGATGAATAAATTTACATCTGAAATTCCTCCCATTGCTAAAAAACTTGCCGATGCTTTTTGGCCAGGGCCGCTCACCTTGTTGCTTCCAAAGTCTGATGCAATTCCCTACTTAGTTACCTCCGGACTTGATACTGTGGGCCTGCGTGTGCCCAATCATCCCCTTGCACTATCTCTCCTGCGCAGTCTGCCTTTTCCACTTGCCGCACCCAGTGCCAATCCATTTGGCTACATATCGCCTACCACTGCTCAGCATGTGCTTGCACAGTTGGCTGGCCGCATATCAATGGTGCTTGATGGTGGGCCTTGCGGTGTTGGTGTAGAAAGCACCATAGTGCAATGCACTGGTGATGTGGTGAGCATTGTGCGCCTTGGAGGCCTATGTGTTGAGGATATTGAATCCGTTGCCGGTAAAGTGAATTTGCAGTTGAATGCAAGTGCCAACCCAATGGCGCCAGGCCAACTCAGCTCGCACTATGCA
>JBJXFP010000118.1:0-5445 GCA_046155615.1 Flavobacteriales bacterium | reverse complement strand
ACATTACCCTCATCAGTGCCGACTGGCAGCGCGAAGAGCACCAGGTGGTGGCCGATGGGCAATACACCGACTTCACCTTAGTAAGTGGCTTTGAACCTGCTATGGTGGTGGTGAACGGGCACAACCGGCTGAATCAGGCGCGCATGGATGTGGAAAAAGTGATCACCACCGATGGCTCGTGGCAAAGCAATCTGCCCTTTGTGGACTTCCGTGTGATACGTGAAAGTATAGTGGACAGCAGCCTTGTGCGTGTGGAGCACATCTGGGCTGCACCCGATCAGGGGCCGCTTGGCCCGGGCATATTCGAAATATCTGCCACGCACTATTGGACAATAGATGGTCTGTGGAATGAGGCAGACACCATGGAAGGCAAAGTGAACTACAACGGCAGCGATCCTGAAGAACTTGACTACACCCTCTACAGCGATGGTGAAGAAGAAGCAGTGCTCATTTACCGTCCCAACGCATCTGTAGCATGGCAAGTGTACCCGCACTTTGAGCTGGGCAGTGGCAGCCTCACCAATGGCGATGGCAGTTTCAACATCAGTTTTCTGAAGCGCGGTCAGTATGCATTTGCCAATGGAGACATTACAGTGGGAATAGATGAAAGCGAAATTGCCAAAGGCACTTCATTGCTGCTTTACCCTGTGCCCACAGACGACAAGCTGAATGTAAAGGGCAACTACAACGGCAATGAAACGGCCCTGTTCGATGTGTATAATACAGAAGGCCGATTGGTGATGCGATCATCAGCCACGGTGAGCGGCACATTCGAAAAGCAATTCAATGTCTCTGCATTAGAAGCGGGCATCTATGTATTGCGCGCATACACTGTTCATGGCCACATGCTGGGATTGGATAAGTTTGAGGTGAGGTAGTGCTACCGGGCAAGTGCAACATATCACCCCCTGTCAGTCTTCACTACAAACCAATAGTAGAATCCGACAGCAAATAGGACACCACCCACCGCAGCAGGTATTATGAAGGTGATGAATGGGCGCTGCATAGCCTGCGGCAGGCTCAGCTGGTCGAAGTATTTATAGATGGGAATAACAGTGATGGAAAGGAAGATGATGAGCGCCATCACATTAGTAAAGTAGTTGGCGCGGCCGTATAGTTTAGAGAAATGCGCCTTCTTGTTGCCTTGTGCATAAGCCGAAGCCACCGCATCGCGGTAGCGTGTTTGCCGCTGCTGGTGCTCCACCCACAGCTTGTATATTTTCTCTCTGCGCAGTTGCTCGGCAGCATCAAGCTGCTCTGTCATCATGCGTTCGTAATTGTTTCGCTGTGCGTAGTCAGTAAGGAATTCGTAGGCGCCATTTATTTCTTCGAACTTCTGCCTGGCCCCGGGTGCCGCATTGATGTCAGGATGATATTGCTTTGCCAACGCGCGGTATGCCTTGCGCACATCCGCATCACTTGCCCCGTGTGTCAGACCCAATATGTGGAAGTAGTTGGTCAAAGCGTATTTGCATTGCGACTAATCAGTCACCCGTCACTCGGTGGGTATCAATATCTCCACACCCACACAGAGTCTTGGCAGTTCTGGTATGCGGCCTATGGAGTAAAAACTATCGCTGCGCACAAACATGTCAGTAAGACGATAGCGGGCAAACAATTGGAAGATGTTGATACCGAAGTGAACGTTGGCAAAGCCTTGTAAATTGCCTGTGTAGTCTAATTTTTTTAAAGTGGTGCGTTGCACTATTTCATCAGCCCCAGTTCCACTCGCAGTTATTTTGTTTTTTGTAAAAAGCCTTTCAGCAAAAACGTAGTGCATATCGGCACCGAGGTCAAGGTATTTGCCCAGGGCATTGCCGCGCTTGCCAAAGTTGATGCGCAGGTGGGCACCCAGTCCAAAGGTGTTGAAGTTCAATTTTTGTACATCGTTTTTGAAGCCGGGCGAAAAAATATTGAGCGAATCGTGTTGAGCAATTTTGTATCGCTGGTGCATATATATAATGTCCGTACACAGCGCGAAGGTGTTATTCAGTTTGAATTTCGCTTTCACCCCGTAGGTAAAAATGTTGCTCTTCGCATTGTCAGTTATTGCCGCACTGTCGCGGTCATTCATAGGCAGTATTATTCCATAGCCGTAGTAGTTCATCACATACACCCGGCCATTGGGGCCACTGCTGTCGAGGTATGTTTCTTCTATCTGGCGGGTTACGTTGCGCTTCATCATCACCTTTTGCGCAGCGATTTTATTCGAAGCACAAGCCATCATCAGCAAGGTGCAAATTCCAAGTTGTTTCATCATTGTTTGTTTCACTCTCATTATTTCAATTCACAATTCATAACCCTCACTTCACCGCTCACGGCTTTCGCTGTTCTTCCAATTTCCATTCATAAGTTTTACCAAGCCAATGCACACGCAACACACTACCCGCAGGGTATGTGTCGCGCACAGCTATTACGCGCGAAGGTTCAGGCCACACTATTTCGTAGTGCGTCAAAACACCTTCGGCATTCTCCACATGCCAATACAAGTAGTTCTTCATGCCTTCGTAGTCCAGTTGTTGCCAGATGTCCACGGGGTCAGTTCCTGCGACAAATTCGTCTGGTTCTTCCTCAAATAAATATTCCATGCTTAGCATCCGGGCAATGCTTGCAGTATCCGCACTGGCTATTCTTAATTGAAACATATCCAGCTCACGTTTGTATTCTATTTCTACCTCCACTGTATCAGTGTGCACAGTATCCTCATCACTACGCACGAAGTAGGAAGCCTGCGGAATGCCGTAGCCATGTGCATAGTCGAAGTAGGGGTAGAGGTGGCCGCTGTGTTGCATTTCATCGTAGAGTTGTTTCAAAGTCCACTCCGGGTGCATCTGCTTGATGCAAGCTGCGAAGCCTGCCACAAGTGGGCTGGAGAAAGAGGTGCCTGTGCTCACATGGTACTCATTGTTCTGCCTTGCCATGGCGTGGCCAAATGCACAGAGGTTCGGTTTCATGCGCATGTCAGCCGTTGGCCCATAGCTGCTGAATGATGCATGCAGGCAGGTGATTGGCTCCACACCACCTATGGTAAGTATGCTGTCGGCATCAGCGGGCGCGCCAATCACCTGCCAGCGCTTTACTGCTTCGTTGCCGGCACTGTTGCATACCAATATGCCTTTGTGTGCAGCCATGGTAGCTGCCCGCGATATCATGCTCTTCACACCATCCATGTCGCGGCTGAAGTAAAATTGGTTGGTGTAACCCAACGATGAGTTGATGATATCTGCTCCCCACTTGTCTGCCCACTCAGCACTCATCACCCAATGCTCTTCTTCGATGCGGCTCTCCCAAATGGCTTGCTCGGTTCGGGCAAGCAGAAATTTTGCACCTGTGGCACAGCCTACATACATGGAATCTACCACACCACCAATACAACTCACTACGTGGGTGCCATGGCTATGCCCGTGAAATACGAACTTTTTTTCTTTCACAAAATCGTAGGTGGCAACGATGCGGTCATCGGCAATCATGCCTCTGAAAGCTTCATCATTCAGAAACTGATCGAAGCCTGCATCGAAAACAGCCACCACCACTCCGCTGCCGTTGTAGCCTTTGTTGCGAAGCAAATCGTATTGCATCACTTCAGTTTGTCCTTTCAGCACATTCATTTCTTCATCACTTAGCTCATATTGCTCTTCCATATTGAGCGAAGCAAAATCAGGTGAGTACAGCATGCATTGCACATCTCGTACAAAGGGCAGCGTTTTTATTTTCTGCAATTGTCCGCTGTGAGCCACACATGCCACAGCATTGAACCAGCGCGATGTGCCGGACACCGAATCGCACAGTAGTTCTATTTGTGCAACGTAGTTTTCATTCAGCGGAAAGTCGGTGGAGTCTTGCAACGAAAGACCTTCGCGCAGCCTGCGCTCTATGGCTTTTGGTTCGAAGTAAGTATATGCATCGAAGGTGCATCCGTGTTTATCACGAAGGAAAACCCAAAACTTTTCTTGCGAAAAAGTGAGAAGACAACATGTAGTGAAAATGGAAGAAAGAGCAAGGCCGCGGAATGTCATAGGCGATGGAAAGTTGGGCCATTTACTTTTGGCCGCAGGCAATAATAGAAAGCAGATGACAATAGACCTACGAAGCGACACACTTACCCAACCCACAGCGGCCATGCGCGAGGCCATGATACATGCCGCAGTAGGCGATGATGTATTTGGCGAAGACCCAACAGTGAATGCGCTGCAACAATTCGCAGCAGAGATGTTTGGTATGGAGGCCGCACTCTATTGCAGCAGCGGCACGCAAACCAACCAGATAGCCATCAGTGTGCACACACGCCCTGGCGATGAAGTGATATGCTCGCACCTTGCTCATGTGTACTTATATGAAGGTGGTGGCATAGCGCAAAACTCAGGAGCCAGCGTGCGCCTGCTGCATGGCGAGCGAGGCATGTTCACTGCTGCCGATGTGCTGGCCAACATCAATGGTGACGATGCGCACTATCCGCGCACCACATTGGTTTGCATTGAGAATACGATGAACAAAGGCGGTGGTGCCGTGTGGAATTTTGATGAGATAAAACGCATAAGCATTTTGTGCAAAGAGCGCGGATTGAAATTGCACTGCGATGGTGCGCGCATTTTTAATGCGTTGGTTGCACAGGGCATCAGTGCAAATGAATTTGGCCGGTACTTCGATTCTATTTCTGTTTGCCTCAGCAAAGGACTTGGCGCACCTGTGGGCAGCGTGCTTTTAGGCCATAAAGATTTTATTTATCGTGCGCATCGCAGGCGCAAGAATTTTGGCGGAGGCATGCGCCAGGCAGGCATCATTGCCGCAGCAGGTTTGTATGCAATGCAACACCATGTTGCACGATTGAAGGACGACCATGCGCGTGCACAAGAACTGAAAGAGATGCTGTCGAAGTGCAGTTGGGTAAGTGATTTTCTTCCTGTGGAAACCAACATAGTGATAGCGAAAATGGCCCAAGGCATCAAATCTTCACAAGTGATATCCGCTTTGCGCGAACATGATATACTCTGCTTCGGCTTTGGTGATGACATGCTGCGCATGGTGCTGCACTTAGATATACATGATGAGCACATGCTGGCCTTACAAAAGATTTTACCTAATGTGATAGTGAGCAGTGAGGTAAATGAAGTAGGGGTGAGGAGCAGTTATTAGAGCGCTTACCAAATCTCCACCTCTTCCACCACAACACGGCCTATCCGTTCATTCACCAAGCCCACTATTTTTCTTTTCATGTGCATCAGTTCTTCTTTGAGTGGGCCGCTGTCGGGTTTTATGATGAGTTTTTTGCCACGCAATCTCACTTCTTTTGTTTTACGTGCTATCACCTCACCCACTACTTCGTTGTAGCAGCGTATTATTTCCATTTCGGTGTAGCGCTGCTCCATGTTTGAGTTGCGCAGCATTTCACCTATCAGGTGTTTCAGACTTTGGTCGGTGTATTTGCGGTCAGACATCTTAGTGCTG
>JBJXFP010000103.1:0-2796 GCA_046155615.1 Flavobacteriales bacterium | reverse complement strand
ATCTGATAATGATTTCATCTGCAAAAATCCAAGGCTTGCCGCCTGCACCAAGATGCCATGATGGAATAACATCGAACGCAGGTTTTACAATCAACTTCACATAACGCCCTGAGGCGCGCAAGTTTTTGGTGAACTCCTTTGTCTTCGGTGTTTCATCGTTTGTGGCGCCATCATTCTTTATCACCCCCGCGCTTGCAAAGTCTTTTCCATCGTGCGAAATGAAAATTTCAATTTCAGACGGAAACCATATCCATGATTTTATTTCTTCTAAGCAAGACAGTGAAATGGTGGTAATGGCTTGCTCCTTTCCAAGGTCAATCACCGTTTCTACATTTTGTCCTTGCCAGCCCTGCCATGCACCTACGCGGAAGTCTCTACTGCCGCGAATGCCATCTATCAGTGCTTCATTTCCACCTGCGTGGTATTGGTTGCTGAATGTTGTGAGGGCAATAATTTTTCGATTGTGAATTCGTTTGGTGAAGAATGATGTTGTTGTCTTGCCGATTTCTTGAAATCTTGTATCCACATAAACAGCTTCAATAAAAGAAGAATTGGCCAGTCGAATCTGAATCTCGTTTATGTAATCCTTATTGAAAGGTTCAACAATAGACTTGACCAATAGCTCGCCCGTATCCATGTCTTCTACCCCAAATGAATATTTCAAGAGCAATCCTTCAATGGCTATGTTACGAATTGTTACTTCGGCAGTATCGGTAAACGAAGTCTGCGGCCCTTGAATAATCGGCATCGGATGAATCAGACAATCACTCACTTTACTCATTGGCCTTTCATTCACCTTCACTTCATGTCCGCCAAGCATGTATTTATGATCAGCTTGCAGGTATGGATTGAAGCTCACAAACTCTGGTTTGCCCGGACACAATGAATACAAATTGTTTTTTGCCAATACGTACCATGCACTCATTTGTCCGCAGTCTTCATTGCCGCACAATCCATCGGGTGTGTTGTGGTATTGTTCACTCATTATCTGCATCACCTTTTTGTAGGAAGCATAACACGATGGCTCATAACAAATGAGGCCATAGTTGTACAAAAAGGCAGTGTGGTGACTGGGCTCATTTCCATGCGCATACTGCCCAATCAGTCCCGTGATGTCCGATTGTTCGCGGCCTGTAGTTTCTGCCTTGGCATTGAATAATTCATCTACGCGATTGAAAAATGCCTCATGGCCTCCGACATATTCTATCAACGTTTCTATATCATGCGGAACGAAGTAAGAGTACTGCCAGGCATTGGCTTCGGTATAGTTGAAGTCAACCTGATAAGGATCGAATGGTTCTGGAAAGCCGCCATTTCTGCGTGGACGCATGAACTTGGTTTCCGGATCGAAAAGATTTTTCCAGTTTTGTGATCGTTCAGTAAACCGCTTGTAAATCGCTTCGTCACCTTGTGCTTTTGCAAACTGTGCAATGCACCAATCATCATAGGCAAACTCCAATGTCTTAGAAACACTCTCGCTGAATTGGTCTGCGGGTACATAGCCCAATTGCTCATACAATTCCTTTTCTTTTTGCGGGCCTGTTGCCGTTTTCACCATTGCTTCCAAAGCCAGTTTCTGATCGAAGTTGGTGATGCCACGCATGTATGCATCCACTATAACAGGCACACTATGGTAGCCAATCATGCAGTATGTTTCGTTACCCGCAAGTTCCCAGACAGGTAGCTCGCCACGCTCTTTGTGCATCTCCAAAAAGGTGACTATCCAATCACGAGTGCGTTCGGGTTCCAACTCACACATCAATGGATGGTAGGCTCGGAATGTATCCCACAAACTGAAGACGGTGTAACGCGTGTAACCCTCAGCGATATGAATCTTTTTGTCCATACCTCGGTAGCGATTATCCACGTCACTCCACACATTGGGCACGGTATAGCAGTGATACAACGCTGTATAATACTTTGCCAACTCGTCCGCATTGGTTTCGGCAATAGGTGCTTTTGCAAAACATACTTCCCATTTTGTTTTAGCATCAGCACGATACTTTTCAAAATTCCAATGCGGTGCTTCGTGATATAAATTGGTGGCAGCGCCATCCACATCCACACCGCTGATACCCACCTTCACCATTACCTCATCAGTCACATCAAATTTGAAACTGAACACTTGCACTTGTTCCATCACTGTATTCATCATTCCGCTTGAGTCAGCCTCTTGATACATGATGTCAAGTTGCGTAAAATCTCTGAACGGTTTGCTGAACACTGCATAGAAATAGCAGTGCTGTTCTTGCGCCCAGCCTTTGCTTACACGGTATCCATAAATGGCTGTGTCGCCTATCGTGCCGATATCGTAATACAACAACTCGTCACGGTGCATCATGTCAACAAACATCCTGCACGAATCACCTTCAGCAAACTTGTAGCGATGTATGCCGGTTCGTTCTGTAGTTGTAAAATCAGCAGTGATGTTGTAATCATCTAAATGCACTTTGTAATAGCCGGGGTGCGCTTCTTCCGTTTCATGTCTGAATTTGCTTTTGTATGCATCACCCCAGTTGTCAGCCGTTTTCAACTTGTTGTTGGTTGGCATAAATAGAATATCGCAATAGTCAGGCACACCTGTTCCCTGCAAATGGGTATGTGAGAATCCATAAATAGAACTGTCGCTGTGGTGGTAGCCACCGCAACCATCCCAGCCTTCGAGGCGGGTGTCAGGTGAAAGTTGCACCATACCGAATGGTGCAGTAGCACCCGGATAAGTGTGGCCATGTCCACCTGTGCCAATGAATGGATTTACGTAGTTGTATGGCTTTATTACTTCGAATCCGGTGGAAG
>JBJXFP010000090.1:0-26973 GCA_046155615.1 Flavobacteriales bacterium | reverse complement strand
ATTGGAACCAATGATCTAAGCAACGGCCTCGATATGTCACTTAGCCCCAACCCCACCGGCAGCGGCAATACTGATGTAAGGGTAACCAATGAAATATTCAACTTTGGCAACACGCACACCTTCAATTTTGTAGAAGGCCAAATTGAAAATGACCCGGTAACAATGGTGAATGTGATCACACAGCCAGCCAATGGTTCAATTGACTGCTCTTTTCTCGAATACAATCCTTTTGTGGATTGGCCGGGCATAGCTCCTGCACCTTGGCAGTTGGTGGTATTGCACCTTCAGAAGGAGGAGATGTTGGAAAACCTGAGACAACAATACCAGGCATTGATAGACGGTGGCAATACCTACATGATGCTGTCGCAGATAGAAATGGCGAACTACTGGGAGATAATAGACCTGTTCAACAACCTGATGGACGAAAGTCCTAACCTGAGCGAGGCAGCGCTGATAGCAGCCATAGAACAAAGCCTGCTGCCCAACAGCTTCCTCACCCAGATATTGAATGCCAATCCGCAGGCCAGCCACAGCCGCGATGTGATGGCGGCCCTCTACAACCAGCGCACGCTGACACCGGAAGAAGAAGCGGAGATATTAGCAGGTGGCGCCACCTACAGCGTGATGGAGCAACTGCGATTTGCTATAGATGCGGTGACCAGAACCAGCCGCTTGTTGCTGCGCGATGCCACTGCACTTTATTTTGCAGACTCTACTATGGTACATGCCTTAGACACGGTGCAAGATCTATATAGCAACTTCTGGCAACCGGAAGATGTGTACTACCGCATACAATTGTGCAATGGATTGACACAAGCAACGGCTTTGCTGAATGACTGGCCCTCAGAATATGAATTAAGCACTGAGGAGGAAGAGGAACGAATAGATATGATGTATCTGCTGGACGTTCAGAACTCTCTCAACGAAGGCGATACCTTATCAGCAACCGATGAGACAGAACTGATGGACATATTAGATAAGCAGCATTCTTTTTCATCAGCGCTTGCCAGTAATCTGCTGATACTATCTGCCGGGTATGAAGAGGAGGAGAATGTAACCATTCCGCCTAACACAGGTACATTGCGAAGCGCACTTGTCAATGAAAAATCACGTAGATCTTCCTTTGCGCTATATCCCAATCCTGCAAGTGACATGACCACCTTGCGCATGAAACAAATTGTTAGTACCTCGCATTTCGTAATTCAGAATGCCTTAGGTGAAATAGTGAAGACCATGAACTGGCCTATTGGCAGCAGTGATGTTTTGCTACCACTAGATGAACTTTCGGCAGGGATTTATTCAGTTGTGTTGTACAACGGTGCGTCTCAACTGCAAACATTATCACTTATTAAACAATGAGGATTGTGATTTTCATCTGTATAAACTGTGCATGGGCCATGGCCCATGCACAACCTTATACATATTTCGATAGCACCTACAACGTGACACCAAATGCCGCTGGTCTCTGCATCAATCTACTGAAAGAGACCAACGAAGGCTACTTGATTGGATGCAACACTTACAACGGTTCTAATTTCAATCCGCACATCTATACCATCAATCCTGATGGAATTCCGCAGGAATTCTACTTTCCAAATGCACCAGCAATGACTACCAGTTTATGGTACGGCAAACAATTCATACTAACAACAGATGATGGTTATTTATATTCTGGAATTGGAAACTATCCGGACAACACAGATAGAGGAGTTTTAATCAAATACAACTATTCATTTGACACAACATGGACTTATATCCAATATGATCCTGATTCCAATATTTGGTTTTACCATCCTATCGAAATTGCAGACGGCTATATAGTCTGTGGCGTACAAAATCATATTGACGATATGCCTTTGGATGACTTTCCGACTGAAATGATCATTAGTAAAATAAGTTTGAGCGGTGAACTGGTCTGGAAGAAAAGACACACCATCTATGACCCCGAAATAGATGGAGATGAATTGCTTTTTCTTAGGTACAGCGGCATCAATGTATTAGACAACGGTGACATAATAACTAGTGGCACACGCTACTCCTTAGGCAATTCACAACCCTTCATAGCCAAGCTGGACAGCAATGGCGACAATTTGCAGGTATATCAATTCGGCCACCCCACTTTTCCTGATTGGATGCCTTGGCTGGTACCTATGGACAATCATCAGTTCATGGTGGGGTATGCGTATTGTTTCGAATTGGGTTTTGATAACTTTGATTATCCTATGAGATATCCTCACCTAATGTTATTCGATGCGGATGGCATGCAAGCATTGTGGGATATGGAGGTAAATACTACGTGGTATCATAGGGACTACCCAATGGGAATGGTGCGAACTCCTGATGGAAATTTTGCGAAGGCTGGTCACTATGAAAACCTGAATGTGGCAACAGCCTACATCGAATTGTGGACACCCAATGGCGAAATGCTCTGGCGCAAACATTATATTCATGAGACACCCAACCCAGGGCAATTTGACAGAACAGAATGTTATGAAATAAACGTCACACAAGACGGAGGTTTTCTGTTGTGCGGCAGTTTTCAAGGTGGTGGCAATCCCCAGCGCGGCTGGGTACTCAAGTTGGATGCCTGTGGCGATGTAGAAGACCTGGGGTGTCCAGTGGGCATAGAGGAACGTCACCCTGAACTTGTTTCAGGGTCTCTTCAAATTGCACCTAATCCCGCAAACGATGTTGCACAGATTACGAGCAATGAAGCATTTGAAAGCATCACCATCAGAGACATTACTGGCAAAGTTGTCTATTCATATAAGATGAATAACCATGTGTTGCAAATGGAGGTGGATGTTTCAGGGCTTGCCAAGGGGCTTTATCTAATAGAAGCGGACTTTGGTGGTGGGTGCATCAGTGCGCAAAGGTTGGTGGTGGAGTGAGCCTACAACAAACGACCCAGTCATCAGCTTGCATATGCAAAATATACAGAGGGTTGAATAGGAAGGTTCTCGCCCAACTATGGGGTGATTAGATTGGTTCTGGAAACAGAATCTTATTAAGACTTCAAATTATATAATTCCACTTCATCACCTCATCCTCTTCAATCGCTCGCACCGCCTTTTTTCCGAGCACTTGCCCTATGTCTTTTGGAGAAATGCCACTGGCCGGGCGTTTCCATGTGAGGTCAGCCATTTCAATTTCTTTTCCTTCCGGAATGTTTTTGGCGGCCACCAAACTTCTGCGTGCATTTTTTCTGGCCGGTTCTTCGCTCGGCATGGCTTTCATTTCGAAAGTGCCCATCAACTCAAATGTGCGGTCCATGCGCTTCCAGAAGTGTTTCAAGTCTTCTTTGTCCATGGCATGGTAATGATCGTTACCAGGCAATGTCTTGTCGTGCGAGAAATGTTTTTCCAACACGGCAGCACCAAGTAAAGTGGCCACTTCCAATGAGTGCATGTCTTTAGGCAAGGTGTGATCACTGTAGCCCGGCACCGCATCTGGGAAGAGGCGAATCATGTCTTTGATCATCCCAAGGTTTGCGTTCTCATCCATCGTTGGGTAATTCAGCACACAGTGCATCAGGCAGAGTTGATTGCCATGTTTTTCGATGGTCTCCACCGCTTGCATCACTTCCCATTTGTAGGCTGCGCCTGTTGAAAGAATAATCGGTTTACCAAACTTGCATTGATATTCTATAAAAGGAAGATTGGTGATATCACTGCTGCTGATTTTGAAAACCGGCATCAGGTCATTCAGGAAAGTTGCGCTTTCCACATCGAAAGGTGTACTCATGAATTCGATGCCCGCTGTCTCGCAATATTTCGCAAGCTCCTCGTACTCTTTCTTCCAAAACTTATCGTACTTCTTAAACAGCTCAAACTGTGAACGGGTTGGTTCCTTAGTAATGTCCCAGTAGTATGGAGAGTCTTTGCTGGCGATGGTTTCGGCCTTGTATGTCTGGAATTTGATGGCCTGCGCGCCACCTTCCGCAGCTTCGTCAATGAGGCGTTTTGCTAAATCCATGCTGCCCTCGTGGTTTACTCCAGCTTCCGCTATCACATAAGGACGGTGCAACACACGTGGGTTGTAGCTATCGAGAAAATCGGTCAACTTCATGCGGCCAAAGTAAATTGACAATGATCGTAACCACAAAAACACGAAAGAAAAACACACAAAAACATCACACAAAACTTTTGTGATTTCGAGCCAAATTTTGTGGTTTCGTGGTTATTCATTTTCTGACCAGCCACATGAGCACAAGGACAAAAAGTGACCATTTGGGTTTTGTGAAAGTATGTGACTTCTCTTGTGCACCTCCTTCAATCAACAATTCTCCAACTCAAAAAGTCAACAAATGAATTCTTCACTCCCCATCCTCGCAAGTGCATGGATCAGACATGATGAGTTTCGCCTTTGGCAGCATTTCGCGCAGCTTGTCTTGTGTCTCGTAGCTAATCTGATTGTGCAACAAATCAAGCACTGATAACTGTGGCAGATCTTCAAGTGTGGATGGATATTCCTGAATGGGATTGTCCCACAGTATGAGCGATTCTAATTTTGAAAGTGAATCAATATCGTTTGGAATACTGCCAATGAAGTTGTTGCTCAAATCCAGCCGCACTAAGTTTTTCAGTTTCAGAATGCAGGGTGAAATGGTGTCGAGTTGATTTGAACTGATGCTCAGTATTTGCAGGTTTTCCATTTGACTAAGTTCAGGCGGCAATGAATCAATTTTGTTTTTGTCAAGCACCAACTCATTGAGGTTTGGAAACAAAAAAATGGCATCAGGAAATTCAGTCAGCTTTTGTTTGGTAAGGTGGAGGCGATACACATCGAGCGGATTTTGTTCGGCTATGCTCAACTGGTCATACACTTTCATTTTCTTCAATGAGTCCAGCGGGATGAGCTGGGCTTGTGCATATTGAGCAGTGCACGAGAAGAGAAAAAATATGAAGTAGATGGATTTCAAAATAATTTTCCGGAGGTTGCTATATCATCTGCAATGGCTTGTTTCAATTCATCTATTGAGCCAAATTTTTTCTCCTCGCGAAGGCGTTCAACGAATTCAACTGTCAATTGTTTTCCATAAATGTCGCGGTCGAAGTTCATGATGTAAACTTCGGTAACCACCAAAGAGTTGCTGTGCGTGGTGGGGCGCACGCCAATATTCATCACGCCATTCAATCGTTCTCCATCCAATACCACATGAACTGCATAAACACCGGTGGCCGGAATCAGCTTGTATTTGTATCCGCATTCAATATTCGCAGTTGGGTATCCTAATTGGCGGCCCACTTTGTCCCCATGCACTACGGTGCCGGTCACACTATAATTCTTGCCAAGATATTTTGTGGCCTCGCTCACATGGCCGGCCATCAGCGCCTGGCGAATTTTGGTGGAACTTATGTTCACTTCATCCACAGTCTGTGGTGCCACCTGCTCTACATGAAATCCAAAGACTTCCGCCAGTTCCAACATTGTGTTGTGATCACCTTCGCGGTTTTTGCCAAAACGGTGGTCGTAACCCACCACAACTGTGTGCGTCTTCAACCCATTCACCAACAAATCGCGCACATACTCGAACGCGGAGAGTCTGGACAGCTCATGTGTAAACGGATAAACCACCAGATGGCCCATGCCGGTTTGGGCAATGTAATGTGCCTTCTCTTCCGGGGTGTTCATCAGGTGCAGGCCGTGATCATCAGGGTAGAGCACCATACGCGGATGCGGATGGAATGTGAGCAGTACGCTTTCACCACCTATCTCTTTGGCCATTTCACACACTCTGCTCAGCAGGTGCTGGTGGCCTTTGTGCACCCCATCGAAGGTACCAATGGTCACCACGGTATTTTTTGCCTGGCTGAAAAGAGTGAAGTCAGTATGAATCTTCATGTATTGTGGAATGCGGGCGAAATTATTCCTGTTGTTGCACTGCGCACCTTTTCAATTTAATGCAGGTTATTTGCCATTGGCTGCTGCGTAAAGTTGAATGAGCACAAAACAGCCATAGCATTGACGCATGAACCACCTTTCCAAAGAAACCAGCCCATATCTCCTTCAGCACAAAAACAACCCGGTTCACTGGCATGCATGGAATGATGAAGCACTGCAATGTGCTAAGCGGGAGAACAAAATGATGCTGGTGAGTATTGGATACAGTGCTTGCCATTGGTGCCATGTGATGGAGCATGAGGTGTTTGAAGATGAAGAGTGCGCTGCTTACATGAACGCACATTTTGTCTGCATCAAAGTGGACCGAGAGGAAAGGCCCGATGTGGACAACATCTATATGGATGCGCTGCAGCTGATGGGCAGGCAGGGCGGATGGCCGCTCAATGTTTTCACCACTCCTGATGCGCTGCCCATATATGGCGGCACCTATTTCCCAAAACAAACATGGATGAGTACGATGGAAAATCTGGTTCAACTTTTCAAGACAGAACCAAAAAAAGTGGAGGACTATGCATTGCACCTGCGGCAGGGCCTCAATCAACTCAATGAGATAGCGGCTGAAGATGCAGCGGAAATTTTCGATGCACCATTCTTAGAGGCTATAGTAGAAAATTGGAAGAGGCAATGGGATAATGAAGAGGGCGGCACGCGCAAAGCACCCAAGTTCCCGATGCCCAACAATTGGGAGTTTTTACTTCACTATGGTGCACTTAGAAAAGACCGTGAAGCCATTGCCCATGTGAAACTCACATTGGAGAAAATGGCCATGGGCGGCATCTACGATCAATTAGCGGGTGGTTTTGCCCGGTACAGTGTAGATGGCGTATGGAAGGTGCCCCACTTCGAAAAAATGTTATACGACAATGCGCAATTGATAGCACTCTATGCACAGGCATACCGCATGGAAAGAAGTGCTTTGCTTGCTGATGTGGTGCACCAGACCATAGCATGGCTACAGCATGATATGAAATCACCGCAAGGCTTGTACTACGCAGCATTGGATGCTGACAGCGAAGGTGTGGAAGGAAAATTTTACACATGGACATCAGATGAGTTGAAAGAAATTCTTGTTGATCAATACACGCACTTTGCAAAATATTTCTGTGTGGATGAAGACGCCTTGTGGGAGGATGAACAAAATATTCTCCTCAGAAAAAAAACAAATGAAACAATGGCCAATGAGCAAAATATTTCGCTCAGCCAATGGCAGGTTGTGATGGCAGAATGCAAGCAGCGACTCCTGCAACACCGCAACCAGCGCATTCGCCCGGGGCTTGATGACAAGTGCATCACCTCTTGGAATGCGATGTTGATTACAGCATTTTGCGAAGCGCACAAATCATTTCCTCAACACGATTATTTACAATTGGCAACTACTTGTGCAGAGGCATTGTGGCAACATTTGCATAAGGCCGCAGGGCTCTATCACACCATCACCAAAGGCCACGCTCATGTCAATGCATTTTTAGAAGATTACGCATTCACAGCCGAATCGTTCATCCATCTTTTCGAATTGAGCGGTGATGAGCGTTGGCTTCGCAAGGCCGCAGAGCTAACCGAATATTCTATCAGCCACTTCTTCGATGATCACGATGGCCTTTTCTTTTTTACCACATCAGACAGTGTTGATTTGATAGCCCGAAAGAAGGATGTACAAGACAATGTGATACCATCAGCCAACAGTGTGATGTGCAAAGTGCTTTTCAAACTTGCGGCATGCTTCGCTGATGAACGATACAGAAACATGAGTAAAAGAATGCTTGCAAATGCGCTGCCGCTGATAGACAATGCTTCGGGTTATAGCAATTGGCTCTACGCATATCAGTGGATGTGCCATCCATTTCATGAAGTGGTGATAACGGGGGAACATGCCACCGAATTGCAGCGTGAGATGAATCAATTTTTTTTGCCCGGCACAATCATCGTTGCATCAACACACGAACGTTCATTGCCTTTGTTTCAAAACAAAACAGGGTCAAAGACAGCCATCTATGTTTGCTCGCACAATCATTGCCTCGCTCCGGTGTATTCCGTAGAGGAGGCCATTACCCAAATTCAAAAGCATACATGAGCAGAGAGAAGAAAGTTGACAGTTTGCTATCAGCAGTTTGCAAATCGCACAGACAAGGTGGTTTCCATCGTGTGCTGATTTTGGTACTGCTTTTTATTGTTGCGCTGTTTGTTGTTCCGGCTTCTGCCCAAATCATAGACAATCGTCTGGGCAATGCGTTCAAAGAGGAAATGTTTTTCAACCAGCAATTCCTGTGGACCAACAAAGTGAAGTCAATGACAGGCACTACCAGTATCAAGAGACCCAATCGCCCCATCGATCAGCGGCCCGACTTGTTGGTATATCATTTCAATGAGGTGGGATTACTGAACCAGTTGGACAAGGTGTCGTCCGTGCTCACTATAATGGACAGCCTCACCATAGAATATCAGCGAAGCCAGACCGGTGAAGTGGAGACAAAGACAGAAAATGGAACGCGCGGCTACTTCACTACTCAGTTCAACTATGACAAGGACGGGCATCTTACAAGGCTCGATTTTGCAAAAGCAGAAAACATATCGCAAGACAAAAACAAACTGGAACCGGGGCGTGTGATAAACATAAACAGCGAAACCTTTGCATGGACTGAAATAGGCCCCGGTGTGTGGAAACGCGCCAATTACAACAACTACGGCTTACATTACAGCAACCTCACCATCACGCGCAACGAAGCAGGCTACTTAGTAAGCGAAGTGGAAGAACTGATGATGAGCGGGCGCACCACCACACGCACCTATACCTACGATGAGCATGGGTGGATAAGCAACATAGAAACCACGGACAACCAAACCGCCAATAAGAAGACTGAAGTATTTACCTACGACAAGCTGGGCAACCTGACCAAGGTAGAATACAAAGACAAAGACGTGCTGGTGCGCGAGGTAGAAATTCTCTACACAGCGACCATGCTTGTGGAGGCTTTTCTGGATCACGACATACAGAGCCACGACATAGTTATCACCAAGTTTCAATACGAATTCTATGAATAGGCCGTTCATGCGCAATATGTATAAAATCGTTACCCTGCTGTTTTTCACTTTAGCGCTGAGCTGCTCATCAATACTTCATGCACAAGGTGAAGAGCAGCCGGAGACAATTACCCGTGAAGAAGCGCTCAAAAAAAGTGAAGCACGGCTAAAGGCCCAGGATGAAAAAATGGAAGAAGGCCGAAAAGAACACCTTGCCAGGCAAGACAAAGCGACCCAACAACGAATGAAAAAAAACAAGCGCAGATCAGAGCGCTATGCACGCGGCAAAGAAGCGCCCTTCTTCAAGCGCTGGTTTCAAAAGAAAAAATTCTAAGTCCGGAATTCTACCCCAAACATGCCGTTGGACTTGTATATAAATGGCCCATTGTGTAGCCTGAAAATGAAGTCATAAGAAATTGACACACGTAAATTTGGTCGGATAAAAGGAATCGGACCAGAGTCAGCCAAACTTTTTCGCACAGAAAAAATGTTTGCAACGAAAGGGCAATTCGGAGTTCTTTGCGCGCCTTACCAAAATTTTTGGGCGGTGGCAACCGGAAATCAGAGTTTCTGTTTTCGCGACCCTCCCGACCTCCTTCAACCTGTTTGTACAATCTATTAAAATTTTTCTATGCAGAATAAATTTTACGCTCTTCTACTTGCATTCGCATTTTCATCCACCGCTTACGCCCAAACCAGCAGCGGCACCCTTTCAGGAAAAGTGGTAAACAAAGACACCCGCGAGGCACTGCCATTTGCCACCGTGGTAGTATTCGACCAGGGTAACGTGGTGAACGGTACTGACACCGAAATGGACGGCAGCTATACCATAAAGCCATTGGATCCGGGCACTTACAATGTGAGGGTAGAATTCGTGAACTACCAACCAGTGGAGATAGCGAACGTTCGCGTCACATCAGGCAAAATAACTGAGCTGGATTTCGAGTTGAGCCAAAGTGAAGATGCCATTACTGTAGAAATCATTGAGTATAAAGTACCGCTGATTGACAGAGACGGTGGCTCATCAGGCGGCACCATAACACGTGAAGAAATACGCAACATGCCAAGCCGCTCTGCGCTGGGACTGGCTACTACAGTGGCCGGAGCCACCGATACAGGCAATGGTATATCTATACGTGGTGCTCGCGAAGGCTCTACATGGGTTTACATTGATGGTATAAAAGTGCGCGGCTCCACATCGCTTCCTAAGTCGGCCATAGAAGAAGTATCTGTAATAACCGGTGGAGTGCCGGCAAACATTGGGGACGTTACGGGTGGTGTTGTAAATATTTCGCTGCGAAACTCATCGCGCTTTTACACCGGAGGTGTGGAAGTTATCACATCGGGGTTTGCGGTGGGAGATAAGGCGGTGGGCTTAGATCACTATGGCTACAACTTGGTGGAAGGCTCATTGTCAGGCCCGCTTGTTTTCCGCAAGGACACAGCGGGGAACAATACAGTGCCATTGCTCGGCTTTTTCCTTTCGGGCAACTATACTGATATTGTTGACCCCGGTGCTGCATTTGGCGGAGTCTATCGCATGAAAGAAGATGTGAGAAATGATCTGCTGAACAATCCTCTCAGAAGCAATGTGCAGGAGGATGGTACGGTGAATGGCGCACTTTACAACGCTGATTTTCTTACCTCCGATAGTTTTGAAAAAATAAAAACACGCTTGAATGTGCGTGATCGGTCGGCCAACTTAGTTGCGAAAATTGACGTGAACACCTCAAGTAACTCAACGCTGACTTTGGGTGGTACGGGCGCATTTCGCAGAGGCCACGACTTTGACTATGACAATCTGATAATGAACTGGGACAATAACCAGCAGGCAACTGACTTTGACTGGAGGGGCTATTTGAAATTCAGTCAGCGATTCAAAAATGCTGTAGACGATGAAGAGAATGGTACAGCCTCGGTGCTGAAAAATGTATTCTATTCTGTAATGGTGGACTACAGCCAAACTAACCGCCTTCGCCAGGACGACACCCACAAAGCTGACCTATTCAAGTACGGACACGTAGGCTACTTTGACTTGTATCGTGGTAATACTTATGACTATAATGGTTCATATTTCCGCCAATCAGGCACTCAGGATATGAATATCAACTTCACTCCTTCGCCATACAACCCTGACTTGGCCGCCATGACACAACAGTACTTCGGGTTGTTTCAAAACGATCCGTTTTACACATTCGCAATTGATCAGCTAACTGATGATCAGGGCAATATCATTACTAATCCTAATGATATTTACATATCTGGTGGCAACGCCTTTGGAATTAACGAAAACCCCTATGCGTCATTCACCAACATTCAATCGGGCAATGGCTTGTTGAACGGACAAACTCCGGTGCAGACCTATAACCTATACAATTATTTAGGTACACAAAACAACAATTACCAAACCAGCCGAACGGGCCAGTTTCGTGTATCTGGTATGGGTAGTGCCGATATTGGTGACCACGCCATTCAGGTGGGTTTCGAATATGAGCAGCGCAAGGATGCGTTATACGGAGTTTCGCCTATAGGCCTGTGGACTCTGGCACGTCTATACACCAACTCACACACCGCAGAGCTTGCCAACACTGGTATAGGCTACGATTCTACTGTGGTAAATCTTGGAACGGAATACTATGTGTATTTCAACCCTTTGATTGGTGACGGACAATATGAATTTGACTACAACCTGCGCAATGCTTTGGGCCTCAACCCCAATGGCAGCGACTTCATAAATACAGACAATCTGGAACCAGAGTTTTTAGACATCGGCATGTTTGGTCCTGATGATCTTTTCAATTCTGGGAACAGCGCAGTAGTTTATTACGGCTACGACCATGCAGGCAATAAGTTGACCGGACGCAAGCCGACTATCGAAGACTTTTTCTCACAAACAAAACAACTTGGCGGCAATACATACTACACCCGGCCAATTGGTGCTTTCGAGCCTATCTATACATCAGGTTACATCATGGACAAGTTCGCCTTTGACGACTTGATATTCAATGTGGGTGTACGCGTGGATCGTTATGATGCCAACCAACCTGTGCCTAAGGATCCTTTTGTGATTAGTGAGGCATTTACTGTGGCCGAAACATCGCGTGTAGGTGACAATAACGTGACCCACCCAAGCAACATAGGTGATGACTTTGTGGTGTATGTGGATGATGTGGACAACCCAACAGCCATCAAAGGTTACCGTGATGGCAACTCTTGGTACAATGCCCAAGGACAGTTGGTAGCTGATCCAACGTCTATATTCTCCAATGGTAAAATAAATCCTTATCTCAAAGTAGATCCGGATGCCCCACTCACAAGCAATGCATTCAAAGACTTTGACCCTGCCGTGAACATTATGCCCCGCATTGCTTTCTCATTCCCGATCTCAGATGAGGCTACGTTCTTTGCTCACTACGATGTCCTGACTCAGCGCCCCACAGAATTCAACCGTTTCAATCCGATTGACTACCTGTACATGACCAACCGCAGTGTTACTATCACAAACCCCGCATTGAAACCGGAACGCACTACAGACTATGCTTTGGGTTTCCAGCAAGTGCTTTCAAAAAGCTCATCGTTGAAGATTGAGGCCTTCTACCGCGAATTGCGAAACCAAACCCAGATACGCAGATTCGTGGGCGCTTACCCAAGTACATACAATGCCTTTGATAATATTGACTTCGGCACTGTAAAAGGACTTACCTCCACTTACGACCTACGCAGAACAGGAAATATTCAACTCAAAACGTCATACACGTTGCAGTTTGCAGATGGAACCGGTTCATCATCACAATCGCAGACCGCGCTTATCAATGCCGGCTTGCCCAACCTGCGCACGGTAAACCCTTTCAACTACGACCAGCGCCACCGCATTGTAGCTACTGTGGACTACCGCTATGGTGATGGAAAAGACTACAATGGCCCGGTATGGTTCGACAAGCAAGTTTTCGCCAACACAGGTGTTAACCTCATAGCCAACCTTGGAAGTGGCACACCCTATACACCTGCTGTATTCGCCTATCCGGTAACTGGCGAAATTTCACCGAGTACTGAAGGCTCAATAAATGGTGCGCGTCTTCCCTGGGCCTTCACTGTGGATATGAATATTGACAAAAACTTCAGCCTGAAGTACGGTGCTGAAGGAGACAAGCAGAAAACCGCCAATCTGAATGTATATCTGTGGGTTACCAATGTCTTCAATACACGCAACATCTATGGTGTCTACCGATTCACGGGCACACCAGATGATGATGGCTATTTGGCCTCTTCCCAATACCAGCAGGTAATAAACAATCAGGTGTCGCCACAGGGATTCATCAACTACTACCAGATGTATGTGAACAATCCATACAACCTGGGCACGCCCCGCCAGATACGCCTGGGTATTCGTTTCGACTTCTAACCCTTGGTCATAGAAAAAACTGGTCACACATTACAAAGAATCATAACAGACAAAAAGATGATAAGATCGATTTTCAAAATCACAATTGCAGCACTCGTCATTTTTACAACAACCAATGCATTCGCACTGCGCTACATGGGTAGCAATGGAGGCGGTGGGGGAGATGTAGCCCCGCCACATCCGGGCGATAGCCAGCAGGGCCAGGTGCGGGCAGCCGCATGTGCACCGGCAACAGGCCTACGCGATTTGGAGTGGAACAACGTAAGAGCGCGTATTGAAACAGGAGGCTCCATGTGGCAAGACCGTGCTAATAACCGAGCTGCCTATGAAATTCCAAAAGTGAATTCAGAGGAAGACGAATCTATTTCTTCTATCTATTCAGGAGCATTGTGGCTTGGCGGTTTGTCGCCCGACCAGCAGTTGAAACTTGCTGCGGTAACTTTCAGAGGAACTGGAAATGACTTCTGGCCAGGCCCACTTACCAATGATGGTACTGCTGAGGTGACAGAATCAACCTGTGAAGCGTATGACCAGTTTTATGTCTCGCTGCGTCAGGATGCTCAGCGGCACAGGCAATACTATGATTTGGTAACATCTGGTGCCTCTGCTGAAGCAATTGCCTTAATTTTTCCAGATGGCTATACCATTCCAACATACTTCTTCAATTATCCAGCTCATGGCAACACAGCCGCAGGACAAGACTATTACCTGGCACCATTCTATGACTATCCAGGTAGCAACCCCGATGTGTATGACCCAGAAAATGGAGACTATCCGTGGTATGACTTCCTGCGCGAAATAGACTGTGCACAGCGTAAACGCGAAGATGTGGTTCCTCTCTTTGGTGACCAAACCTTCTATTGGATATTTAACGACAAGGGCAACGTGCACACCGAGTCACAAGGACAGCCCATTGGCATGGAGATACGAGCACAGGCATTTGCATTCACCACCAACGATGAGGTGAACAACATGACTTTCCTTAACTACGTACTCATTAACCAGGGAACACAGACGCTAACCAATACATACTTCGGATCTTGGGTGGACAGCGACCTTGGCAACAGCACCGATGATTATGTGGGATGTGATGTAAAGCGAGGTCTGGGTTACTGCTACAATGGAGACAATGATGACCAGTCTGTATCCACATCACCGGGATATGGCGAAAATCCACCGGCAGTCGGTGTTGACTTTTTCGAGGGACCATATCAGGATGAAGATCTGATCGACAACCCACTTACTACAAACATCATTCATGCTGCCGATTCATTAGGAATTCCATACAAAGGATTGGGTATTGGGTATGGCGATACCATCATAGACAATGAGCGCTTTGGTATGCGAAAGTTTGTTTATTACAACATAGCCAACAATCCCATCAATGGCGATCCGACCACCGCGGTCAATTATTATGGCTATCTGAGAGGTTTTTGGAAAAATGGCGCTGAAATGCTTTGTGGCGGAAACGGAGTGAGTGGTGCAGGAGTAATACAAGGATTACCCTGTGATTACATGTTCCCTGGCGATTCCGATCCATTGCACTGGGGAACAGATGGTACAGAAATACCGCTTTGGACAGAAGAAGAAGCTGGAAATGGCGCTGGAGATAGGCGTTTCATTCAGTCTGCAGGCCCTTTCACCTTGCAGCCGGGCGACTACAACAACATTACTGTTGGGGTAGTATGGGCACGCACCACAAGCGGTGGCCAACTTGCTAGCATTGACTTAATGCGCGAGGCAGATGACAAAGCCCAGTCGCTGTTCGACAATTGTTTCGAGCTTGTCTCTGGTCCTGATGCTCCTGATGTGACTGTACAAGAACTAAACAGAGAAATTATTCTGATGCTCAGTAATGAGAACAGCATCTCCAACAATTACAAGGAGAAATATTCAGAATTTGATCCCGGAATACCCGATAGCCTCAGTGATGGCACGGTGCTATCTCAATCTGATCGTAGCTATGGATTCGAGGGTTATCTTGTATATCAGCTCGCAAATGCACAGGTAGGAAGCAACGACCTTGGTGACATTGAGAAGGCACGATTGATAGCACAATGTGATGTAATAAATGGAATAGAGAACATCATCAACTATTACCGCGACCCTATTATGGGGCTTATAGTGCCAACGCTGATGGTGCAAGGAACTGACAGCGGCATAGATCGTTCATTCAGAGTTACTGATGATGCTTTCGCTACTGGAAGCAGCGCTCTCATCAACCACAAGACCTACTACTTCATGGTGATCGCTTATGGGTACAATAATTATCAGCCATATGACGTAGCACAGGAAAAAGGACAAGACGAATCTTATATCGCCAGCCGCAAAGGTGCCGTTGGTGAAGTTCCTGTAATTCGTGCCATTCCTCACACAGTGTCTCCTGAGGCCGGTGGTACCATCTCACAATCTGTGTATGGTCAGGGCATTCCTCTTACCCGCCTCGAGGGCAAAGGAAGTGGCACCAATGAATTATTTATCACTCCTCAAAGCGAGTCCGATATTTTGGCAAACAGCACCACCAATGAACTGCACTATCTGCCAGGGGGCGGTCCCGTAAATGTGAAGGTGGTAGATCCGTTGCGCGTTCAGGCGGTTGATTTTCAACTGGCGCTGATCGACTCTGTAGATGAAAATGACTTAGATGATGACAACATTGAAGAGTGGGATCCTGATTCCATGTTCTGGGAATTGACTGATCTTACCAATAATGAAAAATATACTACATACACATCTTTCAATTCATCAAGCGAAGACGTACTGATAGATTATGGCATCAGCATTAGTTGGGGTCAATACCAATATTTCAATGAAGATGGGGCGCATATAAAATCGTACACAGATCTAATCAGTTCAACATTGGAGTATGACGATGCTTCGCGTCCTTGGTATATCGGTATTCCTGATGTTGATGGACTTTCTGAAATGAACTGGATACGGGCGGGTACTTTAGCGTCAGCCAGCGGAGCATTGGAGTCTGAAGCCACTTATGACGATTATGCCGAAAGCAACAATGCAGATTTCCCCTTTACTGACGCGGAAGAAAATTATGAGGGAGTGCTTGGCGGCACTTGGTCGCCTTATTGTTTAGCCGGCTTTAGCCATGAGATAACAGAGAATGGAGCAACAGCTTGGTTCAACTCTGCAGCACCAGTCATCAATGCTCTGGAAGGTGACCTTTCTACCGGGTTGAGCACCATTAACGCCATCAAAGGCTTGAACAATGTTGACATCGTATTCACTGCTGACAAGAGTAAGTGGACACGTTGCGCGGTGCTGGAAATGCAACCCGCACCAGGCCTTACCACCAATGCGTGGCCCGGGTATGAAGCACAAAAAATGATGGTGCGCTCCCAGGCATCGGTTGATAAGAATGGCAAACGTGCAGGTCAGGACGGATACAACAGTGCTGATGGTGATCTGACGAGCAACTTCGGTATGGGCTGGTTCCCAGGCTATGCTATCGACCTTGGCACTGGCGATCGCTTGAATATGGCCTTTGGCGAAGACTCCTGGCTGGTGGGTGAAAATGGCCGTGATATGGTTTGGAATCCATCAGGCAGATTGTATTCTGACATTGGCACACAAGCCTTGTTTGGTGGCCAGCATTGGATTTATGTTTTCAAAAATGCTAAGTTCGAAGAAGAAGGCGATGAAGATTATGTGGACAGGTATGATCAGGGAGCGTTCATTCATCAAATACTCAGCAACTCAAACAACTTCTCTCAGACCCCGCACAAGCGAGTGTTTCAAGGCTGCACATGGATTGGTTCAGCTATGGTAAATCCGGAGTATCCTTTGCTTTCACCAGAGCAGGGCCTCATTCCTAACAACATGCGCATACGTCTGCGTGTAGCATCTACTTACGAGCGTTACTCCAATACTCAATTTGATTTGGATGAAACGGGGGCAGCTCAGAATGGCTTCAGACCACTTTACACCTTTACTACAAAGGGTATGGAGGCCATTACCGCTGACCAGAATACACTGACAAGCGTGCTTGACATCATCAATGTGGTGCCTAATCCTTACTACGCATTCAGCTCGTATGAAACCAGCAAGTTGGACAATCGTGTGAAAATTACGAACGTGCCTGAAGTGTGTACGATCACCATTTATGATCTGAATGGTACATTAGTTAGGCAATTCAACAAAGCTGATCCGATGACCTCGCTCGATTGGGATTTGAAAAATCACAAGAACATACCTATCGCCAGCGGCACATACATCATCCATGTGGAAGTGCCCAATGTGGGCGAAAAAATACTGAAGTGGTTTGGCGTAATGAGACCAGTGGACTTAGACAACTTCTGATGTTTTCATCAATAAAAAAAGGAAAGAACAGTAAAGAAATACCGCTTATGAAAAAGCTCTTAGTAATAGCAACAGCACTCTTGACATCCATGGCAGCAACTGCCGGCAACCCTGATCGGGCCGGCTCGGCCGGTGCCGGACACCTGCTCATCAATCCCTGGGCGCGTACCTCCGGCTTAGCCAACACATCCATGGCATCAGTAAATGGAATCGAAGCCACGTTCATGAACGTTGCTGGACTCGCCTCACTTCGCAAAACAGATTTGCTCTTTACCAACACACAATATTTGGTGGGAACAGGTATCAAACTGAATTCAGTGGGTTTCGGCCAACGCGTAGGCGAGAGCGGAGCCATTGGCATCACCGTTACCAACATGAGTTTTGGCGACATCATGATAACAGAAACAGATTTACCTGAAGGTGGCATTGGAAGTTTTTCACCTTCCTATTCCAACATTGGTTTGTCATATGCCAAAGGATTTTCCAACAGCATATACGGTGGCCTTACCATGCGCCTCATCAGCGAATCCATTTACAATGTGCGTGCGCAAGGTGTTTCTTTTGATGCAGGTATCAGATATGTAACGGGAGAAAAGGACAATGTTCGTTTTGGTATTGCCCTGCGTAACGTAGGCCCACCTTTGCGCTACCGTGGTGATGGTCTTTCTATTACCGCCAACATTCCCTCTTCATCATCAGGTACATCATCACTTACTGTGGATCAGCGTTCTGAGAAATATGAATTGCCCTCACTTGTAAATGTTGGATTTGCATACGACTTCATCTTCAGCGAAAAAATGAAACTGACAACCAACTTACAATTCACGTCAAACTCTTTCACACGCGACCAGTTCGGTCTTGGTGCAGAGTTCAACTTCCGCAATCAATTCATCTTGCGTGGGGGCTATCAATTTGAGAATGGAATGACCTCTGATGAAGATCGTACAACCGTATTCACGGGTCCTTCAGCCGGGCTCACTGTGCAGCTTCCTACAGGAGAAAATGAAAACATCATTGGCCTTGATTACTCATACAGAGTTACCAATCCATTCTCAGGCGTGCACGGCATAGGCTTGCACATTTTACTCTAAAGAAATTTGTTTTACTTTTGACCCCGTAGGTCGAACCATCTGAGAAAACCCTTTTCGGGTTTTCTCTTTTTTTCTGCCTGCACCAAGAGCAATTGCTCTATCAACCGTTTATCCAATTATTTAATAGAACAACAGAAAACATGGCAACACAAGTGGCCTATTACACCGCTGAGGGTTTGAAAAAACTCAAAGACGAGCTGCACCACCTGAAAACTGTAGAGCGCCCGTCCATCACGCAGCAAATAGCTGAAGCCCGTGACAAAGGCGATCTGAGCGAAAATGCGGAATACGATGCTGCCAAAGAGGCACAAGGGATGCTGGAAGCGAAAATTGCAAGAACAGAAGAACTTGTAGGCAACGCAAGGCTGGTGGACGACACCCAGATAGATGCCAGTAAAGTCTTCATACTCTCCAAAGTGAAGTTGAAAAACGTGGCTAACAAAGCCCAGCTCGAATACACTCTGGTAGCGGAGAATGAAGCGAACCTGGCTGAGAAGAAGATTTCAGTTGAATCGCCCATAGGCAAAGGTCTGCTTGGAAAAAAAGTAGGCGATGTAGCAGAAGTGCAGGTGCCTGCCGGTAAAATCAAATTTGAAATACTCGCCATTTCGCGTTGATGGCTACCATCTTTTCAAAAATCATTGCAGGGGAAATACCAGCACACAAAGTAGCCGAAGATGATCGCTTCCTTGCATTTTTGGACATACAACCCGTGGCCAAAGGCCATGTGCTAGTGATACCCAAGGTAGAGGTTGACTACATCTTCGATTTAGATGATGATACGCTGCAACGAATACATCTCTTTGCCCGCGATGTGGCAAAAAAAATCAAGCGTGTTGTTCCTTGCTTGAAAATTGGTGTCGCAATAGTGGGCTTAGAAGTGCCCCATGCACACATACACCTTATACCCATGAACAGCGTGGGCGACTTGTCATTTACCAAAGAGCGCATCACAATGATTCACGATGAATTATCGGCTCTGGCAGAAGCAATCAGATGTGCCTGATCCTGATTTGTTCAAGCTAATCTGTTTTCTAAGAGCAGCAGTGCAAGCATGGCGATTGCCGCAGGTATTCCCTGAATAACAAGAATCTTCTTAGAGGCTGAGAGTCCACCATAGATGGCAGCCACAAGCACACATCCTGTAAAGAAAAGCGCCACACTGATGGCCCACTCATAATCTGTAATGAGTAACGACCACACAAGTCCCGCAGCAAGGAATCCGTTGTAAAGTCCCTGATTGGCTGCAAGTGCCTTAGTGGGTTCGAACAAATGATGAGGAAGCGCTTTGCCGAATGCCTTCCTGCCAAGTGTAGTCCATGCAAACATTTCCATATAGAGGAAGAACAGGTGCTCAATGGCGACTATGGCAAGAAGTATCTGAGTGATGATGTGCATAGCAAAAATGTTTTATGTAGTGGCCAAACTACATGGTTTGAAACCTGCGTGAGTTGGTAATCTTCGGTTTGCGCAATTTGCTGAACATGATCATGATGCTGGCCATGTAAAGTGGAATAAGCGGAATCTTGAATCGTACGAGTGCACCAAAGTTGGAAGTGGTGAGCCCAATCATGAATGCGAACAAAACCGAGAAGACAAAACTGTAAATGATGACCGGATTTTCGCTCACCAGCTTGCGAAGCACCTTCCACTTCACGGTCACTATTACCACAAGTGTAAGGCCCAGTATAAATAGATTTTCGATGCCACTGAGCACCATTACTGTATTGCGGCTCTCCAGCAGAAACGGCCTGAACAGTCCTGCCGCAGTGGCTTGCGGAAACTTTGCCAATGCCCCCATGGGTGTTGCTTCGAAATCGCCAATGTCAAAGCTATTGCCCTCGTAATACTCCTGCTTCAAATCACCCTGGGTAATGGCGGCTGTTTTCAGTGCGCGATCAATGCTGAATTTTCCTAATGTTTCGCCAAATGCTGTAAGCCCGTAATAACTGCCACCTATGATGGCTATGTAAGTGAACGGAACGATGAGATAGCGCACCAATCTGTTTTTTATCTTTTTCACTTTGGAATAAAAGAACCAAACCAATGAACTTGGCAGTAGAATGAGGATGACATAAGCCTTCACAGATATGATAACGTAACCGAAAAACAGCATACCCGCCACATTCAGCCACAGGCGGCCCTGGCGCTGTATGATGTTGTTGGTGATGACCATCAGATAGCACGTAGCAGCCAGGGTGAATGAATCTTTGAGAATGCCGCTGCCCCAAAAAATAACTGATGGCATGAAGAGGATGGCAATGGCCAAATTGCGCGTGTATTGAGGAAAGTAGGAGGTGAACATGAGGTAGAGTCTCCACAGCGCACCATAGGTGACAATGGAAATGAGTAAGGTGGTGATGAAGTAACTCTGTCCACTGAGCAACATGAAAGGGACAAGCAACTTCATGGTAAACCTCGTGGCTCCTTCACCGAACATATACATCATAGGCTCACCTGTTTCTGCAGTGAAGTAGCTTTTCATTTCCTGCGTGCCATCGCCTGCGAGCACAGTGAAGAATGATGAAGGATCATCGAACAGCAACCGGCAGAAGGCTATGCTACACTCATAAAAACTGGTAGTGTCGCCCTGACCGTAGTGAAAGATATAGATACAAGCGAAGAGAAACCCGCCTGCCACTTTGGCCCAAAGGCCCCAAAGAAAAAAACGGTATTCGGGCTGGTGGGCAATGCGCCTGCGCTTGATGCCAGCTCCTACAAACCAAACCACCACCAACATAGCTATATATGCTGGGTACTCCCACATCTCGATGGGTATGTTGCCATAGGTATAAGTCTGTACATGCACCGTAGCGAAAATAGCACTGTGCTAATCGTGGTGGTAACCCTCGCCCTTGAGTATGGTGTGTGCGCGGTAAAGCTGCTCGGCCAGAAAGAGTCTGATCATTTCATGGGAAAACGTCATGCTGGAAAAAGAGATGGTGCCGTTGGCCCGTTTGTACACCTCATCAGAGAAGCCATGCGCTCCGCCTACTACAAGGCACAGTGTTTTGATGCCGGTATTCATCTGCCTTTGCAGGAAATCCGCAAAGGCTCTCGAGGTGTAGGCTTTGCCCTTTTCGTCAAGCAGCATCAGCACATCACTTTGCGCAAGCTGCTGCAATATTTTTTCTCCTTCCTTTTTCTTCACCGCATCTGCCGACAAATTTTTTGACACCACATCGGGCAGTTCAGTCCATTGCACACGTGCATAATGCTTCAGACGTTGCAGGTAAATATCAATGCCCACCTGCAAGTGGGGTGCACTGGTTTTGCCAATGGCTATAACGTGTAGCTGCATCGGATTCGCTATTGAGGAACCTGGCCGAGAAGGTTTTGAAGTTCTTTATCTGTTAGCGATGTTTGTTCTGATTTATCATACACGCTGAGCAGATATACTGTGGAATGCACTATCACAACGTTGGCAATAACTCTCGCACCACCTCTTTTTCCTTTGCCTTTCGAGCGAATAGCCCACCTGATTTTGTAACAATTATTTCCCAATGCGTCACCCTGAAAGGGGTCTTCCTCTAACGATTCAATTAGGTCCAAATAGTCCCCTGCAATGGATGGATACTTTTTTGCAAGCCTTTTCAATTGCTTGTCGAAAGGAGAGATGGTAAGAACACTATAACTCATTGAGCAAGTCTTTTGCCGGTCTTGCTTTGAGCTTGCCTGCACGCACCAATTTCAGATTCTCCACGGCTTCCTTTATTTCCTCCATCAGTTGCGCCTTCGATTCTGTGAGCTGCTTGGCCTTCACATATGGCAATGCCCGCAATACGTCCAAAAGCGATTGTGCCTTATCGTCTTTTATGTCCAATAATACTTTCATGATGCTAATGTAGAATGGTTCTTTGAGACAATGATTGTTGTCATTCCTTTATTACAAAAACAACTTTCTCAAACTCACTTTCTCTTCAATGATGGAGTGAAGTTTATCAATGAATACTCTTTCCTGTATCATGCTGTCGCGCTCGCGGATGGTAACTGTGTTGTCCTGCATGGTGTCGTAATCAACCGTAACACAATACGGAGTGCCAATAGCGTCTTGTCTTCTGTAACGCCTGCCCACAGCATCCTTATCATCGTATTGCAGGTTGAAGTCCAGCTTCAGCAAGTCCACTATCTCTTTTGCTTTTTCGGGAAGGCCGTCTTTCTTAACGAGTGGAAGTATGGCCACCTTCACAGGGGCAAGTGCAGGATGAATAGACAACACCACACGTTCTGCTCCTTCTTCATCCGAACCTTCTTTAGATGGAACTATTTCTTCTTTGTATGATGCGCTCAACACTGCAAGAAACATTCTGTCCAGACCGACTGAAGTTTCTACCACGAAAGGCACAAAACTCTCTTTGGTTTCGGGATCGAAGTAGCGGAGTTTTTTGCCGCTGTGTTCTTCGTGTGCCTTCAGGTCGAAGTCAGTGCGCGAGTGAATGCCTTCCAGTTCCTTGAAGCCCATGGGGAAGTTGAACTCAATATCAGCAGCGGCATTGGCATAGTGTGCCAGCTTGATGTGGTCGTGAAATTTGTAGTGGGCATCGCCCATGCCGAGGGCCCTGTGCCACTTGATGCGAGCTTCTTTCCAGTAGGCATACCACTCCAGTTCGGTGCCGGGCTTGCAGAAAAATTGCATCTCCATTTGCTCAAACTCCCTCATGCGGAAGATGAATTGTCGCGCTATGATCTCATTGCGAAATGCTTTGCCTATTTGTGCAATTCCAAAAGGCAACTTCATGCGCCCGCTCTTCTGCACATTCAGAAAATTGACGAAGATGCCCTGCGCTGTTTCAGGCCTCAGGTAGATGATGCCCGCATCGCCACTCACTGCGCCCAACTCTGTTTTGAACATCAGGTTGAACTGCCGCACTTCCGTCCAGTTGCGCGAACCTGTTTCGGGGTCGGCTATTTCTAATTCTTCTATCAGTGCCTTAAGAGCCACAAGGTCTGATGCCTCCAGAGCGGCCTTCATGCGGCCATGCACTGCATTTATTTTCTCTTGACTGCGCAGCACGTTGGGGTTCGTTGCGCGAAATTTTTCTTCGTCAAACGAGTCAGCGAATTTGTTTTTCGCCTTCTCTACTTCTTTGTCAATCTTGGCCTCCTGCTTGGCCATGTATTCTTCCAGCAGCACATCGGCACGGTAGCGCTTCTTGCTGTCTTTGTTATCTATCAAAGGATCGTTGAAGGCATCTACGTGGCCGCTGGCCTTCCAGGTGGTGGGGTGCATGAATATGCTGGCATCGAGGCCCACAATGTTTTGGTGCATGCGCGTCATGGCCGTCCACCAATAGTTCTTGATGTTGTTCTTTAGCTCAACGCCCAGTTGGCCATAGTCGTAAGCGGCACTGAGGCCATCATATATTTCTGAAGAGGGGAACACAAAACCGTATTCCTTGGCGTGAGAAACAATGGTTTTCAGGCGGTCTTCCTGATTGGGTTTTTGCATGGTGGCGTGTACATTTTTTATGAGCGGGGCGCGAATGTAATTGTCTGCATAGGTATGGCAGTGTGTCGCAGTGTCGCAGAGGTTCGCTGAGATTATCGCTGAGGGTCGCTGAGTGTTTATCAAATGCAATAGAGAGGAATTTTGGTGAAGAGAAGACGAACTTCCCGTGTTCACCACACACCTGCCGCTTTGTAGAGTCTCCTACTGCCGACCGGCAGGGGTGTTCAGACTTTGACTTTAGGGCGAGGGAATCATCACTCTTACTTATTTTTCGATTTCGGCACCAGGTTTTTCTCATACATCTCTATCCATTCCTTAGCGCTCATCTTTTGCATCAGTTCGCCAACGAGTTGGTAGGGTATCTCTTCCAGCTTCTTGAAACGCACACAGCTCTTACCCATGTCTAATTTTTGTTTGCTGTGTTTGGGATATTCGCTCACAAACCACTTGTATAGTTTGGCATCAGCATACACGCCCATGTGGTAAAAATTGATAGAACCTTTTTGCGAGGCAATGCCTGCAAAAGGCAGTGGCTCCTCAGGCTTGCAGTGGTAACCTGCGGGGTACAGCTTGTGCGGCACCACATAGCCCAGGCCACCATAGCTGATGGCGGGCTCAAATCCCCTGGGCAGGTTTTTCAGGATTACCTGGTGCAGTTTGTTAAAAGGCTCCACCCTGTCCGCGGGCAGGTTTGATAAAATTTCTTCTACAGTATGGCCTTGTGCTTTCATGGGGCTATTTTTTTGTGCGTGTGTCAGTCTCCCCCTGCTGGCCAGCAGGGACGCTCAGACTTGCGCATTGGGGGCAAATTTATTTTCATAAACCTTGCCTAACAACCATTCCTTTGCTTTTGCTTCCTTCTCAAAAATCTTTATGTGGCTGCCTTTCCCCGTCATGTTTATTATCACTTGCCCCATGATGCGTTGGCCCAGGTTGTCCACTACAATGGCTACAAACGGCCAGATTTTTAGTTCGTTCAGTACATAATCACGTGCTTCCTTTTCAAGTAAAGTCAATCTGCCCGTTTTTAATAAAACCGCATACTTTTTGTCCGGAGATAGTTTTTGTGCTTTGGCCCAACCGTCTGCAACTTCATTGACACCAAGGGTTATGTTTTCGCGCAAAAAGGTCAATTCAATAAAAATATTATCGACTAAAGTGGCTGTTGCTATTTGGTCTGTCATGGCGTTGGTAAAATTAAAAAATGAGGTCATATAAAAAAAAGCAGTGCGATGGCGGGCCTCCGCTGCACTCTTGTGCCACTGATGCGGGCTGCCACATAGTGGCCCCTTCGGGGCAAGGCCTCAAAAGTATCGGGCTACGCTGCGCTGAGCCCGCGCCATCAGCACACACATGAAAACTCAAAATTTACACACCAAATTCTCTTAGGTGATGGTCGGTATGTTTCCAAATCAAATCACCGTTTTGCTCTCTTGACAAAACCCCTAAGCCGCCATGAGAAAAAATTTAAATCGGCTGGGGTGTTGTAAAACTTACCAATCAGTTCAAGTAAGGCATTTTTATCGGCATCAAAATTTGTTGGTTTAGTTCCGCCACCACCTTCGCCTTGTAAGTAAGGTGGAAATGTCGGAAGGCTTTTGTCCCACTCATTTTCTGTAATAACCATTGCAATGATTTGCGGACGCATTTCAACAGGTGTAACAGGTTCGGTTTGCCGGATGCCAAGTATATCTCTTAGCATGTCGGCATTGTGGCAAAGCATTTCGTTCACGGTCATTTTACCCCAAAGTCCTTTTGCATCGGGAGTAAGTTTGTTTATGCGATGGATTATTGCATCGCATGCTGATTTGTTCAAGATGGTTGTCATGATATGTATTTTTATGTTGTAATGATAAAGTTTAGAAAAGGCAGATGCAATGGCACCTGCCTTTAAAATTTGTTATGCGATTTCAGGAATTAAAATTTTCATCTCATAAGCTGCGAAAATTTCTGCCACCAATTGCAAGTCGGGTTCACCTGCCGGCAATGCTGCCAACTGCTCAAAAAATTCTTCAAAGTTTCCACCGGGCACCACCGTCCAAATGGTTTTGCCCGCTTTACTTCCTTTGTTTTGAAAGGCATGGGGAATGTGCCGTGGAAAGTAAACTTCGTCACCCGCATTGGCTTTGAAATGCTTGTCGCCAAGCATGATTTCAAATTCACCCTCGGCAACATAAATCAGTTCGTCCTCACGGTCGTGCACGTGAGGCGGAATGCCAAGTCCTGGCGGAGTGATGAGTTCAAAAACATAGTGATGGCCCTGGGTTTCTTGTTTGGCCAGTTTTACCGTTACCGAATGGCCAAGCACATTCAATTTTTTCCCCTGTCCGTTTGCTACTACCGTAGCGATTGATTTTGTAGTTTGCATGATGCGTTTTTTTTATTGTGAATAAATTATTTACGCTGCAAAGCAGTACAAGGGGAATACCTCAATCCATTCACCTATGTGAACTAATCGGCCTCACCCTCAATCCCTCTCCAAAAGAGAGGGACTTTGAAGGCAGCATTGGTTATTTTCTAAAAATATTTTTTCGAATGCGGCTCAACGATTGTGGCTTGATACCAAGATAAGAGGCAATGTAATGTTGCGGAATACGCTGAACAATTTCAGGAGCATTTTTTACCAACTTCAAATACTTCTGTTCGGCTGTTTCGGTTTGTGTGTCAATGATTTTTTGTTGCGTTGCCTCATACGATTTTCTTGTTTTGACACGATACCATTTTTCAAATGCAGGAATTTTGTCCAATGCTTCTTCCCACTTATTTCTGTCGGCACGAAAAATTTCTGTTTCTTC
>JBJXFP010000081.1:0-8070 GCA_046155615.1 Flavobacteriales bacterium | reverse complement strand
TATGATCCGAAAGACCAATTTCACACTTGAACTTTTCTTGCATGAAAGGGATGGTTTTCAGGTTGGTGTTTTCAGGTGTTGCAGGATAGGTGCTGGTACACTTCAGCAATATCAACTCGCTGCAACCTGTGCTGCGTAATACCGCCACACTTTCTTCTATATCTTCCATGCTGGCTACACCGGTGCTCATTATGACAGGCTTGCCGGTGGCAGCAACCTTTCGCAGCAACGGGTGATGCGTGTTTTCGAAGGAAGCAATTTTGTAAAGCGGCACATTCAACGTTTCCAAAAAATCAACCGCGCTCTCATCGAATGGCGAACTGAATGCAAGCATGCCCAGTTCATTGGCGCGTTTGAAAATGGGAGCGTGCCATTCCCAAGGAGTGTAGGCTTTGCTGTATAAATCATATAGCTCTTCACCATTCCACAATGAGCCGGCATCCTCAATCTTGTGTGCACCGCGCATGGTGATGGTGTCTGCCGTATAGGTCTGCAATTTCAGCGCATGAGCTCCGCTGGCAGCAGCGGCTTCCACTATTTCTAATGCTCGCTCCAGCGACTGGTTGTGGTTGCCACTCATTTCTGCAATGATGAAGGGGCCTGATAAGGATGAGAGGAAAGACATTGATAAATGAATAATCTGCAAGGTTATGAACGCATGTGTTTCAATCCTGTTTTTCTCTTCACAACCTTTTCAAAAATGAAAGGCGGTCAACAAATTCATGTTCTGCGAATCCGCATTTGATGAAGGCCTTCACTGAAGCAATATTGTCCTTCTTTACTTCTGCCCGCACTTGTTCTATTAATGGTTTCAATCTAGCAAGCGCCTTCACCGCCATTTCGATGATGATCGCTGATAAACCTTTTCCACAAAAATCCTTGGCAATGGAATAATTGAACAATGCTTCCTTGTTTTGAACAGAAAACCGAACTTGGGAAACAGGTATATCATTCAATTCAAAAACCAATAGCAAATAATCATTGGAATCAACAACCCGATGGAACCAATCGGTATGTGATTCTATTGAGATGGGATTTTGATTGAAGGAGTTTTGCCGCACTGCGGGATCATTTGCCCAAGCGTAGTAAAGCATCAAATCATCAGCGCTTGCATACGTTAGTCCAAGTGATGTTCGTCAGCTTGATGCACAAAAGATATTGAAAAGAAATATTGAAAGACTACAAGATGCCAGTGAGACCAACTATCTATTCAATAACCACCTTGACATTTACTACCCCATATTTGGAATTGAATGCGAACACATAAAAACCTGAGCTAAGCTTATGGCAATTATAGTTGTGAATTGAGACCCCCGAGCCAATGGTGTCTGTGTCGACCAATTTGCCCTCTGAATCATAGATATTCAAACATAGAATTCCGGTTGCATCCACTCTTGCAATGGATATTTGGTTATTTGCATGGTTGGGGTAGATGTTTACCTGAAGTGATGGCAAATTGGCTTGAGGCTCAGACACCTGATCTGGTTTTGGTTGGGTGCCTGAAATAAAGTTGGGTAAGCCTAGCAATGAATATTTGTTGGTTGCCAGTGCTTGGCCGAACTCAATAAAAGTTGGATTACTTGCATCTGGGTTGCCGACCACAGCAAGAGCAGCAACTCCTGTAGTTTGATTTACAGTTAGGGCAGCATACAGCCGATTATCAGGCCCCAACTGAAGTTGGCCCATTTGATCAGAACCATTTCCTACCAACTCGTTACTTGAAATTATTTCATCAACATATTCGAAAGAAATATCGAAACGATGAAGACTCGCTCCCAAAATCTGACTGTAGTATAGATATTGACCTGAAGGTGAAAATTCAAGTCCATAAAAAGTGGGATTTCCTGAAGCTGACGGAGTAAGATTCATGTAGTTCGTTACCATTCCGGTCTCTGCATCAAAGTCAAAAAGTTCTACACGCGCATCACGAAGACAACATGCAATTCGATCTCTGCTTGGTGAAATTTTCATCGCACCTACTGAATTGAAACCAGTCTGAGTGCCACCTGTATGAGAAACACCCACAACACTCTCTACTGGTGTAGATATTACGCCAGTGGATGTAACCCTATATGCCTTGAACTCATTTGTATTCCATTCGTGTGCTACAACCCATATATCCATCCCATTGTCATGGTAGGTTGCACAAATTTTTTCACAACTTGGCGAGAACAGCTCAACATTTGATTCAACAACCTGACCCAAGCCACCGCCCAACGACATGTCAATGGTGCTATACTGCAAACCATAGTTTGCACCAAGAGCGTCAGTTGTGAAAATATAATATTCACTTGAAGATTGAGGTTTCGGGATGATGTTGGCAGATTGTGTTGATGAGGCGCTACCGTGAAGATTGTTTACAGGATTCAAGTTCACATCAGTCATCAAAACATGAGTGCTGGTGTAAACACTAATTCCATCAGTATAGAATAACAAGCTTCCTGAGGCGCTTGATATAGACGCACATCCTTCATTTGTGCTAAGTTCACCATCACTGAGGGCTGTTGGAGGATCGGTAGAAAAACTCAAGCCTGCATTAAGCCCAAAGTACCAATTGTTGCTGATTTGTGTATATCCGATCTCGGTGAACATGACACCAATAATTGCGATGCACATGGTCTTAGTGATTTTGACTTTCATAAGGTCTTTTTTAGGTGATGTAAAAAGTATAGCCGCTAAAATAATTGTATCACTTCTCTACATGGACTGATATTTTTCTATTATGGAATCAAGACTTAGCAATTGTGCCTCCGCCATTTCTTTCTCGGTAAAAAAATCAGGATTGAAGCACCCGACCTCTATCCTGTCTTCGGCTTTGCTCTTATTCAAATAATGCCCCTTTAATATTCCTTCCGCAACCCAACCAGCTCTCAAATACGCCTTGATAGATGCAATGTTGGATGCATACATCCCACCAAAGAGTTTCCTCAATCCATGTATTTCAAAAGCCACTTTGTTTCCAAGTGCAATTGCCTCAACAGCCAGTCCTTTGCCATGATATTCCCTATCACCAATCAGCACCACCAAATCAGAAATTTTATGGGGAAGATTTATGGGGCCGAGCCTAATGGTTCCAATGCACTTGAATGACGCAATATGAAATATTCCATAGGTGAAGTTGTTTCCAACATGTTTGCCTTGCACAATAGCTTCACTCAAACTCTCCTTGGTAATTTGATTCTTGGAATTGGTGTAATACTTCATCAAGCCGTCATCTGAAAACCAAGCCATCATTTCATCGGTAATATCATCCGGTGTCAACTGACGCAAGCCTAAAGAAATGCCAACTACTTGATACATGGAATCAAAGATATTTCATTTCCTCCACCAACCGCTCTCCACTTTTCCCATCCAGCAAAGTTCTCTGCCGTTCTATTTGAGCATTCAGCATTGCGGGATGGTGGCAAATTGATTTTATTTGAGTGATGAAGTCCTCTTCACTCAACTCATTCATATTGCCAAAATTGGTAGCCACTCCGGCTTTGATCAGCCCATTCAAGTTGCCTTGCTGATTATCTGCCGTGTGGCCAACAGCCAGCCCGACTCCCACTGCACATGCTTCCAATGAAATACTACTTGCCGGGCAAATAACAAGATCCACTTGTGCAAGCAAACGGACCAACTGAGCGGCATCAATGTCAGCATGCAAATGCACCAATTTGGTGTGTTGCTCAGCCAACGATTTTATCTCTGGCAACTTTGGATTGACATTGCTCACCATCAGGTGTATCTGCTTCACATTGTCCAGCGCGAGCAGCGCATTTGCAAATCGCATGGTGTTGTTGTGCACATCCGATGCACCCATGCTGATAAAAAACTTTTCGATCGTGTTTCGATGTTGATGCGAAATGGTGAGATGCAAAAATTCCTGTCGCAACAACACATATCGAAGCCCAAGTAAAAGTTTAGTGTAGAACTCTTTGGAATAACTGCTTTCTGAAACACCATCTGCATGATTGATCACCACATCAGCCACCTGATGCCATGCGTGCAAATCATCAATCGCCACAAGTTGGTGATGTTCATTTTTTATGGCTTGCTGATAAGCAGTGTCAAAATGATAGCCGTCCAGCACTATAATAGTTGGTTCATGCAACAAGGCAAGAAGATTTGCCGAGTCACTTATGAAGTCATCAGTGCGCGCAATGAATTGCACCACATATCCTGCACGCTGCAGCCAGTGCACAATTGTATCATCTGTTTGCTGCATCACCAATGAGACTTCGAATTGTGGACTGAGCATATCGGCCAATGCCATGCAACGCACCACATGGCCCATGCCTATTTGGGTGCCGCCATCGCATCGTATCACGATCTGTTTCATACCGGCTGCAGCAGTGGTTGCAATACGCTGACACCTGCGCGCTCAGCCATCTGCAGTGCGTCCTGATCATAAGTACTCACCTTCATGTTGGCAATTACATCATCGCGCTTCAGCATATAGTCATGGATGTATCGATCTACATGTGCACCGGCCACACCGAAAGTCATAAAGAGAGACATGCGCTCCTCAGCCTGATCTAATTTGAGAAAACCGGGAATGCGATTTTCGATACTGCTGTTATCTATAGAAATTCCTTTCATGCCTTTGATGCGAACCGCGTTGCCGCTGTGCAGTGTTTTCAAACTCCATGCTGCTACATCTCCGGCATGACTGTCAATAAAAATGCTCTTGCCGGAAGCGTTGTTGTGTGAGCCTATTTTTATTTTAAGTCCGCCACTGTAGTTCGCGTGGTCTTGCAAGTAAATGCCCATGCGGATGATGTTGTAAGGGCTTTGCCAATCGGGGCCGTTGTTGAAGTTGCGATCCACACAGTCGCGGTGGAAGCCTCGCGAGCCTGTGCCTATCTGATAGGTGCTGTCACCGAAGTAAACGATGTGCTCCGATTGCAAAATGTCTTTGGCCATTTGCACCATTCTGCCATCAAGCAATATGTGGCGCAAATGTTTTTTACTAAGCAGATCGCCCTGAGCGTAGCGCGCTCCGGTGTTGCGCACACTGCGCGTGAGGCCAGCCTTTTCATCTTCCGCGAATTGTATTGCAACCGCTTTGCGCGTGATGTCAATTTCATCCTTGGAAAACATGCCAAACTTGAGTGCATATCCTGTTTGTTCAAATAGTTCTGCGGGCTTCATGTGTATCAATTTTTTTTCTGTTCTACTTCCTTGTTGATGGCGACCAGTTCAGGGTGTTGGTTCATCAATGCTTCAATGTGCTGCCAATTCATTTTATCCGCATCATGTTTTTCAATCAATTCTTTTATCAAAACAAAATCTTCGGAGGTATCCACACATAAGCGCATGTGGCTGTTGTCAGGTGTCTGCGCCATATTGATCAGTTGCATCAAGCCTGATTTGTTCTTCCACAAATAAGGCGTCACATGCTCCATATCAAATTCTTGTGAGGCATTTTTATACGCATCTTCCAAAGCGTGTATTGAAAAAATCTCGAAGTCGAAACCACGGGCATAGGTGCGCGGAAAACAATTGCTCACATAAGCGAAATCATTTTTCGCAGCTACAAAAACATCGATGCCATTTTGGATAAGAGCGGCATCTATGAGCGGGCAATCGGAGGTGACACGCACCAGAATACTGGATCCTGATTCTATTGCAGTTTGGTAAAAGCGATCCAATACATTGAGTTCTGACCCACGGTAGCAAGACATCTGATTTGCTGTGCAGAAATCCTGTACAACATCGTCAGTTGCCTTTGAAGTTGTTGCCACCCAGATTTGCCAATTTCTGTTATTCAATCTGCGCAGGTGGTGTGCAAGAAGCGGCTCGCCATTCACGGGCAACATTATTTTACCCGGAAGCCTTGTGCTGGTCATCCTGGCCTGGGTTATCACTGCCACATTTGGGTTATGCATAACTGTTTATCTGAATCGCCATGCTATCACATTGGATGAGTTGAGGGGCACAAATCCGAATACATCAGTTCTGAGTTCAAGTATTTCAACATCCTGTGCTTGCCGCAAAAGTTCTATCAGGTTGCGATTGTAATCGTTCAGCTCTATGTATTTGTTGCGCATGAGTCCGAGCAGATTGCTGCGCTCCTTCACTATGGTTGGTTCAATGTGAACCACGTAGTTTATTTTTTCCTTGTGCTTGCGCAGGTTTTCTACAATCACTGTTGCATCAGGAATCTGCTCAATGCTGTGGCTTGTGAATATGGTGCTGTCACTTCGAATCAAATCATAGTCACCGCCTTCATAGTAGTTGAACGGTTGAACATCGAGGCCAAGTTTGCGTGCAATATTCACTGCATTGGCAGAGTATTCACCGCCATACACCTCGCCATCGAACAGTGTAAGGTTATAGCCATAGCCACAGCCCAATTCGCAAATTCTTGATGAACCAAATTTGCTGACCGCCCCGCGAATGAGTTCGTAATACATGTTGCGCGAAACAGAAACCGGAGCATCGTACAATGCATCACCAATGCTGTATATCAGGTTGGCACTTTCAAGCGGAATACCTGCCAGTTCTAATTCAAGTTCGCGATAAGCCTGCATGTTGTGCAAATCGGCTTGGGCCAGCTTATAATATTTGTCTTGATTGTATTCGCGCTCTACCTGATGAATGTCGCGGTGCTTAGCGAAATTTTCGAGGCCAAGTAATCGTCTGGTCCAGGCATTTTCACTGTTGAAGTATTGATTCAGTTCTACGCTGGTTCCGTTCATTTATCAGCTACGTGTATTGTTATGAGTTTGCGCAGGTCTTCGGCACTCACCCAATCTTGATTATCACCACTACTATATCTAAATCCTTCTTTCACCTTGGCTGCGCCAAAATGTTTGATAAAATCATCCAAATTGAACACAGGTACTTGCGGGAGAATGACATAATACTTGCCCAGGTCGTAAGTAGTATATGAGTCTGATGAGGTTATCATTTCCTCATGCACTTTTTCGCCTGGCCTGATGCCCACTACTACTTGTTTACATCCGGGTGCTACTGCCTCGGCCACATCGGTAATTTTATATGAAGGAATTTTCGGGACAAAAATTTCGCCTCCCCAGGCTGTGTCCAAAGCATGCAGCACCATGTCCACTCCCTCTTGCAGCGATATGTTGAAGCGTGTCATATTCACATCCGTTATGGGTAGTGCGCCTTCTTGTTTCTTCTTCATAAAAAACGGAATCACCGAACCGTTGCTTCCCATCACGTTGCCATAGCGCACCACACTGAAGGTGCATTTGCGTTTTCCTCTGATGCCATTGGCAGCCACAAATAGTTTGTCACTCACCAATTTGGTAGCTCCATACAGGTTGATGGGTGCCGCAGCTTTGTCGGTGCTGAGTGCTACTACGCGTTCCACATCCGTTTCCAATGCTGCGTTTATCACATTTTCTGCCCCCATCACGTTGGTCTTCACACATTCCATGGGGTTGTATTCAGCTATGGGCACATGCTTCATTGCAGCAGCGTGTATCACATAGTCAATGTCTTTCATGGCGCGCTTCAGTCTTTCGTAGTCGCGCACATCGCCAATGAAGTAACGTACGGCATTGAACCTGGCGTGTGGAAACTCCTGCGCCATCTGAAACTGTTTCTGCTCATCGCGGCTATATATGACTAAGCGCTTCACGGCAGGCCATTTTTCCAGCATGTTTTTGACCAGGTGGGTTCCCAGCGAGCCTGTACCACCTGTTATCAGTATTGATTTTCCGTTAAGGTCTAACATAAAATTTGGGGAAAACTGAAGAAAAACTTTGAATGAACGGGCCAAAGTAAGGCAGTGCTATAGCATCACATTGTCAATGAGCCTTACCTCCCCACAGTAGCCTGCATAGAGTGCAACGGGAAGCTGTGCAGACCATTGTTCTATGTCTTCAAAGTTGTTGCCATCAACTATTTGCAGATACTCTGTTCGAAGTCCGGGTGCATTGTCCAATATTTTTTTTGCCTCGGTTGTCAGTTCAGCGGGGGTCATGGCATGTCTGTTTTGCTGCATCCAGAAAAGGGTTTGACTGATAGCCCGTGCCTGTTGTCTTTGTTTTGTGGTCAACCTCAGATTGCGGCTGCTCATGGCCAATCCATCAGCCTCGCGCATGGTGCGACAGC
>JBJXFP010000061.1:0-3165 GCA_046155615.1 Flavobacteriales bacterium | reverse complement strand
CACCTCCTGAATGCGATCAGCATAGTCGAACCATGGCACACGCACTTCTACATCGCAGAGTGTGGCAAGCTGGCCACCATCTTTTCCTGTCAGGCCAATCACCTTCATGCCTTTTGCCTTCGCTGCCTTGGCTGCCTCTATCACATTGGTGCTATTGCCACTGGTAGAAATACCAAGCAATACATCACCACTTTTACCAACACCTTCCACATATCTTGAGAAAATAAAATCGAAACCATAATCATTGCCCACACAAGTGATGTGTGATGGATCGCTGATGCTGATGGCTGCAATACTTTTTCTGTTGTCGCGATAACGTCCGGTAAGCTCTTCGGCAAAGTGCATGGCATCACACATACTACCTCCGTTGCCGCACGAAATTATTTTGCCACCTTGGTTCAGACTTGCACGCATCATGTCACCTGCCTTTTCTATTTGCGCAAAAAAATTCTCATCCCCAAGGAGTTGCGTGAGCAGTTGTTGAGCTTGAGTGAAATGTGATTTTATGTCGGGCATTTCTTGTGTTGTGTTGATGCTTCAAATATGTGGACAGATTAAAAGAGCAATTACATATCCGCCCTAATAATGCGCTGAATAAAATCTGCTGCTTGCTGCGGACACTCGAAGTGGCCCATGTGGCCTGTCTTCTCAGCTATCTCGCTCACTGCTCCTTTCAGCATGTCAAGTTCCGTTTTCATGTCTTGCAGCGGTAGTCGTGCATCTTCTGTTCCTAAAAAGTAGTAGAGCGGAAAATGTCTTTGCTGCAAAAATTCTATTTGCGTTTCGCGCTCGCGCATGGCGCTGATAGATGCAGTGATGGCGTCCAATTTCATCGCATTGGCATCTGCAATGTTCTGTTCAATCTGCTCGCGAAGTTTTACTCTTTTCTTCTCTGCAAACAAACTGGTGATGACGGTGCGGATGTACAAACTTTGATTAGCCACTGCTGCATCGATGGCGCGTTGTCGGTCAGCCCTTTTCACTTCGCTGTCGGTCATGGCGGTAGAATGAAACAAACACGATGCGCTTACATCCTCACCGAGCAGTTTACACAGTTCAATGGCCACATAACCGCCCATGCTATGCCCAATCACGATGGCCCGATCTCCCTTCTTCCAGTTCAATTGCTCATAAATATCTGCCGCAAACTTCGCTATAGTAATCTTGCCATTTATCATAGTCCGCTTGCCATGTCCGGCTAATTCCGGTGTGAGTATTTTATAGTTCTTGGCTGAAATGCGCGAAGTGATGGGCTGCCACATCGCAGCGTTTTCTAAAAAACCATGAATGAGCAGGAGGTGCTTCTTGGCCATAGGGCAAGAATAGGTAATTCAACTCCCTTGACCCCTATATGACAAATTGGTAAGATTCTATGTTCAGTTTCTGAAAAGATTGACTGGCGAGGCAATGCACAGACTTCGCTTTAGTGGTCAGGGGTGATTGTTCCCTTCACTTTTCCTACACCGACTCCGCCACCACTTCTTCCACTATGTCGGGCATTTTTGATTTCAGCAGATTTTCTATTCCGCCTTTGAGGGTTGCCGTGGACGAAGGGCATCCGCTGCACGATCCCTTCAATTGTACATATACTTTTTTGTCTTTGTAGGCCATGAAGTCAATGGCACCGCCATCACTTTCTACAGCCGGCCTCACATATTCATGCAGCAGAAATCGGATCTCATCATCGTACTCTGTAGCCTCAAATTTTGAATAGTCCGTAAGTGAAGCATTGGCTGCTGCGTGCACAGGGTCATCAGTTTGGGCGGCTTCGCGGGTGCGGGTCACCAGGTCAGCGGTGATGGCAGTTACTGCGCTTGCATTATCCATCAGCCACTCACGTATGTACTCGCGCAGTTGCATCACTATCATTTCCCAGCCGAGAGATTCATCTTTCAGCACAGTTACATAATTGCCGCTGAAGAATACGCTGGTAACAAATGGAAAATTGAACAGCTCCTCGGCTAATGGGGATGAATTTTTCGCTTCTGCTTTGTTGCGGTATTCCACCTGCATGCCTCCATTGATGAGTGCGCGGTCGGCTACGAACTTCATAGCTGCGGGGTTGGGAGTTATCTCTGCGTAAAGTGTAGTGGGGATTCTTTTTTCTGTAGTCATTTTCTTTATCTGAAATTGAAGCGCACCAAAGGTACATGGCCCGCTTGAGGCACAACAGTTAACTTGCCTCATCCAATTTTACTTAACAGACCTGAGGCGTGCTTCATATTTGCAGCACAAGCCTACCAAACGAAATGAAGAAAAAAATAGCAATCATTGCCTGCACCATAGCGATGGTCTCTTATGCCGGATGCTGCACAAAGAAAGATTGCAGAACACTTGATGATCTTGTAGAGATTCAATTGGTGAATTTTGCTGGTGATGAAGTGGACAGCCTGACAATTGAAATATTCAGTGACTCACTGACTACACGATTGGACAGTGTTTTCAGCACAGCCACCATATCGGGCGGTTACATGGCAGTGGATATTCCGGGTGAGCTCAATCTTGATCACTTTTATAGAATCACAAATCACAGCACCGGTCAAAGTGATGTGATGGGGCATTTCAATTCGAAAAAATTAAAATGCAACACCTGTTTCCCGAACAAAACGAAGGGCTACATAACTACGCTGGACAACTATGTGCTGAATGGTGATACTTACAACGAAGAGGTGTTGAGTATCGCGAAGCGTCCGTAATTCAAAGCTTGAGTCTGCCCTGCATCCCCCCCGTATGCAGCGCCAACACCCTTGTCCCATGCTGTAGTTTTCCATTGCCAAGCATATCCGCAAGGCCATAAATCATCTTACCGGTGTACACCTGCTCTAATGGCAACGCCTGTTCATTTTCAATCTGCTCAATAAACTGGAGCAACTCATCATCCCATTTCGCATAGCCCCCAAAGTGATAGTCCGTTATGATTTCAAACTTGTCGGCATACTCATGAGCAGTGTCATCATCCATCAGGAAATAGCCCAGGTGTTTCATCACCTCATCCCTTAGCCAGCCTCCGTTTTTATGGGCAGAAAAGCCAAGCGCCCTTTGTCCCTCACCCAGCGAAAGCACAATACCCGCCAGCGTAGCACCCGTGCCGCAAGCACAGCACACCACATCGTAGTCGGTCTTGTCCTCTTCGCTCAGTATTTCCATACATCCGTTGATGCCAAG
>JBJXFP010000059.1:0-31339 GCA_046155615.1 Flavobacteriales bacterium | reverse complement strand
CGCACCATCACCTGGACAGCCACCGATGACTGTGGCAATGATGTAAGTGCATCAAGAACATTTACCACACAAGACAACATAGCACCCACGCTGATTGGCGTGCCTGCCAACGCTTCGCAGCAATGCGGAACTCCTGTGCCCAATGCCGTGGTGAGCGCGGTGGACAACTGCGACACCGAACCCAATGTGGCACTGAGTGCAACCACAGTGGACAACACATGTGGATATGCTTTAATAAGAACATGGACAGCAACCGATGATTGTGGCAACACAACTTCAGCTTCGCAAACCACTTTGTTTATTGATACTACTGCACCCACATTATCGGGTGTGCCGTCAAATGCTACTGTGGAGTGCTCTGAAATTCCTGGAGCTGTGGATGTAATAGCTACTGACAATTGCGATAGCCAACTGGATGTGATTTTCGATGAATTTGAAACTGTATTGAATAGCTGCTCATACCAAATCATTCGCACCTGGAGCGCGACAGACAACTGTGGAAATACTGTTACCATGTCGCAATTATTGACTGTGCATGACACTACAAATCCATCGGTTATTACAGCACCGCTTGATGACATAACCATTTCATGTGATGCACAAGCAATTACTGAAGTACCCACCTTCAATGACTATTGCGATGAAGAGTTGAACATTGAATTCATAAGTGGCATCAGCAATGAAAACAATTGCAGCTTCGACATTGAGCGCACATGGATAGCAACGGACAACTGCGGTAATGCCACCACTTTTACCCAGATAGCCCACGTAACAGATACTACCAATCCGACATTGAATAATGTGCCAGCTGACGCTACTGTTGATTGTGGAGATGTTCCTGTTCCTGCTGTGGTTACTGCTACCGACAATTGCGATACATCACCTACTGTTCAGCTCAGCGAACAAGAAGTTGCCAATGAGTGCGGCTGGACCATAACCAGAATATGGAATGCAGTGGACGATTGCGGAAACATGGCCTCAGCAACACAAACAATAACTGTGATTGATACCAGCAATCCTCAAATAGTAAGCGAGCCGGCAGACGCCACTTACGAATGCAACGATATAATACCGGACATACAACCTGTATTCATTGATGAGTGTGATATTGAATTGACAGTCGTGGCAGCATCAGACAATGAGTTTGCGGGTTGCAGCTACATCATACATAAGTCGTGGACAGCAACAGACAATTGTGGAAACAGCGCGGTAGCATATCAGGACATCACTTTGGCGGACAACACACCTCCGGTGCTAATGGGTATAGCGGAGAATGCCACAGTGCAATGCTCAGCGATACCAACTTTGCCATTGGTAGTAGCGCAAGACAACTGTGATGGTGATGTAGAAGTAGTGTTCACTGAAACACAGACTACAGGTTGTCCTTACACCATCACACGTGTGTGGGTGGCAACCGATGATTGTGGCAATGAAGCGAGCCAAACCCAAATATTGACCATCATAGATACACAAGCACCTGTGATACTGGGTGTGCCGTTAAATGCCAACGTAGAATGCGGGCAACCCATTCCTGCAGCAGTGGTGCAGGCGTTGGACAATTGCTCTGAAGAGCTGAATCTGTCTTTGGACGTGAGCACTGTGGATAATGAATGTGGAGCTGTAATGACCCGCACCTGGAGTGCAACAGATGACTGCGGCAACACCACTACACAAATACAAGTAATAAATATTATGGATACCACTGCACCTCAACTGTTGGGCGTGCCGGTGAATACAAGTACAAATTGTAACAACATTCCACCTGTGGTAATGGTAGTAGCTGTGGACAACTGCACCTCTGACATCAATGTAGAATTCAGCGAGGTGATTGGACAGGGTTGCCCGTACATCATCACTCGCACATGGACTGCACTGGATGCTTGCGGCAACGAGGCTTCGCAGTCGCAGGTAATAGTGGTGATGGATGAAGTGCTGCCAACCTTTGTATCCCTTCCTGAAAATATGATCATGAACTGCGGTGGATCTATGCCACCATCTGCAACAGTGGAAGCTACTGATAACTGTGATACAAATGTCGAAGTGACTATGACTGATGTGGTGCTGACTGCGGAGTGTGGCGCTGCTATAGAGCGAACATATACAGCCACTGATAATTGTGGAAATGAAATTTCGCATACTCAAATCATAAGTATTGTGGATGAGATAGCACCTCAGATTTTCAATATACCTGCTGACATTACCATAGAGTGCAGTGACGAAATGCCTGACTATGCCGCAAGCGTAACAGCAACAGACAACTGCGACAACGCGCCTGCTATAAGTGTGAATGATGTATTAGTCAATCACGAATGTTGGTATCAGATAAACAGATTTTATATAGCAACTGACAACTGTGGCAATCAGGCAACAGGTGTACAAACCATTTACGTAATGGATGAGACACCTCCAGTTTTCATCTATGTGCCGGGTGATGTTACTGTGTCTTGTTCTGATTTGTCGGCACCGGCTGAGCTGATGGCAACAGATAATTGTGACAATACAATTGACTATCAATTCAGCGAAGTGGCTATGTCCGATGGTTGCCCATATTTGATAAAACGAATATGGACTGCGAGTGATGATTGTGGAAACACAGCAACGGTGGTTCAGGTAGTTACAGTAGTAGATGATGAAGCACCGGTTTTTGAAGAGTTCGAACTGTTTACAGAAATATCATGCGATGAGATAGTGGCATATTCACTTGCGGCACAAGACAACTGTGATCCTCAAGTGCAAGTAACCATTGTGGATGAAATGATACTGGAAGGTGACTGCCTTGGCACCATACAGAGAACCTACGAAGCGGTGGATAATTGCGGCAATACTGCTACTGCCATGCAAGTGATAGCAATAGTTGACTACACTGCACCTGTGCTGCACAATGTGCCCGCTGAGACAACCGTGAATTGTGAAGATGCGCCATCGGCTATGCCGCAAAATATCTATGCTACGGACAACTGTAGTGAGAATCTCACGGTAAGCTTTAACGAGACTCAAATAGGCCAATTCTGTCCTTATGACCTCGAGCGCACATGGAGTGTAACTGACTTATGTGGCAACACCACTACAGCAACTCAAACTATACATGTAGTAGTAGATGTACCACCTGTAGTTTTCCTCACAGCCTATCCCAATCCGGCACCTTACGGACAAACCCGCATACAATTCAGCCTACCGAAGGATGAACAGGTGAGCATAGTACTCTTTGATGCCATAGGAAAACAACTGATGACAATGATGGACGGCACTGCGCATGGTGGTACATTGTATGACTGGACGTTGGCAACGAAGGATATAGGTGCAGGCACTTACACTTTGCGGGTGCTGGTAGGAGGCGAGATGTACACGGAAAGGTTCACACTACTTGGAAAATAGACACCATGAACAACAGATAAAAAAAGTGAACAACGTTTAGAGTTTTACATTCAAGCAAAAGCCCCTTCGTGCAATGAACACGAAGGGGCTTTTAACTTGATAAGTATGCCTAATTATTTTCTGCCGATTTTTTGACCAAGTCTTTCAATTGACCCATCATTTCAGGTAGCTTCATGAATCCGACATAAGACTTTTTGTAGTCCATGATTGCGAATGCAGGCGAGCCTTGAACAATTGTATTCGGGTCACTGATATCTTTTCCAATGCCACTTTGTGCGGCAATCTTAGTTCCATCAGCTATTTTGATATGCCCGATGATGCCTACCTGACCACCAATCATACAATCGCGGCCAATGTGAGTAGAGCCTGCTATGCCTGTCTGCGCGGCTATTACTGTGTTCTCACCAATTTCCACATTGTGAGCTATCTGTATCAGGTTGTCGAGCTTCACTCCTTTGCGAATGATAGTACTGCCAAGTGTGGCTCTGTCAATGGTGGTATTGCTTCCCACTTCCACGTGGTCTTCTAAGATTACGTTGCCGATTTGTGGTACCTTGTTGTAATTGTTTTCGCTGTTGGGAGCAAAACCGAAACCATCACCACCTATCACAACGCCACTGTGTATGGTGCAATGCGCTCCAATCAAACAATCAGCATAAACTCGAACTCCTGCATAGAGTGTAGTTCCATTGCCAATGTGCACACCATCACCAACGAAGCAACCCGGATAGATACGCACACCATCGCCAATGGTGGCATTCTCGCCAATGTATGCGAATGCTCCTACGTACACATTGCTGCCCATAGTGGCTGAGTCCGATATAAAACTCTGGGCATGAACCTCCGTGCGAGGCTGTTTTATCTGGTTGTAAGCCTCAAGCAATTGTGCAAATGAACTGCGCACGTCATGAACTCGGATGAGGCACAAAGTGGCGGGTAAAGTTTTTTCAGCAACAAAATCATTCGCCACTATCGCAATGCTTGCACCTGTGGTGTAGATGTAGTCAGCATACTTCATATTGGCCAAAAAGGTGAGTGTGCCCGATGTGCCCTCTTCAATTTTAGAAAGATTGCTCACCTCGGTATTCGCATCACCTTCAACAGTGCCTCCTAACATACCTGCAATTTGTGCTGCGCTGAATTTCATTGCTTTATTGAATTAATAAATTGGTTGAAATGAAAAAAGAAATTGATGCGAAAAAACAAACTATCAGAATGGCAGCACACAAGCATTTGTGAATTGACCACAACAATAGTTGAATGGATTTACATACAATTCTCAATTCAACCTGACAGGTACATTCTTCTCATCACTCTCCACCACTCCATCGCGCAGGCGCACTATGCGGTGTGCATGGCGTGCTATATCCTCTTCGTGTGTCACTACTACAATGGTGTTGCCAGCATCATGTATTTGCTGGAAAAGATTCATAATCTCCTGACTTGTTTTGGTATCGAGGTTTCCGGTAGGTTCATCGGCCAGTATTATAGAAGGTTTGTTGACCAGCGCACGCGCCACAGCAACACGTTGCCGTTGACCACCGCTTAGTTCGTTTGGGCGATGTTGCATTCTGTCCCCAAGGCCCACTTGAGTGAGTACCTCCCTGGCACGAGAGGTTCGTTTTTCTTTACCCATACCCGCATATACAAGTGGCAGAGCCACATTGTCAAGAGCGGTGTATCGTGGCAACAGGTTGAAGGTCTGAAATACAAAGCCAATTTCTTTGTTTCGGATTTCGGCCAATTCGTTGTCGGTGAGTTTTGCAACATCAGGTCCATTAAGCAGGTAACGACCACTGGTAGGTGTGTCTAAGCAACCTATGATGTTCATGATAGTGCTTTTACCGCTGCCACTTGGTCCCATCAGTGCCACATACTCATTGCGGTTGATGTTCAGGTTTACTCCATTGAGTGCCTTCACAGTTTCCTGACCTATCTTGTACCAACGTGTCAGATTTTCAATTCTGATTATCTCGCTCATGGTTTCAAATGTATCCAAGCCATAAGTATGCATCGCTGCCCAAAAGTTGCGAATGGCCATTATGCATAAGCAACGGTAAGTTGGCCAGATGAAAGCATTGCTCATGGTGGTTTCATTTTATCATTTGAAATAAAGTGATAAACTTTGTAGAAAAGGCAAAGCTTACATTCGCGCACCCCGCGCCAGCCTTCTAAATCAGGCGGCAGAATACTACCTACAATGTCCAAAATAAAATTTGCTGTAATTGGTGCAGGCCACATAGGCAAGCGCCATGCTGAAATGGTGATGCGCAATGCAGAGAGCGAGTTAGTAGCCATCTGCGACACACGCACCAAAAAGGATTGCGCTGTGAGTTATGATGTGCCTTTCTTTCAGGATGCTGATGAAATGCTGCGCTCAATAGCATGCGATGTGGTATGTGTATGTACGCCCAATGGCTTGCATGCTGCACACGGCCTGCTGGCACTCAAATATGAGAAACATCTTGTAATTGAAAAGCCCATGGCACTGCACAAGAGCGATTGTGAGCAGATGCTATATCAGGCGCTGAGTGTACACAAGCAGGTTTTTTGTGTAATGCAAAACAGATATAGTCCACCCAGTGTTTGGATAAAAGATGTACTTGACAAAAAACTGCTGGGCAACATTTATATGGTCAAAGTGGATTGCTTCTGGAATCGCGACCATCGCTACTATAAGTCGGACAACTGGAAAGGAAGGCTTGAGTTAGATGGTGGCACACTGTTTACACAATTCAGCCATTTCATCGACATCATGTACTGGCTCTTTGGCGATATCAAAAACATACAGGCACGCTTTGGAGACTTCAATCACCACGACAATACAGAATTTGAAGACAGCGGCATTGTGAGTTTTGATTTTGTGAATGGTGGCCTGGGGTCGTTCAACTTTTCTACCTCTGTGTACGATGTGAATTATGAGAGCAGCCTGACCATAGTGGCTGAAAAAGGAACTGTGAAGCTTGGCGGACAATACATGAATGAAGTAAGTTATTGTAACATCAATAACTACCAGATGCCTGAGTTGCCCGAAGGCAATCCGGCCAATGACTATGGTGCTTACAAAGGTTCAGCAGCGAACCATGTGTACATCATAGAGAATGTGGTGGACACTTTGAAAGGCCGTACTAACATAACCACCAATGCCATGGAAGGATTAAAAGTGGTGGACATCATTGAGCGCATTTATCAAAGTGCGCCAAGGCATCTAAAGATTGCTGAGAAGGTGGGGTGATTTCACATTTCAGATCACCAAATTTTTTACTTCGTCACAAATTGTGACGGCTATGTGGCAAAGTTCGCTGAGGTTTCGCTGAGATTTTTTCTTACTACAATCTATCACAGCTATCTCTGTTCTTCCTACGTCCAACTTCTCCCATCTCAATATGTATAGGTAAGCGAGCTCATTCTCTTTTCATCGAATATTTCGTTGGCCACCTCTTGCATTTGTTGAGCGCTGATGTCATCAATTTTTTGAAATAATTCTTCGAGCGTGTCAATGCGATTGAAGAGTGCAAGGCTCTTGCCGAGGTTGAACATAAGAGCGCTGCCACTGTCCTGTGCCAGACCTATCTGACCAATCATTTGCTTTTTTGCATCGCTCAGTTGGCGAGTACTCAATTTGTAGTTGCGCAATTGGTTGAGTTCTTTCCATATCAGACTAATGCTTTTGTCTAAGTTTTTTTTCTCCGTACCTAAATAGATGCTGAATATTCCAGTGTCGCTGTATGGCGCATAGTTGCTGTCCACCTGATAAGCGATGCCATGCTTTTCGCGAATGTTCATGCTCAGCCTGTTATTCATGGCAGGGCCTCCAAGTATGTTGTTCAACAGGGAGAATGCCGGACGCCTTTCATCGTTGAAATCGAATGCGGGCAATCCCATCAGGTAGTGCACCTGATGTATGTCCTTCTTCTGCGTGATGTGCTTTGGTTTGTAAGGTGGCAGTGGTTCATTGTTCGCGCTTCTTTTGCTGAGCTTCATGCTGCCAAGGTGTGTCTCCAGCATTTTCATGAGCTTGTCAGGCTGAATATTGCCGGCAGATGAAAACACAATGCGCGGTGCTGTGAAGTTGCGGGTGCGAAACCGCAGCAGGTGGTTGGTGTTGAATGTGGACAAACTTTTTTCGCTGCCCAGTATGCTGCGTCCCATGCCATGTCCGGTGAACAGTATCTCATCAAACTCTTCAAAAATCATATCGCTGGGCGAGTCTTTGTAGCTGTTTATCTCATCTAATATCACTTCCTTTTCCTTCTCTATCTCATGTGCCGGAAAAGTGGCATTGAATGCAATGTCAGTTATCAACTCGATAGCCCGTTCGAAATCTGCTTTCAGAAAGGATGCGTGCACCCATGTTTCTTCTTTTGCAGTAAATGCATTCAGCTCGCCACCCACTGCATCGAGTCTGCTCAGTATGTGGTGTGTCTTGCGCTTAGAAGTTCCTTTGAATAGCGCGTGCTCAAGGAAGTGAGCAAGACCGTGCTCGTGTTTCAGCTCGTGTCGGCTGCCCGCACCTATCATGATGCCACAATGCGCCACCTCTCGCTCCATGGGTTGGTGCATGGCGCGTATGCCATTACTAAGTTTGAATATAAGTGGTTCGGGATACAAGTGTATTGGGCTTTGAAAATGAATTAGAACGGAGGCAGTTTTGAAATGATTTGCTCATTCAACAAAAAAGCTACCTGCGCAAAGCAGGCAGCTTTCATACACAAAGAATTTTTTTTGTATTGGCGTAATCAGTAAATCAATGCTTGTGTTCGCCATCATGACTGTGGTCGTGATCGCATTTGCTGTGGTCGTGCTCCTGCATGTCCGTATCCACAAGTCCTTCTATCATTACACCTTCAGCAATGAATTTCACTTTTGGGTCATCTGGTTTTTCATTGTCAATGAATCCCTTTACAGCAACCTTTGCTTTTTTGCCTTCACAGCCTTCAGTAGGTACGAAGAAAATGTGGTCAGTGGAAATGCGCAACGGCTCTCCCTGATCGTTCTTCATAGTGAACCAGCAGCCCTCACCAGGGCAAGTCTTCACTATTTCACCTTCAAGTACAGTTCGCATGGTGTCGGTGCCGCTTACCATGCCACTCACTGCGGCTACCGGAGTAGTAGCTACTGCCAGATCAAATTGTTTTCCAAACCAGTCAGTACCAGTGTTGCTAATCACCGCATTGTGCGAATGGTCACAGCCGCCCATGGTCATTGCTGCGGTAATGAAGAGTATAATTTTTTTCATTTTGAAATTTGTTATGCTTGTTTGTTTTGTCAAAAATAGAATTGAAAGTGATGTGAGTTGATCACTCAGTTCATCATCTTTTCATACTTGCTTATGTTGCCTGGGTCTATCAGTTTGCAAAGTTCATATATGCGCTGTTTCTCTTCCACCGGCACAGGTTTGAACAGGTTTACCACCTCATCAGCTTTGGCATACCAAAACACCTGCATGTTGAAAGATGATGGTTTTATTTTGTGAATATTCTTGAGTTCGAGCAGTGCTTCTGCCATGGTTTTGCGGGCGCCCTCTACATCCTGAAATAACTTGTCCATACCGTGGCGGTGGTAGTCGTAGAGGCACTGCCGTATTGGTTTGAAAGTTTGTGTAAGAATGTTTTCAATAAGCCAATAGCGGTTTTGCTGCCCTTTTTCGTTGGCTTTCCAGCCAGCATCAGCAGTACTCTGTGCGTTGTTCACTATGGTCTGGCAGATGAGGAAATTGTCAGTGCCACCCTCCATACTGAAAGTATCGTAGTCCATGGCAACAATCATGTTGGCATAGTATGCCAGTACACTGCTCAGGTTGTCGCGGTGCTGGTCGTTACTCCATTGTATCATGGTGTTTTCCTGAAAGGTGAATGTGAAGTCTCTGTCATTCACATTCAATACCGGTGTTTTGTAATCGCTGTTGTACACCGGCCTACTGCTAGTTACCTGTATGCTGGCTTCGAATGTGCGTATGTCTACCTGCTTGCTGATGGTTATCTGCATGGTACACTCTATTTTCTCCATCAGACTCCAGTCATCGCGGGTCCATTTGCGGTTGCTAATAAATTCGGTGATGGTGCTCTTCATGGTACCGAAAAGCTCCGGTGGCGAAATCACCTGCTGTGGCAGCAATATGTTCACTTTGCAATCCAGTTCCTGTGCCTGCATACCAATGCCAAGGCCACATGCAATGATGAGTAAGTAATATTTTTTCATCGTGAAATCAGTGTCACTATTTCATTGGTGATGTTTTCAGCCAATTGTTTTTTGGTCATCAACTCCAATGTTTTCTTTTTATTGCCTGGCCAAAATATTGTAACCTTGCTGGTGTCTGCTCCAAATGCTACACCTTCATCGCGCAGGGAGTTGAGCACTATCATATCTAAGTTTTTCCTTTCCAATTTCTGCACTGCATTTACCTCTGCGTTCTCTGTTTCCAGAGCAAAACCTACCAATACCTGACCTGCCTTTTTGGCTTTGCCTAATGTAGCGGCAATATCTTCAGTATTTTCCAATATCAACGTAAGTCCATCTTTGTTTTTCTTCACCTTCTGAGTAGCAATCATTGCCGGTCTATAGTCCGCCACAGCGGCTACCATCACTGCTGCGTTACAACCATCGAAGGCTTCTACACATTCATTCAGCATTTCAGCAGCCGATTTCACATTCAGCCTTGTGATGCGTGGATGGTTTGTATGCAGCGACACAGGGCCACTGATAAGTGATACCAAAGCACCAGCGTTGGCAAGGCTTTCGGCTACTTCGTATCCCATTTTGCCGCTGCTGAAGTTGCCTATGAAGCGGACAGGATCAATTTGTTCGAATGTAGGCCCGGCAGTTACCATTACCTTTTTACCAAGCAATGGCAGCATGGGGTTGAAGTGTGTAATTATGGATTCGAAAATCTCCTCAGGTTCGGCCATGCGCCCTTGCCCACTTATTCCACTTGCAAGTTGTCCTTCTTTGGGTTCAATGATGAAACTACCGGTATTTTTCAGCTTGACAATGTTTTGCTGTGTACCATGATGCTGATACATGTCGTGATCCATGGCCGGTGCCAGCATCACCGGGCAGCGTGCGCTCATGTACACGGCCATCAGGTAGCTGTCGCACTGGCCTGATGCCATCTTACTGAGGGTATTGGCGGAGAGTGGTGCGGCTACCATCAGATCGGCCCACAGGGCTTCATTCACGTGGTTGGTCCAGGTACCCTGATTTTTGTCTTCAGTAAATTCTGAGTGTACAGGATTGTTACTCAATGCGGAAAAAGTGAGTGGAGTAACAAATTCCAAAGCTCCTTTGCTCATTACCACGCGCACCTCTGCTCCTGCTTTTACCAGAAGCCGCACTAAGTAAGCGCTCTTGTAGGCAGCAATGCTACCTGTCACCAACAGCAATATTTTTTTCCCTTTTAGCATTTATTTCAATACTGAATCCTTTCAGAAACAAAGAAAGATGGCCCGAGAGCCATCTTTCTATTTTTTCTATTACCGGGAATCTATTTAGTTCTGGTTTTCTTCTGGGTAGCGGTAGTGCACCTGTCCATCTATTAGCTCCTGCACTGCCATGCTGTGCGCCTTCGGCATTCGCTCATAGTGGCGGCTTATTTCTATCTGCTCGCGGTTTTCGAACACCTCTTCTAGATTGTCGCTGTGTGTGCCGAATTCTTCCAGTTTTTGGCTCAGCTCCTCTTTCAATTCGCGGCTTATCTGGCTGCTGCGTTTGCTCAGCAGGACTATGGTTTCAAACAGATTGTTGTCCACCTTGCCGCTAAGGTCTTGCGTGTTACGTGTCACGGTGGTTTTTGCTGCTGCTGTGTTTTTGTAATTGCTCATGTTACTTATGTGCTTTTGTGCTATTGCTGGTTCAAGGCTGGTTTCAATAGGTTCTCTATTTCATTGCTGCTTTTCTCGTAATAGGTCTGCGCCTCTCTCAGCCATTTGCTTTCAGGAAAAGCGGCCGCGAATGTAAGATAACTTTCATTGGTAGCACGCAGTCGTTCCAATTGGAGTTTGGCAATGCTTCCAATGGCGTATTCATATTGGCTTTTCACCATCAGGTAGAGGGCTTCCTCTTTGTATTTGCTGTCAGGATAATCTTTGGTGAACTGCAACAAGGCTTGCACAGCCGCTTTGTGTTTCTGTGTTTGTGCATATAGAGCGCTAGTCTCAAAAGTTTTTCGTTCAATCTTGGCATTAAGAAGGGCTATCATTTTGTTGGCCGAATCCTTAAGTGCACTTGTAGGATATTGATCAAGAAAAAGTTGATACTCATCTATCGCATTGCGCGTGTCTGTCTGGTCCAGCGTATAGTTAGGCGAGAGCTGGAAACTGCACATGGCTGCCTGAAAGAGGCATTCTTCTGCTCGCTGGCTATTGCTGAATGTTTTTGAGAATGATTTGAAATAGTAATTTGCCAGATAGTAGTCTTCAAGACAATACTGGGTTTTAGCGTAGTAGTAATAGATGTCTTCTGCCCTTTGAGTGCCTCGTGACAAGCCAATCAGTTCTTCCAGCAAAGGCAAGGCTTTGTAACATTTGTCATCATTGTAATACTCCAAAGCCTTTGTGTATTTCAATTCCACATCGGTGCTTTTCAATATCTTATTGTACTCGCTGCAAGATGCGCCAATGGCCATCAACATGGTTATACCTGCATACATCAAGGTTTTATTTCTATACATCAAATGACCTGAAAATTGAGCGCGCGAATGTAATCAGTTGCAAACGGTATTATGAAGGACGAAGAAACTCGACAAATTCATACAGTACATATGATTATAGTGTGAGAAATGCTTGTCACCTCAGCATGAGTACACTGCCGTTGCGGCTATTTGCATCTCCATCCACACCTGTGTATTCAATGCGCCATGGATACACAGCATCCTGCCCGAAGTATTCGCCACTGCGTATATCACCAGTCCAAGCCATGTGTGGGTCGTTACTCTCAAAAATAACATCGCCCCATCGGTTGAATATTTTCAGATTGAAAGTGAGCACCCCGTTGGCTACCAATTGCCATACATCATTGAGGCCATCACCATCTGGTGTAAATGTGTTAGGTATGTATAGCTGCACTTCTGGATAGATGAGGTGATAATCAGTTCTGGTGCATCCATGCTCGTTGGTTACAGTAAGGGCCACCTGGTACTGGTCGAGACCATCGAAAGTGTGCATTACACTGTCTGCCGTGTAACTCGATCCATCACCAAAATTCCAGTTGTAGGTGCAGTCAGCACAGCTATCGGCACTCATGGCCAGCATCACAACGTCATTGTCATTCAGATATTCCACACTGAAACTTGCATCCACATATTGAACTTCCACATCGACTTGAGCCATTGCTTCCTGACCGCATTGGTCACTTACTATCACCTCATATTCTTGATTTGCACCAGGCATCACTGTCACTGAGGATTGTGTATTTTCCTCTGTATTCAGAATCGTAGGCCAGAAGAAGCTCAATGCGCCTTCACCACCTGTTACTACAGTTTGCAGCATCACGCTTTGTCCCAGACAGAGGGTAGTATCTTCAGTTATTTCTATGTTGATAGGTTCATTGTAGATGGTATGCAAAACCACCGCCTGATCGCTTAGTCCGCAAGCATCTGTTACTATACAAGTGAGTTCCGCAGTGGAGGTCGATTGGTAATCAAGCACATTGCCAGCGCCAACTGGAGTGCCAGCTTCAGTCCACTGATAGGTATATGCGGGTTCACCTTCAGTAGCCTCGGCTGTGTAGGTGGCTGTTTCGATGCATGACACAGTCTGTGGTTCGCTCAATACAAGCATCGGTGGTGTGTTGATGATGTTTATGGTGGTAGAAGCCGTATTAGAACTGCCACAATTGTCTTCCACTGTCAAGAAAATATTTGTTGTGGTGTTGGATTGCACCACTACGGTTGCATCATCACTCAATGGAACTCCGTCTTGCTCCCATTGGTAGGTGTATGAGGTGCCGTTGCCATCTATCTCAGGCACCAGCACAAATACATCGGTACAGGTGCCACTTAAACCTTGGGGCAGGGTGACCGTGATTGGCTCAGGCACTATGCTGAAATTGATGATGGAGGAGTAGTAATTGCCACAATTATCACTGACACTGTAATTGAGATATGAAGGACCAGTGACATTGTATGTGTACGAGGCATTGCTACTTAGCCAGTTCCAGTTCTGGTCGTACCAACTGTACCAGAATGGTGCTTGTCCGCCTGTTATCACCGGATTCAGGGTAAAGCTTCCTGCACAGGACATTACTATTTCCGTTTCCTGAATCACTTCCATAACTACCACATTGCTTGTTGGATATACTGTGGTTAGGGCAGTTTCGCCACAGCCATCGGTGGCAGTTACAGTTATAGTATCAGAAAAATTCCATGAACTGAGCCAAAGAGTATTGAGCCATCCCCACATGTTTTCTCCATTGGCATTTTCCCAGTAGTATGTAAAGTCGCCATCACCACCATCAGCCGTAGCAGTTATGCTCATGCCATTGCAAGGCATATCAATAGGGTCTGGCGACACTATAATATTCATTGGAGGAAAGCCAACAATGATGCTGATTTCGGCATCATCACTTGGCATACCACAAGTGTCTGTTACAATTACATTATATATAGTGTCATCTATAGGGCTTACGGTTATTGATTCAGTGTTTTCGCCTGTACTCCAGTCGTAACCATACACTGCATACCCCCCGCTGATAATGGGAATCAGTTCCACGCTTGCGCCATCGCAGATGTGCTGCTCATAACCATCCACTACCAAAGGTTCCGCTTCATCGTTTATGAAAAAATCAAATTCAGATTCGAGCAAAGTCTCTGAGCATTGTGCGAGATTCGTGATGAGCATGTGTACCGTTTCAGTGCCTTCAGTCAACGCATCAGAAAATGCATCCACGTCCACAGCCACACTGAACACACCTGGCGGAAATACAATGGAATCGGGCAGATTACTGTAGTCTGCGCCCATATCCGCAGTGCCTGAATAATCGAGGTATGCTACAAAACTTGTATTGATGTCGTTGTTTTCAGGCCGGCTGAAAATGAGTTCCCCGGTACCACAATCTTCATAAAGCGAATTGCCATCAGGGCCACCCACTTCGAAGTTCAACTCCACTTGCACCACAAGGTTGCTGCTGAAAGAATCGCGCTCAAGAAAAACGGCCGAGTCGAAACCGCCATCACCACCATCGGCTACTGCCAGCTTGATGTGGTAAGTGAGGCCGCACTGAACTATACCAATAGCTGTAAGCGTGGTGGTATAACCATCATAACTCATGTAGTAAGGATCGTTATAAACCGGATCAGTGGTCTGGCAATAGCCACCTTCAAAATCCTGGATGTAGTATTCGCAGTAGTCGCACGGCCCTGCATTTGCATTGCCGTTATTCAGATTGCCGATAGATACAGGCACATTGGTGCCAGGAATGAGGGCAATGTTCTCGGCATTGTTCAGAAAAGAACCTGAAATACCCGGACCACTGAGGAAAAAACCAAAGAAATCGTTGAAAGTAGTACCGCCTTGAGCTACATACTCGGGATACTCTTCGCTCGCCCATACATAATTGAATCGCAGCGTATCACCAAGCGGTACAAAGTCGAATTCAATGATGCACCAGTCATTAACTGTGGTAGTGATGCCACTGCTACCAGCCAGTGTAACCAGATCAGGATCAGTACCAGCGTAGTTACCGGCATTGGAAGAGGAGAAAAAATCCACAGGGCCTTGCGCTGTGAGCACGCTGCCTGTACTCATCATAAATCCGGATTCAATACTGATGTTACTGCTGGAACCATCGAACTCGCCAACCTGCATATTGATCACATTGGCTGATGTGCCATTGAATGTCACATTACTCACGCTCACGTTCTGTCCCAGCAATACATCTTGAACATACTGCTCAATGGTCATTGTATTGCCGGTTACCAATTGGGCATGGAGCAAATTGGCTGCAGCCATGGCTAACAGCAACGCAAAAATTTTATTTCTCATAGATATAATTGAGCACATCAGCATTGAAAAAAAATATAGGACAAAAGGCGGACTGCAAATGAATAGTAGGCGTTGCATTACATGGTAACTACATTCATTTATTGTGGAAATATCTTTCGTATTTATTGGGTTTTCCCCTTCATCAAACATTGTCAAACCAATTCGGAGTATGCACCCTCGTCTGGTTCAAAAAAATAATACCACACTTTGCGTGTTACCTATACCTGGCTTCATCTTTGCCAAGAGGCGCAAGCCCAAAAAAAAATCCATCCATGAAGTATTTGCTCATCTTTTTTTCTCTGCTCATAGCCATGCCATGTGTAGCTCAGAAGCCCGGCACTGTGTGGCCCAAGGGCAAGGCAGGCATCGATTACAATGTGAAAAACAGCAAGGGAGAGAAAGAAGGACTTTGGGTTAGGCCACATCTTGGTGACACCAATATTTACTCAAGAGGCGTATTCAATAACAACAAACCAGTAGGCATTTGGGAAAAATATTATCCCACCGGGGAACTTGAACTGATACAAGAACATCTGGCAGGTGACACAGTATTTACCAAAAAATTTCATAGCGATGGAATAACCCTTGCCTCAAAAGGTAATTATGTTAAGCGAAGAAAAGAAGGCAAATGGTTGGTGTACAACGAATCGGGTTTCATGATAAATGACCTTCAAATGAGTGACAGCACCACCAATGGGCTTTGCAAATTCTACTTCGAAAATGGAAAACTGTGGAAGACAGAAGTTCACAAAATGGGACTTAAGAGTGGCCCATTTACCGAGTATTTTGAGAATGGAAAAAAACGCGCGGAAGGCACCTACCTATTGGATGAAAAAGAAGGTGACTACACAGCATGGTTCGACAATGGGCAGATGGAAAGCAGGGGCAAATTTGTAAAAGGCCTTATGGATGGAGCGTGGTATTATTTCAATACCGATGGCACCGTGAAGCTTACCATGGCCTACAGCATGGGCAAAGAATTAAAGCGACTTTATCAGAACGGCACCTTTACCGAACACTATGACAGTGGAATCCCGAAAAGCGAATACACCTATGAGGATGGAATGCTTGATGGGCCGTTTAAAGAATATTACGACAAAGGAGAGTATGTGCTGGTGGAACCTGACGACCCACAATTCAAAGGCTATCAGAAGCTGGAGCTACAAGGCACTCAAATAAAAGTGGAAGGCGACTACGTGAAAGGCAAACGCGAAGGCGAAGTGATGTGCTACTCAGAAGCCGGTATGTATGAGAAAACCGAAACCTGGCAGGCCGGAGTACTCGTATCCACGAAAAAAGCTGGCGAGAATTGAGCAAAATTCTGAATCCAAATACAAATTCAATTTGAATTGACGGACAACGGTTCAGCTTATATTCGTCAAAACCTACGAATACTGATTTTACAACCCTGTTGTGCGCCTCCCTCTATCCCTCATAGCACTATTTATTATTGTTTGTATTGGAGCCTGCAAGCCCAAAACACAAGACCTGTCAGGCATTCAGTTGGGCTACGACTATTATCCTAACCGGATAGACTCATACATAGTATATGAAGTGGACAGCACCTGGTACGGATTGGTAGAAGAAAATTTCACCTATCAAATCAAAGAAATCATATCAGAACAATTTGTAGATGACACCGGACAGCCGGCAGTACGCGTGGAGCGTTTCCTGCGCCATTTTCCAAACCAGCCCTGGGTGCTTATAGATGTGTGGGTGCAAAAAAGAACACCAACCACCGCAGAGCGTGTAGAAGAAAATGTGCGCTACATCAAATTGGAATTCCCTGTGGAAAATGGTGGCTCATGGCTGGGCAATACATACAACACCCATGAACCCTGGACTTATACCTACGAACAAGTAGATGAACCTGTTGACATTGGTGAACTCGAATTTGCACGTGCCCTCAAGGTAAATCAGCGCTATTATGTAAATCTGGTTGAACAACAGATAGCCTATGAAATCTACGCCTATGACATTGGTATGGTGTACAAGCAAAACACCAATGTGACATACCAAAGTGGCGACCCATCGGGTTATGATGTTCGGTACAGAGCTATTTCATACAGTCATTAAGCAGACTCCACTTTATTCCATCAATCAGTCATCATGCAAATACATAGATTGCGCTTGGCAAGTCCATCCTCAATCATGAAAATTATTGTTTGCATTCTCTCACTGCTTTTCTGTTCGGAAATATTTGGCCAGACCGCACCCGGTAAGTACTGGATAAGATTTACAGATAAAGACAATTCAATTTATTCACTCAGCAATCCTTCTGCATTTCTTTCAGAAAAATGTATCGAACGCAGGATTCGTTTAGGTATTGGTTTCAATGAACTTGACTTGCCCGTGAAGCAATCATACATAGAAGGCGTGCTGGCTGCTGGCAATTGCCAATTGCACAACAAAAGCAAATGGTTTAATGCAATAACCATTACAACAGCAGATACTTCACTCGTGGATTTGATAGAGGCATTGCCCTTTGTAGCTGAAGTAAAAAGTGTGCAAGTGCTCACAAGCACCCATGAGTTGGCATTGAAGAAATTATCTGAACAAAACACGTTGCGCTCAGCAGAAGCATCTATGCAGAGCTATTGCGATGCAACACATCAGCACTATGGGCCAAGTTTCAGGCAGATAGAAATGCTGAACGGACACTTGTTGCACGAGTTCGGCTTCACAGGCATTGGTGTTGATATAGCGCTGCTCGATGCGGGTTGGAATATGACAGATAAGCTGCCTGCATTTGACAGAATGCATAATGAAAACAGATTGATTATGACACGAGATTTTGTAAATCCTCAATCAACTACAGTTTTCAATTCAAGCAGTCACGGCACCTATGTGCTCAGCCATATCACAGGACATATAGCCGATTCACTCATTGGTACTGCCCCTGATGCCAATTTTTTTCTCTTCAAAACGGAGGATGCGGACTCTGAATATTTGGTGGAGGAAGATAACTGGGTGGCCGCAGCCGAGGTGTGCGATAGTTTAGGAATTGATATCATCAACAGCAGTCTTGGCTACTCCTTGTTTGATGATACACTGATGAATCACACTTACACCGACATGGATGGCAACACGACACATTGCAGCATTGCTGCAGACATCGCTTCACACAAAGGCATATTGGTGGTGAACAGCGCAGGCAACAGTGGCGACAATCCGTGGCATTACATCACCGCACCCAGCGATGGTGACAGCGTGCTTTGTATAGGAGCAGTAGGTGCCGAAAGGCAACACGCATGGTTCAGCAGCTATGGCCCAAGTGCTGATGGTGATGTAAAACCTAATGTGTGCGCCATGGGTTTTCAAACTGTATTTGCAGCATTGGACAGTACAATCGCAATGGGCAACGGCACATCATTCAGTTCGCCAATCATAGCCGGAATGGCTGCATGCCTCATCCAGGCATTTCCTCTGAAGAGTAACATGGAAATAAAAAACGCAATAGAACAAAGTGCGCATTTGTATGCAGCACCCAATGATTCACTTGGCTATGGCATACCTGATTTCTGGCAAGCATTTCTGATTTTGCAGGGCAATACACAGCCCAATGAAGGCGATTTGTACGCCACTGTTTTTCCTAACCCATGCAATACGCATCTCAATATCATCATTCGCGTTGAAAGTGGGTGCATGGCATCATATCAAATGTTCAATGCCAAAGGACAACGTGTGTATGAAGGGCAACATTTTATTCAATCAGGTGAAAAGGGAGTGTTGCAATTGGATGATGCGCTGCAAACATTGAGTGCCGGGCATTATGTACTACATCTCTCTACATCGGATAGACACTCTGAAGTGCCATTCATCGTTGCAAGGCCATAGAAGCCATTACTTGCCGATACAAAACTTCGAAAAAATATTGTGCAGCAGATTGTCCGCACTTATTTGCCCTGTGATTTCACCCAAGTGATAAAGTGTCTTGCGAATATCCACAGCAAGCAGATCACCTGTTACACCCTGCTCAAGACCTTGCGTGATGGATTGCAATGATGCACTTGCGTGGGTAAGTGCCTGATGATGCCTTGCATTGGTTACAATGGTTTCGCCACTATTCACTTTGCCATTATTTATGCAAACAAGCAATTGCGATTTTAATCTCTCGATGTTCAGTTTGTTCTTCGCTGAAATTCGAATCACATTCTTTTCAGTAGCAAATTCTTCTTCAAATCTTGCAGCACTGAAGTTTGGAACATCTACCTTATTTGCAAGTAATATGATGTGTTTTGATGCATCGGTCTCTGCTAATATTTGATTCTTCATTTCATTCAATACTGACGCAGTTGTATTTGCTGCATCAAACAACAACAATATGACTGAAGCATTTTTTGCCTTTGCGAATGCACGTTCGATTCCCATCTTTTCAATGGCATCATCAGTTAATCGTATGCCTGCCGTGTCTATAAAATTGAAACGAATGCCACCGAGTGTAATATGGTCTTCCACAGTGTCACGCGTGGTACCTGCTATTTCAGAAACAATCGCGCGTTCTTCATTCAGCAGTGCATTAAGCAGAGTGCTCTTGCCTGCGTTTGGTGCACCCAGTATGGCCACAGGTACTCCGTTTTTCAGTGCATTGCCCAGTGCGAATGATTCGCGCAAGCTCTCCACCACATTCAGAATCTCACTGAGCAGTACCGAAAATTGTTCACGATTGGCAAACTCTACATCCTCCTCAGCAAAGTCGAGTTCCAGTTCAACCATGGATGCAAAATGAATGAGCCTTTCGCGCAGCACATTTATATCCTTTGAGAATCCGCCACGCATCTGATGCAGGGCTTGTTTGTGTGCCGCCCTGCTTTCGCTGGCTATAAGGTCAGCCACTGCTTCCGCCTGGCTCAGATCCATTTTTCCATTCAGGTAAGAACGCATGGTGAACTCGCCCGGCTGAGCCAATTGCGCACCGGCAGCCAGGAGCAATTCTATCATTTTTTGCTGAATGAACACCGAACCATGGCAAGCAATTTCCACTGTGTCCTCACCCGTAAAACTTTTGGGAGAACGATAAATCGTAGCCACTACTTCGTCCACCTTTTCATCACCATTCATTGCCCATACAAGGTGCGCGGTGTGCGATGCGTTGTCGGATATTTTTTTTGAAAGAATTTTCGCGCTGATTGGAAAAGCATCAGGTCCGCTAACGCGCACCACAGCAATGCCACCAATGCCGTATGGTGTAGAGAGGGCGCAGATGGTGTGGTTCATCAATATCAGAATTAGGGGGTGCAAATGAAATGTTTCCTTTGTAAGTACACATAGTTATTTATTTCAAAGAGAATTGTGCAGATGAATAGAAAACACGGTCAAACTCTATAATGAAAGGTCAATAGAAATGGAAGAAACTTTACTACTTCTGATAAAAACAAATGAGCCAAGTGGACTCGCCAATCTATTCGTGGATGAAAACACTTGTAACGCTTTGGATAAACTACCGTACAAAACGCGCAAAATCATTTTCATTTCAAATCATGCGCACCATCCTTATCACCCTCTTAGCTTTTGCTACACAATTGTCGCAAGCACAACTAAGCAAAGTTGAAATCAGACTTGGCTTGTACAATGGCGAAGTAATAAACGGCAGTCAACTGCAATACGAATCGCCCTCGCTGAAAGATGCGAAATTCCTGATGGACAGCGAGGAGTATGAAACCTCTGAAGTGCAATACTTTCAGAATACGCACGGCTACTTTGCCAATCTGAACAAGCTGCATGGCGACAATGCCGAGCGCTACGCCATGCGCATCCGAATAGGCAAATTGAATTTGTACGAGGAGGTTGATATATCAGTGTACGGCAGCGGAGAGCTTGCCACTGATGAAGCCAACGAAGGCCAAAGTCAAGACCCCATGCTGGCATCAGGCGAAACTTTTGAATACTACAACAAGGATGAGGAATCTGTTAGAATAGCGAACTACAACAACTTGTGTTTCGACCTGAGCGATAATGAAAAAAGCATGAAGCACCTGAAGAAATACCGCAACTACCGATTACTACAGTGGACTATGCTGAGCCTTGGCAGCGGAGTGGTTGCCTTTGAAGTAATAAGAAACAGCGGCAGTGCAGTTCGCCTCAATCCTTTCATGGCATTCGGATTTGTGCTTGGCGGTAGCAGCTACTTTATGGAATCGCCCAAGCGCGATGAGTTGTGGCTCGCAGCCGATGTTTACAACGAGGAACCACCTGCCGTAACACAAACCGCGAAATAATTCAGGCTCAATTTATTCTGCTGCTTCCAAGCATCTACAAGTGATGATTGAGGAGTTTGCCTGATTCGAGCAACATCTTCATGTATGGACTGGAACGTGCAGCATTGGTAAGCTGTACATGCCCCATGTGGTGGCAATCCGTTCCCACAAAACTCACCATCCCTTTTTCGATTAGCCTCTCGGCAATACGCTGCGCACCCGGCCCATACTGGCCCGTAAGGCTGCTTATGTTTATCTGAAGCAACACGTCTTTGTCCAGCATGCTCTCATACCTTGAGAAATCGCGGTGCCAATAATCGTAGCGCTCCGGGTGAGCAAGTATGGGGTTGTAACCGGCAAGGCGCATATTGAAAATGGCCCTGCCCAGATTCGCATTTTCTGCTGCGAATGATATTTCGAACAATACATAGCGTGCCGAGAAGGTTAGCAGGTTTTGTTCTTCTATTAGCTTTTCGAAATGATCATCACAGAAGTATTCGGCTGCGGCACTCAGCTCTACATCAATACTTCGGTTTTTCAACTCCTCACGCACTATTTCTAGCTTCGGAAATATTGTATCAGGTGTATTGCGATACATGTCCTGATAAATGTGCGGAGTGGTGATGAGTTTTTTGTAGCCCAACTGCTGCAGATGCAATATCAGTTGTATTGAGTCTTCCAGCGATTCAGCGCCATCATCAATTCCGAATAACAGGTGGCTGTGCATGTCAGCCTGCAATACTGATAGATCAACAGGCTCAATTTTTTTCTCCGGTCTTTTATGTTTCCACCATTTGCCCAGCATGCTTTTGTTGTTCTAATTGTTCGTGCCTTTCGTTTCGTGCTGATTTTTTCGAGGGTGTTTTCAAACCGGTGGCACTGTCACATCCTTGTGCTATTGTGAAAACACTGATGCCTCAAATGCTGTTGACCATTTTACTCACCTGCTTGATGTCATTTTTCAAAAAGCCTTTGGTATCGTACTTCTTGGCTTCATTAAGCAAAGTGATGGCTTCACGCTTCTTGCGTTTGTTGGCTGTAATTACAGACAAATTGAGATATGCAGCGGCCTTGTCATGATTCAGTCTGAGGCCATGACTGAGAGCCTGCCTGAAATATTTTTCGCTTTGCGCGAGGCTATTTTTTTGCACATCAGCAGTTCCCATCAAAAAGAAGTAGTAGCCCTTTTGATTTTTCCAAAGGTGGTCCGGATTGATTTTCACTAGCCAGCTTTTCGCCTTTTCCATTTTTTGTTTGCGAAGCTGGAGCAAGGCCAGCATCATGCGGATACTACGCAGCACAAGCAATACAGCTACTGCACACACCAGCACCATCACTATACCCCAACCCCAGTGGCCGGTGGCAAAAAGGTAACCCGTATAAGCGAGCAAGCCAAGTGCAATGACGCCCTTGATGATTCTGGTATCAATTGATTTCATTCTGAATGGTTGAATTTGATAGGAAAACCGCTGTGAATTTGCGGGCGGCAAATCTAATGTGGCAGTGGGACAGGCATGTATGAACAGTTCACTTTTGGCGAGAAAATAAAGTGGCGGCTACCATGCTAAAACTCGAAATTCCATGTAACACCTGGCAATACAGGAAACAGGCTCACCTGATATGCCTTCACCTGAATGGTTCCGGTGGAGAGCTGTCCATCATTGCCGAAATAGATGAAGTAAGGATTTTTTCTGTTGTACAAATTGTACACTGAAAAATTCCAACTACTCTGTACACGCTTTTTTCTTTCAGTCACTACACCAGTTTCCGGATCGGTTATTTTTCTTGACTCGCGGGCATGTATAGTCAATGAAGCATCGGCACGATGATATGCTGCCATGCGGTATGCGTTCCGCTCTATGTATCGGTCCATCACATAAGTTTCAAAGAAATAGCGCTCTACTGGTATGGTAATAGGCTGCCCAGTTGCATAAACGAATACGAATCCGAAATCCAAACGCTTTGATACTTTGTAATTCAATACGAAACTCATGTCGTGGCGTCTGTCCCAGCGGGTGTAGTAATCGCGGCCTCCATTTATCTCTTCCAGTTGTCTTTGTGTCTTGCTCCATGTATAGCCTATCCACCCATTCAGTTTACCTGTTCTTTTTTTTACAAAAAGTTCAACACCATAACTCCATCCTTTGCCAAACACGAGCAGGTTGTCAATGTTGTCGTTCACAGTTTGTTCAGGTGCTGCGCCTTCTTTGTACTCTGCCTGATTTTGCATGGTTTTGTAGTAGGCCTCTATGCTTGTTTCCCACGCATCGTTGTCTAAATTTCTGAAGTAACCCGCGCTTATTTGTTGACCTATCTGAGGTTGGGTTACCTCAGTACTTGGCAGCCATACATCAGTAGGCAGGGATGTGGGCGAAAGGCTTGTGAGGTGTATGTACTGGTAGTTGCGCATGTAACCGGCCTTCAGGCTGCTCTGCCTGTTGATGGTGTATCGCAGGTTTGCCCTCGGTTCCATTCCTGTGTAGGTCTTTACCTTTTGATGTTTGGTGTAATTAATTTCTTGAGGTGCTGCTGGTGTACCAAGGTTGTCATCATCCACAGCAATGTATCGTGTAAATGGACCTGTATGAATGAAGTGCGAAATGCGCAGCCCCGCATTGATGCGCAAATTTTCTGTGATGTCTCTTTCCTCAAGCAAATAAGCTGCGGCCTCGTGCGAGAGCAGGTGCACCTCAGGCCCTGTGTCGAATTCAGTGTCGCCACTTCGTGCATATACACTGTTGGGTGTAAAGTTGTGGTGCACATACTCCACTCCCCATCGCATGTTGTGCAAGTAGTTGGGAAAATAATTCCACTGCACTTTGGCACCCACATCCTGAATACCGCTGCTCAATTTAAATTCAAACTCTTCCTGGTCGCCTTCGAATGCGAAGCGATAATCTGTGAATGTTGCCATCACATTCATGAAAAGTTTTTGGGTGATGATGTGATTCCACCTCAGCGTTCCTGTGGCATTGCCCCAGGGAATGCGCGTACCAAAATTGGTTTGTTTGCTTTTGAAGGTGAACACATCTCTGCCAAAGTAGGCGCTTGCAAACAACTGATCGGATGGTGAAAGGCGATAATTCAACTTCGCATTCAGATCATAGAAGTAGTAGCCGGAACCCGCGAAGTTGCTTTCAGGTTTTATGAAGGGTTTCATCAGCACATCTATATAAGTCCTGCGCGCACTGATGATGAAAGAAGAAACGTCTTTCTTTATCGGCCCTTCAATGGTGAGTCGCGATGCGATGGTGCCAATGCCGCCCTGCACTTTCATCTCTTTGCTATTTCCTTCTTTGAGCTGTATGTCGAGCACACTGGCCAAGCGGCCACCGAAGTTGGCGGGTACTCCGCCTTTGGTTAGTTCCAGATTTTTCACCGCATCGGCATTGAACACACTGAAGAATCCAAAGAGATGCGATGCGTTGTAAACCGTTGCATTATCAAGCAATATCAGGTTTTGATCCACACCACCACCGCGTACATAGAAACCGGCATTGCCCTCACCACTACTTCGCACTCCGGGCAAGAGGGTAATGGTTTTCAGTATATCCACTTCGCCAAGTAGCACGGGCAATTTTTTAATAGCATCTACATCCAGATTCACTTTACCAAGGTCAGTGCTTTGCGTATTGCGGCTTTTGTCGGCCTCCACTATCACCGCATCGGTTTCACTGCGCAGTTCCATCAGCTCCACATCTTTCACCACATCTTGGTTTAGTGTTATGATGAATGCTTGTGTTTCGAAACCCAGATAAGAGTATTCAATGGTGTGAGTGCCTTCCCGCAGAGTGAGGCTGTAGTAGCCATATACATCAGCTGCTTGCCCCTCATTTATTTCTTTGGCTACAACGAGTGCGCCTATAGAAGCCTCGCCAGTGGCCGCGCTGCGCACTTGCCCACTGATGGTGAATAATTGCTGTGCACCAACATCACCAATGAAGAATGCGCTCAAAATGAACAAAATATTTTTCATGTTATCAGGGTTTCTTCACTGGTGAGTTTGCGGCAAATCTATCTGTGGCTGTTCCATGTTCATTTTCGAATATGTTGTACATCACAATAAAAAGAAAACCCTGCTGCGATGTCGCGCAGCAGGGTTTTCAAGTAGAAAAGGTTAATCGTCTATTATCTGTTCACTATCAACTTGCCTTGATCTATGTATGTGCCATTGGTGAGGCGATATACATATATACCTGTTGCAAGTCTTTCTGCATTGTAGTCCACAGTGTATTCCTCACCGGTCTCAAGAACACCTACATAGAGGTCAGCAACTTTTTTACCTGCCACATCGAAGAGTTCGAGTGTAGTGTTAGCGCTTTCCTTTACAGTAAATGTGAACCAGGTATTGCCGGAAGTTGGATTAGGATTCACCTTGAATGAAGCCTCGCCTTCTACAGTATCAAAACCTGATGGAGCCTCTGGTGCAAGCAGCGGAGGAGTACCTTGCTGAATCACTTGTGTGCAACTTACGCTGTTGCCCGAACAATCGGTAGCGGTGTAAGTGCGATTGATTCTGTAGTAAGGGCAGCAGTCCAGTTCAAATGCGAAGTCACCTGCGCCTGTTATGTAACCTGTGCTGCTACCATAAGGCACACCATTTATCTTGAATGTACCACTATAGGTAAACCAGCCGCCAAATCCATATACAGCGTTGTAGTTGTTAGCACCATTACCCAACTGGAAGCCGAAGTACAAATTGCTCGGAGCATGCTTCACACTTAAAGACGAACCTGCGTATGCACCGAAGCCAATCAACTCAGCACCGGGCGTATCAAGCAGTCTGTAATACATCCAATCGAAGTGGTTGGCACCTACTCCACCGCAGTCAGCTTTGAAGTTGGTTGGGAAGGTTTGAGTACTCCAAGCCAACCAAGCCATCTCGTTGTTGAATTTCACTACTGCATTCCATCCATTGGCGGGAGCATAAGCATTCTTGAACGTGGCTGTCACGGTTACAACTCCATTGGCCGCTTTCACAAAAGTGCCATTGTGCACTGTGTAGTAGCGATATGCTTTAGGCAAACCAAACAAGCCCATAGCCCAGTCCACTGGGTATGCACAAGGATTGGTTGCCGGACGTACCGGAGTTTTGATATTGCAATCCATAAGTGAACCCGGATCAGGCACATTGCCCGCAGTGGTTTCACTCACTGTAGCAATAAGCTGCCCGTCACACTCATCCCATGCAGCAATAACCACTGGCGCTGGCGCAGGCTGTCCACAAGTCAATTGTACATCATCAGGACACTCATCAAGCAATGGTGCCTCGGTATCATCAATGGTGATGGTATATGATGCGTATGCAGGATTGTTGCATTGGTCAAGTGCCTGGTAATATACAGTCCACATTCCGTTGCCGCAGTTGTCCATCCAGTTCGTGAATACATAATGTGAAACTGTAGCAGGGCCGCAATTATCACTGGCAGTCAATACCTGATATTCATACTCCAACCAATCAATGCACTGGTAAGACTCATTGCTTGGCAATGCATCGAACCATGGGTTGGTGTTATCATCTACATAGATGCTCACATGCACCGGTTCGCTTTGGTTACCACAAGCATCTATTGCATAGAATGTATATACCACTGTGAACTCATTGATGCATTCACCTTCAATTGTATCCACTTCTGTCACTACCCAACTTTGGTGGCAGTTGTCATCAGCAGTCGGATATTCTATTGACCACTCTTCTTCGCAGCTATACCATGCATCAGCTGGCACATTCACCAGTTCCGGTGCAGTCCAGTCCATCACAGTAATTACTGTAGTGGCTTCGGCCTGATTGCCGCAGTAGTCTTCCGCTACCCAATGCCAAATAAGTTGGTATGTACAGTCATCTATCACCTCTATTTCTTCAGTAGCTGAGACGAGAGTAACAGGTCCATCGCAGTTGTCATATAATCCTACTTCAGGCATAGTTGGCACATTGTCACACGATACTACTTCATCCACAGGATTGTCAATCACCGGAGGTGTGGTGTCAATCACTGCTATTACCACAGTTGCAGTATCAGCATTGCCGCAGTCATCAGTTACGTAGAATGTACGAATAAAGTGGCTGTAACAACCTCCTGATACTTCATCATCCTCATAGGTGATTGTAACCTGGCTGCACAAGTCGTAACCAGTAACAATTGGCCAAGCCCAATCTTCATCACATTCCACTTCCACATATGGTAGATAAGGATTGATGATAGGCGGAGTGGTGTCCGTAACAGTTATTATCTGTTCGGCACTAACGCTATTGCCACAATCATCTGTTGCCGTCCACACACGGTGTATGGCATATCCACACTCCAACTCTTCGGTCCATGGGTTGTAGTCAATGGTCAATTCATCATCACAGTTGTCGTCAAAAGCAGGAGGCACAACCTCAGGCAATGGTTGACCGCACTCAATGGTCATGTCTTGCAGATTGTCATCCACAGTTGGGTCAGTGGTGTCATGAATGAAAACTACCTGACCAACTGAAATTGAGTTGCCGCAGTCATCAGTAGCAGTTGCGCTTCGTGAGATGATTAAGATGCAGCCATCTATTCCGATTCCACTAATGGCTTCCACCAGAAGTTCATCATCACAATTGTCACCAAATGTTGGTTCAAATGCAGGAACATCTTCGAAACATTGCACCCAAATTTCTTCCTCCGGTGCATATATCACGTATGGATCCTGAGTGTCTTGTACTGTAATGTTCTGGTAGGCTGTTACTTCATTGCCACAGTTGTCCACAGCTTTCCACGACTTGTGAATAGTGTAACCACATGGCTCCAGATTAGTAATGCTTGAAGCAGGGAAAATTTCAAGGTCAGTGTCGCAGTTGTCATCAAACACAGGCTCATCGGCAGGTGGCAGATCATCTTCACATTCTACTACCACATCAGCTGGGTCATGCACAATGGTTGGATCTTCATCATCACTAACTGTTACCACTTGTTCTGCTGTATTTGAATTTCCACAAACATCAGTTGCTGTCCATACTCTGGTCACAGTGTATTCGCACTCATTTTCGTTTTCTTCTACATCTACCACCTCGTCTTCAAATGTTAGAGTAACCACACCGCCACAGTTGTCTTCGGCCTCAGGTGTGCCAAATTCTATGTCTTCGCTACAGCTTGCAGTTGCCTCCGGTACATAGGTGAAGTAAGGTGCCTCATCATCATACACGGTGATGTATTGAGTGCAGTAGTTTGTGTTGCCACAATCATCTGTTGCGCTGTATGTTCTTTCTATTACAAATCGGTTGGCGCAGGTTGAATCAGTCACTTCGTCACCTTCCCAAATTGCATCCACATAGCCTGTGCAATAGTCGTAGGCCCATGCCTCAGAGGCATCTGGCTCTCCTACTTCGTCAGCACAAGTCACAGTGTAGTTATCAGGGCAATAAATTTCAGGAGCAACTGTGTCTACAATTCGCACTGTGCGCTGGAATTCAGCGTAGTTACCACAGTCATCATAAGCCCACCAATACTCCACTACATCAAAGTAGCAATTTGTATAGTCACCATACCACCAATCGTAATATGTATCCAAATCTTCATCACAGTTGTCGTCAAAAATTACTTGGTCATACGGATAGTCATCACCGCATTCTATTTCAGTGTATTCTTCAGGTGCACTAACGATGTATGGATTGCTCATGTCACTTACGTGAATCACACGCGACCATGAGGTTACATTCAGGCAATCATCATAAGCGAAGAAAGTCTGTTCTACATCATAGCTGCATTCTGTTACGTTGTTGATACCACTTATAGCATCGAAGGCGAGAGTATCATCACAATTGTCTTCCCAAACCAATTCAGGGCCAGGGTAATCTTCATCACAATTAACCCACAGTTCCTCGGGACCACTAGATACTACTTCAGGCGCGGTGTAGTCAAATACAACTACTTCACGATCCGAAATAACGAAGTTGCCGCACTCATCCATAGCTGTCCAGGTGATGATGTATAGCCATCCGCAGCCTGAGAATTCGTAAATGGCTGTATCCACTTCAATGGTCAGGTTCAGGTCGCAGTCATCATCAAAGGTTGGTGCGTTATATGGCACTTCATCTATACACTGAACGGTGGTGTCCTCCAATTCAGTTACTACGATTGGATCGTACAAGTCAGTGATGTAGAGTAATTGAGGAATCACAGTCTCATTGCCGCAATCATCAATAGCCAACCAATTGCGAATAGTGGTTTGGGTGCAGTCATTGTCATCAGTGTCTTGCTGTGGATCATCAGTATAAGTAACAGTGTATTGGCCACCACAAGCATCAGTAAACAATGGCTGTACAGGTTCACCTTCGTAGCTGCAAGAGATAATCGGGTCAGGCAATTCTGATAATTCAGGACCTTCACCATCATACACTCCGATGAGTTGGATACAGTAGTCCACATTACCGCATGGGTCAGTGGCTTTGTATGTGCGTTCTATGATGTAGCGGTTTACGCAGGTAGAGTCGCCTACTTCATCACCAATCCATTCTACAGTAACATCCCAGCCGGAACATTCATCATAGGCATATACATCGTTCACATTTGGCTCAGGTATCTCATCGGTGCATCCAACAAATGCTGTTTCAGGGCAATAGATGGCAGGCGGAGTTGTATCAATAAAGCGAACAGTACGATAGTACTCGATGTAATTGCCGCAATCATCTTCAGCATACCACCATTCAACTATGTCGTAGTAGCAATCCGTATAATCACCAAACCACCAGTTGTAGTCTGTGTACAAATCTTCATCACAGTTATCATCAAATGTCACCCAACCATCAGGATAGGCATCTCCACATTCCAATTCGGTATATGGATTCGGAGCATCAACAACATAAGGATCAGTATAGTCTGAAATGTGAATGACACGCGACCATGAACCTTCATTGCCACAGTCATCTTCGGCAAAGTATGTTTGAAAAATATCATAACTGCAATCGGTCACATTTCCAGTACCACTTATGGCGGTGTATTCCAATTCAGCATCGCAGTTATCATCCCAAACCAAATCAGGTCCTGGAGTGTCGTCATCGCATTCCACCCAAAGCTCATCAGGGCCACTACTTACCACGTATGGTTCTTGAGTATCCACTACAGTAATGTGTTGCACTGCATAATCCCAATTGCCGCAATAGTCTTCTACATACCAATAGCGATGAATAGTGTAGAAGCAATCATTGTAAGTAGTATCCGCAGAATAATCAACCTGTAAGTCGAATGCACAATTGTCTTCAGCAGTTACCCATGCCGGATCAGGAACATTGTCACATTCTACAGTGTCATCAGCCGGTACCCCAATCAACTCAGGATTTTCTGTGTCACTGATTATTATCAGTTGACTTGCACTTTCGCTGTTACCACACTTATCAGTAGCTGTCCATGTACGCAGCAATATGATTGGGCAAACATCATTCAATGGTGTCTCACTATATTCTACTTCTATCCAGCCATCGCAGTTGTCGTATGCTGTTACCACAGAGGGCTCCGGTATTTCAGAGCATTGCTCTTCTATATCAATTGGAACATCAAAAAGCTGTGGCTTCTCCGTGTCGTTCACATAAATAACCTGAACACAGTAACCAATGTTTCCGCACTCATCTTCTGCAGTCCATGTGCGGGTTATCATGTTCTGGCAGCTTTCGCCCCAGTTGCTTTGTTGCTCATTGAAAGTTGGGATGATGGCACCATCGCAGTTGTCAGTGAAGGTAACGGTGGCCGGTGCAGGCACATCGCCATAGCACTGATAAGTTCCGCCTTCAGGACAGTTGTCAGCTACAGGGATAGTGGTGTCCACTTT
>JBJXFP010000040.1:0-6301 GCA_046155615.1 Flavobacteriales bacterium | reverse complement strand
AGATGCGCAGGCGGCTTTCGGAGAAAGCGCAGGCGATGCTTGCACAGCGCGACTCAGCGCTGAAGGCCCAGGTGAAAAATATAGTTGTGACGAACAACTTAGAAATCTCAGATGAGGACGACTTGATAGGCAACTGGGTTGGAATGTTCTATCCGCACGATTCACTCTGGAGCCTGCCTGAATATGAATCAATGCTGATGGATGAATCAGAAGATGTAGCTCAGTCAGAAAAAATAAACCTGTGCATAGACTCTTTGAATGGTGATGCAGTATTTGGACACACGGTACTGAATGGCCTGAGCAGGCCCTTCAGCGGAACGTACTACAAGGGTGGCAACAAATACTACTTCAAGGTAAATGAACCGGGTAATCATCCCTATGATGGCTCTTTCAATTTTCATATAGCAGAAGAGGACAGCGTTATTACCGGAGAGTGGCACAGTTTCAACAAAGTGCAGATACCTGCGAAACAATTTGAGTTGAAGAAAAAAATATTTGCTTATGACCCTGACCTTGCCCTGGAAGAATGGTCGCAGTATGCGGACTATAATAAAACGCGGACTGAGAAACACACCGACCCGGAATATGGCGACTGGGAACAAGAACAGGTGGCTGCAAGCACAGGCGAGGCCTTGCTATTGAATGCAAGCAACACCCTGCTCACCAAAGAACAAGTTGAAAACATGGTAAAGGCAGATCTGTTTGTGATTCGAAATTCGATTTATGCGCGCCACGGTTACTCATTTAAGTATCCCGCACTGCGCTACTTTTTCAGTAGTCAGAGCTGGTATGTGCCTGTGCAAACCGATGTGCGCCACGAACTGACAGACCTGGAAATTCAAAACATTGATTTGCTGCTGCGCTACGAGCAACACGCCAAAGAATACTACGACCACTTCGGCAGGTGAGGCAAGCCGAAGCCAATCAAATAAGAATCGTAACTCAAGCTCCACGTTAATTTGATGCTATGAATGCGAACATGCGCCAACCTTTCCGCCTGGTATGGTGGCACTGGTTGCTGTATGCAGCACTCGCCTATTTCAGTTGGCTCATGCTGCAGATTACCTGGCAATATGTGCCACCTGCATTGGATGTTGCTTTTCTGCGCATCAAGCAGGAGGTGATACACCTGCATTATTATCAGGTGGCATTCTATGTACATGTCTATTCAGCCATGTTCGCGCTTGCCGCAGGTTTCACACAGTTTTCAGATTGGTTCAGAAAAAGGCATGCGGCATGGCACAAACGCATTGGTAAAATATATTTCTACACAGTGGTTTTGCTTGCAGGCCCGTCAGGCCTCATTATGGGCTATCATGCCAATGGCGGAACGAGTTCAAAAATTGCATTCGTACTGCTGGCTGTACTATGGATAACCACCACCCTCATAGCAGTTCATCACATACGGCATGGACGAATACAACAACACCGTACATGGATGATTCGCAGCTATGCACTCACACTTTCTGCGATCACTTTAAGAATTGAAAAATTGGTGCTTGTGCTGCTATTCGAACCTCAACCTATGGATGGGTATCGTATAGTAGCCTGGAGCGGGTGGGTGCTCAACCTCATGGTTGCTGAATGGATCATTCGCAGATATTTTCCTAATTCCAAAGTGTGACGTGAGGTTGTGGCCTAGGCTTCGGATTTGATCTTTACTACAAAACACTTCGATCTTTTCTATCACACACCTCGATCTTTACTTCAATCAGAAACGCGCATATACCAATAGGTATATTCTTTCTCACTCACTGTAAATGCGGCCATTGCGCCAGTTCGTTACTTGTTTTTCCCAATATGTTTTGAATGCGGGATCGCGGTTCAGCACATACACATTGTTCACGTTGGCCATTTCCTGTTTTCTGAAAACAAAAGTGAGCGTAGTGGTCTGCCCTTCTTCGCCATATATCCAGGTTTCATAGGTCTGCTGCTTCACTATGCGGGCAGGGTTGCCAAACACGATGTGGATCATGCCACGGTCTGTGCGCCAACCTTCGGTATAGCTGCTGAAATAGTAGTTGGCCTCTTGCACCCGGTTGTAGTAAATGCCGATGAGATCGCGCGCGCGCTCCTTGCTGCCTGCACACTCCAGCCAGAAGTCGTCCACCTTTTTCTTTGGGTAGTAATTTTCGCGTATGTCTTCGAACTCAGTTTTGGTGGTGATGTATCGCAAGGGTGCAGGCAGTTGATCTGTACTTTTTACCTCCGGAAAAAAATCGTTAGCTGCCTGTAGCACCGCGCCTTGTTTACGCAGCGGATCGTTGCTGATGAAGTACAAGCCCTGCGAGGCAAGAAAGAGGTAACTGCTTGCGCTATCGGTATCCCAAATTTCATCGGTGGTCTTTGACAAATCAGGCATCTCCGGTGTGCTCGTGCTGAATGGTGGTGGCGGTAGTTTTATCTCCTGGTCATATTGCCCTATATAAAAGTCGTTGTTCGCTGCATTGCGATTTGACTCTATTCGCACCACTTGATTTTCACCGGCAAACGATCCGAACAGAGGCTCACCGGTGTGTGCATCAGTAGGCAGGTAATTCTGCGCGGTGTAGGTGCTCTGCTTGTCGCTGCGCAAATAACTGATGGTCTCAGTGCTTCGTTTCAGATCAGCGCAGGTAATTACCATGTTGGTAAGGCCTGTGTCTACGGGCAGCACGACACTGCCTGTGAGCCAACCCGCACCGTCATGTGCATAATCAATAATTGTAGTACCGGTGGTATCGAGCAATTGTCCGTCTTGCTTGTAGGTAGCGCAGCTTAGTCTGAACTTGCTAAGGAATGGTGCATCGGCTGCAGCGCGTGTATAAAGTAACTCTGAGGTGTGGATGCGAAACCACAATGTACTGCTGTCATCCTGATGATGGTAGAGTAAAAATTCGGGGTGCAACACACTGCTTTGGTAATCATACAGCATTTTGTAGCTACCGCTCTGTGTTGGCGATGTGAAGGTGCACGCTGCTGCCATGAGTACACACGTTACCCACAAGCAATAAGTGTATCTTCTATGTTTTACTTGCAGCATCATCGGGTCAGAAAAGTTTGTCATCAGCCTCAGCACGTTCAACCAATTTCGGATTTATTTCTTTGCTTGTCTTCGCACCCAGTTTGCGCATGCTCTGTGCTTTGTTCACTAAGTTGCCACTGCCTGTTGAAAGTTTTTTCATTGCATCTTCATAAGACTCTTTTGCGCTGTCCATTCGTTTGCCAACGGTTATCAGGTCGTCCACAAAACCAACAAACTTGTCGTAAAGTTTGCCGGCTTCCAGTGCTATCTCTTCTGCATTGCGTGTTCTTTTTTCCTGTGTCCATATGCTGTTCACAGTACGCAGTGTTGCAAGCAAAGTAGTTGGTGATACCAGCACCACTTTTCTATCCCATGCATAGTTATACAATTCACTGTCATGCTGCATGGCTACACTGAATGCGGCTTCTATTGGCATAAAGAGTAAAACAAAATCGGGTGCTGTAAGTTTTTTGGCTGTCGGATAGTTCTTCTCGCTAAGTGCTTTGATGTGCGCTCGTATACTGTCTGTATGCAATTTGAGGTAACGCACTTTTTCTTCTTCAATATCACTTGCCGACAACCCGTTGTAGGCCACCAGCGAAACCTTGGAATCAATGATGATGTGTTTGTTATCAGGCAGGTTTACCACCACATCAGGCCTTATGCGTTCGCCATCTATGTTCTCATCTGTCAGTTGGGTTTCGTACTCCACTCCGGGTTGTAGTCCACTGCGCTCCAATATTTTTTCTAGTATCATCTCGCCCCAGTTGCCCTGGCTCTTGTTGCTTCCCTTCAGCGCACCAGCCAGGTTGTTGGCATCGGCACTCAGTTGTTTATTCATGTCTGAGAGTTGCTTAAGCTCTGCCTTCAGGTTTATGCGCTCTTTGTTTTCTTCGCTATATACCTTTTCCACTTTGTTTTCGAAATCGCGCAGTTTTTCTTTGAATGGATTGAGCACTACATCCAACTGGTCGCGGTTCTGCTGCTTGAATTTTTCTGACTTGTCGTCAAATATTTTGTTGGCTAAATTTTCAAATTCTTTCTGAAACTGTACTTTCAGTTCTCCCAGCTCATCCTTGTGATTCTTTAATTTCTCTTGCGCATTCTTCCAGGCTTCGTCTTTGGCTGCCAGTGCGGAAGTAGCCTGCTCTTTCTCATGCCGCAACTGCCGCAGTTCATTTTGTGCCTCTTCCAAATTTTTTCTCAACTGATGCACCACAGCATGTTCCTGCACGCCTGCATCTATCTGCTGCCGGGTGCGCAGGGACATGTACAGATAACAAACTACAATGCCCGCCAAAACTCCGATAACTACATACAATGCTACCATGATGCGAATGTATGAACCGCACATGTGGCATCATTCTTACTAATGCACGCTCACATACATTTGACCACTATACAATCATTTATGAAAAACAAATTGATATTAGCCGTAACGCTCGCCTTGGTAATGATGGCTGGCACCTGTAAGCAAAAGGATACTGTACAAACGGAAACCAACAAATCCGGCAAACCAGAAGAAAAGGCAGGTGCCGATGCAAAACATAAATTGCTTCAGATCAACATCAACTCAGAATACATAAAGCCTGAAAGCACTGATCCATTTAGCCTGATGAGTCAGCGCATAAGTGGCGATACACTCTGGCTAGAGGTGCAGTACAGTGGCGGATGCGAAGACCACATATTTACCCTGAACACGCACATGCACTGGCTGAAGACCATGCCACCACAGCTCAATCTGTATGTGGAGCATGATAATAAAGACGATGCTTGCCGCTCTCTGGTGAATACACAAATAGCATTTGACCTGAGAACGATACGCAGCGATGGCACCAACACCATCAAACTCATAATAGATGGCGATATGGTCAACAAACTGACCTATAAGTATTGAAGTTCGGAAAAATCATCTGAATATATCTCTGCAAATTCTTAAAAAGCATGTGAATAAGTAGGCCGCTTAGAGCGGCCTTTTTCTTTCGGAAGCCTTGCTATGCAAATAATTTGCGCCTGATTCATTGCACGTTTTTCATCCGCAAATGATAGAATATTTACAAGAAAACATCTGGGGGGTATCGGGGGGAGCTTTGTTCCTGTTGGCATGGTTAGTTCAGGTGTTTTACCTGCTTGGCTATTACCTGAAAGCTGCGAAAAAAACCAACTCAGAAAGCAACAATCACAAACCTGTCTCGATCGTAATCAGTGCGCGCAATGAAGAAAAAAATCTCATTGAACACATTCCTGCCATCATGGAGCAGGACTATCCCAACTTTGAGGTAGTGGTGGTGAATGACAGCAGTTGGGACGACACGCAGGGAATTCTGAAAGCATTGCAAGTGAGGTACAACAACCTGCATGTAGTGAATCTGGATGAAGAAAAACAAAACATGCAGGGCAAAAAATTCGCACTTACACTCGGAATCAAAGCCGCAAAGCACGACATCATATTGCTGACCGATGCTGACTGCGTGCCCACAAGCAACCATTGGATTAGACAAATGACTGCTCAGATAAATGAACAGCATGAAATAGTGCTGGGCGTGTCACCTTATCGTGCTTATCCCGGATGGCTGAACAAGATTATCCGCTTTGACACACTGATGATTGCTGCCAGCTATATCGGTTTTGCAAAAGCTGGCAAACCATACATGGGTGTAGGTCGCAACCTCTGCTATTCCAAAGATGCTTTTTTCAAAGTGGGCGGCTTTCGCAACCATTACAGCATAGCCAGTGGCGATGACGATCTCTTCATAAATCAGGTAGCTACATCGCGCAACACTTTGGTGGTGGTGACTCCTGAAGCACACACCACCTCCGAACCCAAAAGAAGCTGGAACCAATGGTTCAGGCAAAAACGCAGACACCTCACCACAACACCTCACTACAAGGCAGCACACAAACGCATGCTGGCCATATGGCCCGCCACTTTTCTGCTTATGTATGCAGGTCTCGCACTGGCTATTGTTTTTCAAACTGCCGTGTTGATACTAAGTGGTGTGCTGCTGCTACGCTACATCATACTACTCTTTACATTGCACAAAGTGACCACACGCCTGGCTATGCGCAAAGACTTAGTATGGCTGGCACCAATACTTGAACCCTACCTGCATGTATTGAACCTTGGCTTGTACCTTACTAACCTGATTAGAAAACAACAAAAATGGAATTGATAGATCACCTCAGCGAGAAAGGCCAGTACGACTATAAACTGGTGCAACGGGCACTGCACGAAAAAGACCAGAAAGCCTACGCAGAATTGATGGCGCGCTACCGCGAACCAATCTACTTCATGCT
>JBJXFP010000023.1:0-16828 GCA_046155615.1 Flavobacteriales bacterium | reverse complement strand
CATCGCGGTTGCCTATTACTTCTTTCCAGTTTTCTTTCGTGGTAGCATTCTCTGCTGTTTCCATCAGGCGGAAGTTCTTCGCATTCCAGTTGGTGCTGATGTAAAACTTGTCGCCATAATGGTCTATACTGTACTCGTGTTTCTCCTCGCGGGGTTGTATGATGCGCCACTCACCGCCCGGGTTGTTGGCTTCCACCACGCGGTACTCGGTGCTGAGGGTCTGGCTGCTGCCTATCACCATGTATTTCTTGCTTTTTGTTTTGTACACAAAGCAGGAGAACTCCTCATCTTTTTCTTCGAACACCAGCACATCATCTTTCTGCTCGGTGCCTAAGGTGTGTTTCCATATCTGGAATTCGCGCAGCGTGGTGGGGTCTTTCACTACGTAAAAAACAGTCTTGTTGTCAGCGGCCCACACAGGGCTGCCTGCTATGCCTTTTATCTTGTCTTTTAGTACCTCGCCTGTAGCTATTTTTTTGAAAGATGCGGTGTACACCCTGCGGCTCACAATATCCTCACTGTAGCACAGCACTTGGTTGTCGTCACTCACATCCATGCCGCCCAGGGCCCAGTAGTCGTGGCCTGCGGCCATGGCGGGGCCGTCTAGCAGCACTTCCTCTTTGCCTGTTTCCATGTTGTCCTTTTTGCGGCAGTTGAATGCGTAATCCTTGCCCGCTTCGAAGCGTGTGTAGTAGAAATAGCCATTGTCCTTCACGGGTACACTCTGGTCGTCTTCCTTCACGCGGCCTTTCATCTCTTCAAACAATTTGGTTTGAAAAGCATCCGTGTGGGACATCACTTTGTTGGTGTAGTCGTTCTCCGCATTCAGGTATTCCAGCACATCTTTTGTCTGCTGGTCGCGTGCGCTTTCGTCTGCATTCTTTTGCTCATCGCTCAGGCGCATCCAGTAGTAGTTGTCTGTGCGTGCATCACCGTGTTCGGTGATTGTAAAAGGAATTTTTTTCGCCATAGGTGATGGTGGAAGTTCTCTTGCTGCTTTGGTTGGTTGCTGTGTATCGCTGCAAGAGGTGGCGAATGTAAGCGCGCCCAGCAGGGCGACTTGTGCAATGCTTTTCATGTTGGGGGGTTTGTAAGAATGGTATGGATTTACGCAGCAAGGATAGATGAAGCAAAGGGCGGGGTGAGAGGGAAATGGATGAGTGGTAGGGGGTGGTATCTGATGAAGGGAGTAGATACATTTGCCACATGCCTAAGATTTTTGAATATTTCGGTTACCTGTTCATGTTCTACACCAACGAGCATTTGCCGGTGCATGTTCATGTTTCAAAGCAAGACAGAGAAAGCAAGGTTGAACTTCATTATACCGCAGACGGACTGAAACTTTCTGTCAAAAAGGTAAAGGGCAAAAAGCAGCTGACATCAAAGGAGTTGCAAGAGGCAGAACGATTCATTCATCGCTACCATTTGGAGATACTCTCCAAATGGAATCAGGTTTACATTTTCGGATTGGAAGTAAAATGCGAAAAAATCAAGAAAAAAGTATGAAGCTACCCGATGAAATAGAAGTAACCGATGCTAAGTACCTGCACGGCTATCACCTGCTTATCGGGTTCAGCAATGGTGCTGTGCGCGATGTTGATTTTGAAGATTACCTGATGGGCACGGACAGAGGTTTCTACAACCGTTACCGCGACCTGAAGAACTTCAGGAAATTCAAGATCAAAAACGGCAATGTGGTTTGGGGCAAGAACTGGGACCTCATTTTCACGCTTGAGTCATTGTATAAGGGCAAATTGTAAGGGCATGTGATAGTGGCCTTTGCTAAGTTGTCCCGTTGAAAGGATGATGGAGAATTGCTGGCGGGCTTCAAGCCCGTGCAAGTGCCGGAACGGGCTGCAAGCCCGCTCCATGGGGATTCAATGAAGAATACCATCAAGTCGCCTTTATTCAGGCAGCGGATGTGAAGTAAACAGCTGAGCCTTTGCCTTTAATTAAAACGCTCCGCTATGAAAGTCAGCAGTTGCGCATCGTCCATTTTGTTGGAAGTACTTTCAGTGGACACTGCGTTTTTATACTGTGGTGTGTCGGCAAGAAAGTGTATGAATTGTTCCTGTATCTGTCCTGTACCCGTTACGTGTATCTCATCCACATTGGGCATTATGTGCGCAATCTCCTTAAAGAATTTATGCGTTAAACCAACTTCATGATTGTGCGCTGTGTTCTCGTTGGAGTTACCCTGAGGGCCTTCGTTCTTCACATGTCCTATTACTGCGAATGCGCCAGCATCGGTGTCTTCTCTGCCTATGATGGTTGCGCGTTGCGAATCCATCCACACGCCAAATTGCTTTTTGTTTTTTGTTGTCATGATTGTTTTTATTTTCTTGAAAGGTAGGTGATAGTGTGCAGTTGGAGGGAGAAATTGTGGGAGATGATTGAGGTGATGATGGCTTTTGGCAAGTTTCCAAACTCGGCACATGAACACACGAGATGCAATGTTGCGCGATGGGCGGGCTGCAAGCCCGCTCCATGGGGAGAAGGGTTACATTGTGCTAAACCAGTGCCATCGGGGATTAAAATATGCTATTGCATAACACTTTTTGGTATTGGATACTTTTGACACAATAACGCTTGAAGACCATTAAGCCTTCACCAATCTCAACCTTGTCTATTTTATGAGAACCCCATTACCACAGCCGCTAAAATTCAGCCAGTACTTCAATTTAGGAATTAGTTCTGACGATTTGGATTTTGTTGATATATATGCAAATGAAGATCTCCGTCTTTTTCTCGATCCTTATGGTATAGCTGCAATAGGAGATTCTTGGTCACAAGAATGCGAAGGAGCCATCGCTGGATATTTCCAGTTTTTAGTGGATAGCATTAGGAGTAATGATGACAAAGCGATCAAGCAGCTTCTGAGTGCTTTACACGAGGTTGACGAAGTTGCTTTAGGATTTTCAAAAGGTACCTCACGTGGGAAGGGTATTGGAGAAGTTCAAGCAGGAGAAATACTCAACGCTTTCAAACATAGTGCAGCAGCCCAGTCAGGAGATATTAAGGATATTGCAGATTGTGCATTGATGATACCAGGGATAAACCGCGATAAGATTTCTGATATCACAGCCAACATCTTAAAACGAAAACTTGTTGAGTTTACTCAAGCCCAATGTGCAAAGCACAACATTCCTACGCAAAGAGTAGCAGTCAATAATGTTTTTGACCCCAACAAATTGAGGTTTGAAAGTTATTATACCAAACTACCCATGATAAACGGTAAAGCTAAAATTCTTCTTCCAGTCGGAAGTGTTCGAAGAGAGCCACAGCTGAGCAAAGACAAGTATTATAGAAATTTCGTACTCGAGTTTTTACGTGCGGAACATGAGCATCCAGGTGATGCATTGGCAGAGGCCTTAAGAAATGGCCGAGTCGTAGTCAGAATAGGAGACCTAAAAAAGAAGTACCCTAAGACGGTTAAGCTCTTATATGAATTCTCCAAGGAACATCCCCACATTTTGGATAAATACAAAGCAGAGTTGCGAAGAACTGCATCAAAAAATGAGGCTCCTAAGTTGAAAACAGAGCAGAAAAATCTGAATGCTCAAGAAAGGATGAAATACCTGAATGCAATTGTTCCTGGACGTGACGCTGCACACCAATATCATAAACTTATTTTTGATAATCTGATCTACATCTTTGGAAATCGCGCTGATATGCCAGACAGAGAGAAAGAAGTAAATGAAGGAAGGAAAAGAATTGACATTGTTTTTCATAACAGGGACAAAACAGGATTCTTCCATGAGTTGAATCACACTTATCACATCCAATGCCCTAAAATAATGATAGAATGTAAGAACTACAGCGAAGACATAAGCAATCCAGAAATTGATCAAATGGCCAATCGCTTGAATTCACGAATTGGAATGTTTGGAATAATTGTCTGTCGTTCGGTGAAAAATCCGGATGCGGTAATGAAAAAGTGTAAAGACATTCGAAATGATAACAAGGGCAATCTCATAGTGCTGGAGGATATAGACATTGCTGAATTGCTGAACTACAGGGAAGAGAATAATGAAACGGCAATAGACAATTATTTGGTGAGGAAACTTGACGCATTGCTAATGTGAGTCTCTATTCGATTGGCTTCAATTGCGTATCAACTGTGCGTGATGAATATGATAGGAGCGAGGTTGCTTCAAAATCGTGCATGGCAGATGAGTCTGATGGGAAATAACTCATTGAATACAAATGTCATTGCAACACATCCTTGGCAATCTTCGTCTTGCTGTCGATAATTTCAAATTTGAAGCCTGGCTTAGCGTTATACTCCTTTGAAAGGTCTTCGACATCTAACTTTTCATCATCATCTTCCTCATAATACCATTCTATTGTGACAGGCACGGGGAATTCCTCGAAGCTTTTGAACAGTTTTAGAATGTTATGTGAGCTTGTCGTATTAAAGTATTCCAGTTGAATACGAATAACAAATTTGTTGATTCCGTTAACGTACCTAAGCATGTCAACCGCTTGTAATATTGGTTCGTAAAACTTGTTGGCCTCCTCAGGAATACTCCTTCCGCTTATTATCATATGACTCCGGAAGGTGTCAATAACTATCCAGGGTGTTTTTACTGTTTGGGGTATTCTAAATCTTATTTCCCAGATGCTAAGTTCAAACTTTTTACCAAAATGACTTAATGACTTTGATGAAAACAGTTTGAGTGTCCAGTCCATTGTCGTATTGATCACAAAAAATACGCTGCCTGATACGACACGTGAGACTTTCAGAGTAATTTCTTGACCCAAGTCCAACGCATCTGCTATTTCGCGATGGAATTGGTCTACTCTTTCAACGCTCATTGACCTGAATTCTTCTTGACTTTTGAAAGCAATCATTACATGATCACGGGTCTCTTTCTTTCCAACTGAAATATATGGTCGCGCTAGTGAACTTGAAGGGACATTGAGCTTATCATAAACTCTAAGTCTAAGGGTACTTAGAAACTCTTCCTTTGGATCAATTATCAAATACTGGAATGATTTCAGGAAGGGGGGGACTTCTATTTTCTTCTGCACACAGGGGATTAATATTTTGCCTGGATTTTTCGACATCAACCCCAGAAATGTCTGCCATTCGAGATTTACCCAAAAGGATTTTGAACTGGCTTCGGTGTATATCAGTAATAGGACATCTGCAACTTCAAGACCTCTTTGTATGGAGTCAAGAACAATATCACCAGGCTGTAATCTGACACGATCCTGCCAAACCTGAACGTCTTCAGATATCAATCTCTCAGCAATGTCATTAGCTAAAAGCCAATCCTCATGACTGTATGAAATAAAAATTACCTTCATTATTTTGGTCATTAGACACTTAGACCTTCTTGCTTCAGAAATACATTTAAAGAGTTCTACATATTACAAGTTTACAGGCATTCTTGGGAAACGGGTAAGTTCAGTTAAAAAAGGTATCCCCTATGGCATTGTTCAACGCAATATAACCCTTACCACCTAATGCGTGTGGCTTGCAGCCCAATATGCCACGCGCACCTTGACCCTAAAGGGCCCCAACACAATCCTTCTCTACGAATTCTTCCGTTCAATTTGAACAATGATTTATTGTATCACAAAAAGTAAAAAGCCAAACTAAAGCAAGACAGAGTTCAGTGAACGCTCCCCGGTCATCATTCAATGCCTCGCCATAAAATCTCATTGAGTTATCCCAATAACTTAAAGGGATATGGCCATAACTCATTGCATTGCTCCTATATCTCATTGACTTCTCGCAATGACTTAAAAGGATGTTGCAAAAAGTAATTGACTTTCTCCGATATCTCATTGAGTTATCGTTATAAGTTAAAAGGATATTGCAAAAAGTAATTGACTTTCCCCAACATCTTATTGAGTTATCGTCATAACTTAAAAGGATACAGCATAAAGTAATTGACTTTCCCCAATATCTCATGGAGTTATCGTCATAAGTTAAAAGGATATTGTCCTCTTGTATTGCATCCATGTCAGATCTTTTTGCAGTATGGCCATCCTTTATTGCATGGTCGTTTCAGTTTATAGTGTCAGTGCCACATCCTTTGCCATTCCCTCTAAGAGCCTTTGAGAAATGACTGGAATGCAATGGATTGCAGTAGTCACCTTTAGGGCTATGTGCGCGCAACCCGATGGCGCGGGTTTAGCGCAGCGTAACCCGTGCCACTCACTGTATCGGGCTTGTAGCCCGAAATGCCGTGTACACCCATGACCCTTCACATAATGGTCACTCTATGAAAATCTGAAATTACCTGCCATCACCGTCCAGCAGATTGCCAAGGCCGCCAAGTATGCTGCCCTCCTCCTTCCTGCGGCCACCGCCATAGCTTATGATGCGCGATGCAAGGCGCGATATAGGCAATGTCTGCAACCACACTTTGCCGGGGCCGCTCAGCGTAGCGAAAAACATTCCTTCGCCACCGAACAGCGTGTTTTTGATACCGCCAACAAACTGTATGTCGTAGTCAATATCGCGCGTGTAAGCCACTATGCAGCCGGTATCTATTTTTAATGTCTCGCCCGGTTGCAGATTTCTTTCTATGATGTGGCCACCAGCATGGCAGAACGCCAAGCCATCGCCTTCCAATTTTTGCATGATGAATCCTTCACCACCAAAAAGGCCGGTGCCCAGCTTGCGCTGAAATTCTATGCCTACCGCTACACCCTTTGCTGCGCACAGAAAGGCATCCTTCTGGCAAATCATTTTGCCACCCAATTGCTTCAGGTCAAAGGGAATTATTTTACCCGGATAGGGTGATGCAAAAGCGACACGCGCCTTGCCTGTTGCAGCATGTGTGAAGGCTGTCATAAACAAACTTTCACCGGTGAGCAGGCGTTTGCCGGCACCTACCAGTTTATTGAAAAAACCACCACCGCCACTGTTGCTGTCATCGCCAAATATGGTTTCCATCTGCACCCCGGCATCCATGTACATGAATGCGCCCGACTCGGCTATCACCGTCTCTTGTGGGTCCAGTTCTATTTCTACGCACTGCATTTCCTCACCGAATATGCGGTAGTCTATTTCGTGGTTGCTGCGTGTGTTCAGTTGGCTGAGTACTTCCATGGTGTTTGCTTTTGATAAAATTGGAAGGCGAAAGTAAAATGTGTGATGATGGCAAATGCCGGAAGAACATTTTTTGGCAATAAAAAAAAACGGGCCATTGGCCCGTCTCTATTTTTTTCCTTTGGTGAAATGATCACTGATCCATTGGCAATTTGAATGAACCTGTAATGTTCACACTTTCGCCACCTACGCTCATCAATGTGCCATCGAATGAACCTACGAAAATGGTGTTCTGATTTACAGTCCATGCCGGAGTCCAAACATTGCGGACCACTGCGAAGTTGACTGTCATATCAGAACCACTGAATGAATGGAGATAGTTAACAGCACCATCGAAATATCCAGCTTCGTGAAGAGGCGATGTTTCGTCAATGTCCTCGTTGGTGCCTGCGGCTATTATTCCGCCTCCCATATCTATCAGGAAGCCGAAAGCTTCGCCTGCTGTAGAGACTGCTCCTACTTCAAACACACTTGCAGATACTTGTGTTATGGTGATTTCGGATGGCAGACAGGTAAATACATCGCCACCTTTCTCCCAGGTGAATAGCGTGTCGCAATCGTAGCAATCGGGACCGCCACAGTCGGTGTAAAGCTCTGAGCTTTGCTGCCATGTACCATTTACACAGTTAGCAGAACTTTGGCAATTGGGGCAAGGCACACCACCGCAGTCAATACCTATTTCGTTGCCGTTTATTTCAAGGTCATCACATGTGGGGCAGGCATCGCAATAAACACTGCCGCAGTCCACATCGGTTTCCTGCCCATCAAGCACACCATTGAAGCAAAGAGCCGAGCACTCTTGGCAATTACCACCACAATCAATTCCTATTTCGCCATTGGCAGCATCAAGAATACCGTTGCCACAAAGTGGGCATGCGCCACACTCACCACCACAGTCTATCCATGTTTCACCAAAGTCAGCATCCTTACGCCCGTTGCGGCAGTGGTCGCATGGCTCACACGGGCCGCCACAGTCATAAGGAAAACCCGCATCGTTTAGTTCGCCTGATTCACCATTATTCAGTATGCCATCATAGCAGTTAGGCGGTATGCGGTTCTCCTCATTGAGGCACGAGGCCAGGAAAACGGAACCCAAAAAGCTGACTGCAAATACTAAGATGTAATGTTTCAATTTCATTGTCTGTTTCTTTAGATCATTGTGTTTTTTGAACAGGTGTCGAAAATACTGGAAGGAGACGGTATGGCCTGCCAAAGGGTTGCAAGTGATTAAAACCATGTTGTTGAATGTTTAGCATACACGCACTTTGCCTTATCTACGCTGCCCCATGCAAAAACAATGGATAGCCAAATCCCTCCCCGCTGCCGCTGATACGGCCTTGCTTCAGGATGCACTGAATGTGCCTGCTGCCATAGCAAAACTGCTCATGCAGCGCGGTATCCATTCATTTAATCAGGCCCGCAGCTTTTTCAGGCCCGTTATGGATATGCTGCATGATCCTTTTCTGATGAAGGACATGGACAAGGCCGTAAATCGCCTCACAACTGCCCTGCACAACAATGAAAAAATCCTCGTGTATGGTGACTACGATGTGGATGGCACCACTTCGGTGACGGTTGTTTTCTCCTTTCTGAAAAGCATGGGTGCACAATGCGATTATTACATACCAGACCGATACACCGAAGGCTATGGATTTTCTCACCTTGGTGTACAGTATGCGCATGAACACGGCTTCAAGCTCATCATCACCCTTGACTGTGGCATAAAAGACGCTGACAAGGTGAAGCGTGCTGCGGAACTTGGCATAGATGTCATCATTTGCGACCACCACCAGCCGGGAATATTGCCACAGGCTGTAGCAGTTTTAGACACTCTGCGTGAGGATTGCACCTATCCATACAAGGGCCTCAGTGGTTGCGGTGTGGGTTTCAAATTATTGCAGGGCTTTGCAAGGCAACAAGGGTTAGATGAAGAAATTCTGAACGATTATTTAGACCTTGTAACCATTGCGATTGGTGCTGATATAGTGCCTATGACTGGTGAAAACCGGATACTCGCCTACCATGGTATGCAGCAGTTGCAGACACAAAAAAGGCCGGGTATTCAGGCCATGCTCGACCAGTCAGCATTTAAGAAAAAGAAACTGACCATAGCCGATGTAGTCTTCATACTGGCACCCCGAATCAATGCTGCGGGCCGCATATACAGTGGCCGGCAGGCTGTTGAATTGCTGCTGGCACCTACGCTTGAAGAAGCGGCAAAACTCAGCCCTGCTTTGGAAAGTAACAACAATACACGCAGGGATTTAGATAAGGCTATCACAAATGAAGCTATACAATTCGTTGACAATGAAATCTTTTATCAGACCAGTTACACCACGGTGGTAAGCGGACGCCAATGGCACAAGGGAGTGGTAGGCATTGTGGCTTCGCGCTTAGTAGAAACGTATTACAAACCAGCCATCGTGCTGGTGGAAAGTGATGAGAAAATGGCTGGCAGCGCCCGAAGCATTCCGGGGATTGATCTCTTCGAAGCACTGGGCGAATGCTCTGACCTGCTGGAGCAATTTGGTGGACACACCATGGCGGCCGGGCTAAGTCTGAAACCGGAAAACTTTGAGCCATTCAGGCAAAAGTTTGACACCGTAGTGGCCCGCTTGCTGAACCACAAGCGCCCTGAACCCTGCATTACCTACGATCTTGAAATGAACGGCACAGAGGTGGATGCAAAGTTTTACAGACTGCTAAGTCAGTTTGCGCCATTCGGCCCTGAGAATATGCGCCCACTCTTCCTGATGCGCGGATTAGTGAATGCAGGCAACTCGCGCAGGGTGGGTGACACCGGCACGCATCTCAAAATGCATCTGAAGCAAAGTGGACCTGAAGCGCCTGCTCTTGACGGTATCGGCTTCGATCTTGGGAATTGGGCACCGCATCTGGCAGCAGGCAAAGCGGTGGATATTCTTTTCAATCTGGAAGAAAATGAATTCAACGGAAGAACAACCTTGCAACTGAACGTGAAAGACATCAGGGCAAGCGAGGGTTGAGGGCACAGTTTGAGAAAGCAAAGAGGCCACCCTGCGGATGGCCTCTTGTTGTTATGAAGTGGCATCGGACGTGTCCAATGCTCCTTTATATTTTAATAATGCACTAAAACAAGTTTGCGTGTGATCGTTTCGTCACCATCAGTGAAACGGATGAAGTAGATGCCATCGCTTACACTCTCAGCATCCACTGTAAATGTGCGCATCTGATCGGTTTGCATTTCTCCTGCGTAGATGGCCTGCACCATCCGTCCATTGAGGTCGAACATGTCAACTGTCCACATGCCTGCACTGCCCGCAGTGGCTTTGATGGTGGCGTTGCCGTTGGCCATCATACTCACATGGAGGTTGGCATTGGGCGCAAGCGTTGGCGCATCTTCTTGTGTTATAGTCTGCACATGACATTCCTCATTGCCGCTGCAATCGGTAGCACACCAGGTGCGAACAACTACAAGGCAATTGGGTGTTCCCACTTCTTGCTCACTGAAGAATACTTCTACGTCATCATCACAATTGTCGGTGGCTGTAATTGCAGGTGCATCGGGTATGGGGTCGCCACATGGCATGGTGATGTCAGCAGGGTATTCGCTCAGTTCAGGATTGAACAAGTCCGTAACAGTCACAATCTGCGAATCCGTGTTGATGTTGCCACACTCATCTTCCGCTGTCCATGTGCGTGTAAAGATGAATCCGCATTCGGTATCCTCAGTCTGTGCATTCAGACTCACTGAAGGAAACGCTGTGCAATTGTCAAATGCAAAAACATCGGCACTTGCCAAATTGTCGAACTCCGAGCAATCGATAGTTACATCATCAGGCACACCAAATAATGTTGGTGCTGCATTGTCCACTACGGTGATGGTCCATGTGAGCTCGTTGATGTTGCCACAAGCATCGGTAAGGAACCATGTGCGGGTGAGCACATAGTTGTTTACACAATTGCCCACTACAGATTCTTCTACGATTTCTACTTCCACAAATGAGCAATTGTCCTGATACTCCACGTTGGCAGAGTTGGCAGTGGGTATGTTGCCGCAGTCCACCGTTACATCTTCGGGGAAGGTGATAAAGTCAGGAGCATCCTCATCGAATAGCTGAATGGTTTGAACCGCGATGCTGACATTGCCACAGGCATCTTCTGCTGTGTAAGTTCTCATTACTACACCATCACACGAGGTGCCTATCAATTCATCTTCGTAACTAAGGTTGACACTGCTGCATTCGTCCATGGCCACTACGAACACGCCATTTATCTGTGTGCATGGCAGATCCAGTTCTGTCTCAAAAGGCAAGAATTCCGGTGCGGTGTTATCCACAATGCTGATGATTTGTGTATGTGTTGCGGTATTTCCACAATCATCGGTTGTGGTCCATGTGCGATGTATTTCATAAGTATTGTCGCACACCCCGGGTATCACTGTCTCAATAAAGATTACATCCGCTGCACCACTGCATGCATCCATTGCTGTTACAATTTCCGGCAATGGCACTACTTCGGTACAAGAAAAAGTAGTGTCTTTCGGCTCTGAGCTGAATACAGGAGGGGTATTATCAAATACATATACTACCTGAGTCACTGTTTCCGTATTGCAATTGTGGTCTGTAGCAAACCAGGTATATACAATGTTGTATTCTCCATCGCATTCACCTTCTCCTTGGTTGCTTATTACATCCAACTCAACCGTTGGGTTTGGGTCGCAATTGTCTGTAAAGGTGACCATGTCCACTGTTATCACAGGCAGGTTGTCGCAAGAGGTGGTAATGTCGTCAGGGAAATGTGATGGCAGCGGGAATTCGTAGTCGTTCACTATAACCTCAGTTGTATCAATGGTAATATTTCCACAACCATCAGTAGCTGTGATGATGCGCCAGTATAGCTGGCCATCGCAGCTTTCATAATCATTGTAGAGCACCAGTTCGTCAGTATAGGTTACTTCAGAACATGCGTCTGTAATGATGGGGTCTTCCAAAATCAGTTCTTCAAAGCAATTGAAGATTTGGAATTCCTCCATGGGTTGAATTACAGGAGCTTCTTCATCCGTCACTGTAATTTCCTGCACCACTTCTGTGGTGTTTCCACACTCGTCAGTCACTGTCCACACCCTTACGAATATGTAGCCGCAGGGCATGAAGGTGGTTTTTGCATGTAGCGAAATTTCTATGTCGTCCGCTGCTGAGCAATTGTCGATAGCGGTGATGTTTACTTCAGCAATGTCATCACCACAACTTACAGTGTAGTTATCAGGTATGTCCAGCACTTGCGGGCTTTCTTCATCTACCACATATATATTCCATGTCATGGAGGTCTGGTTTCCACATCCATCCGTAAGTGTCCATGTGCGGTGCAGCACGTAGCTATTGGCACAACCTAAGTTCTCCTCCTCTTCATTCACCACCACAGTTACATTGCTGCAGTTGTCCTGGTATGTCACATTCGCATCATCGATGCTCGGTATGTCACCACAACTCATCACAGTAACATCTTGCGGAAAATCAATGAACTCAGGAGCTGATATATCAGTCACTATCACCTGTTGATTGGCAGTGGTTACATTGCCACAACCATCAGTGGCTAACCATTGCCTGATGAAACTGATGGCACACTCAGTACCCAGCACATCACTTATGTCTTGATAAGTAACGGTCACCGATGAGCATTCATCTGACGCTTCGGCTACTTCAGTCAAGGTCTCTTCTAAGTTGTCATCACAATCTATCACTGCTGTGCCGGGCACGAAAGTGAATACCGGTGGTATGTTGTCTTCAACTGTTATTATCTGTGATGCCATGTTTTCATTTCCACATGCATCATTAGCTGTCCATGTGCGGATAAAAATGTAGCCACATTCATTAGGCTCGGTGCTGGCAGTAAGTGACACTGATGCATTGGGGTCACAATTGTCATCTGCAAATACAACAGCCTCGGTGATGTCGTCACCACAGTTGATGGTGATGTCAGATGGCACACCGATTATAGCTGGAGCTTCGTTGTCGGTAACAGTGATTGTCCATGTTTGTGTGGTCTCGTTGCCACAACCATCAGTAAGTGTCCAGGTGCGCAGCAGTGTGTAGTTACCGGGGCAGTGGCCTTCCACAATGTTTTCATTTGATGTAATGGCTATGGTGGAACCACACAGATCATCGTAGGTAATGTTAGCAGATTCTATTGTAGGTATGTCGTCACAACTTGCCTCCACATCGCCAGGGAAAGAAGTGAAAACGGGACCTTCATTGTCAGTGTAGGTGATGGTGACATTCACGTCAGTTGTATTTCCGCAACCATCGGTAGCGGTGAATGTGCGGATGATTCCGCCTGCGCAATCATTTACAAAAGCCTCATCAGCGAATGCTATTTCCACAGTGCTGCATGCATCGGTAGCCTCAGCCATTTCCAATTCAAATTCATCACCACATGGCACGCTGATGTCATCAGGTACAAATGTGAATTCAGGAGAAATACCATCACTGAGGTTGATGGTTTGTGTTGCCGTTGCACTGTTGCCACAGTCATCTGTTGCTGTGAATGTGCGCACGAAACTTGTGCCGCATTCAGTAGTGTTCTCTGTGTCTTCAAATGTGATGGTGACTTCTGATCCACATTCATCTTCAGCTTCTGCCATTCCGAAGTCCGGGTCTTCTTCGCCTTCCTCCGTGGTGCAATCGCCAAGTACATCATCCGGTATGTAGGTGAATACCGGTGGTGTGATGTCGGCAATGGTGGTAGAAGAAGAAGCGATGGTGGTGTTGCCGCAGGCATCTATGGCTGTCCATGTGCGCACGAAAATTTGTCCGCACTCAGCAGGCAATGTTTCAGCGCTTAGGATAACTATCACTTCGCCTCCACAATTGTCAGTGCCCACTACTACTGCTTCGCTAACTTCCTCTCCACAGTTGATGCTGTCATCTTCCGGAACGCCAAAAAGCATTGGCGCAGAATTGTCTTCCACGGTAATGGTCCACACAAAACTTGATGCGTTGCCACAATCGTCTGTTATAGTCCATGTTCTTTCTATTGTGTATGCATTCTCGCAGTCATCACTTGGTGTGTTTAATTCAGTAAACTCAACCTCCACTGCACCACAATTATCCATGTATTGTATGTCTGCGCTTTCTATTGTTGGCACATTGTCGCATTCCACTGTTACATCATCAGGTGTGTTGGTGAATGTCGGATCGTCCTCATCTGTGAAGTAAACATTTACGCTAACCTGTGCTGTGTTGCCGCAACCATCAGTAGCTGTGTAGGTGCGTGTGTAGCTACCGGCACAAGCATCATTTGGCATATCTGAAAAAGTAATTTCAGGTGTGGAGCAGTTGTCTGTTGCTTCCGGAGTTTCTAATTCCACTTCGGTGCCACATGGTGCAGTTACATCATCAGGTATGTTGGTAAACACAGGAGCCTCGTCATCATCAAATGAAATGAGTTGAGTAGCTGTGATGGTATTGCCGCAACCATCCATGGCAGTGAATGTGCGCAACAAACCGTCACCACAATTACCTCCCAATATTTCGTCTTCATAGGTCACTGTAACATCAGTGCATTCATCATAGGCTTCGGCCAATGGCAAATCATCTATGCTCACACCTTCACCACATGCGAGGTTTACATTATCCGGTATAAAAGTCCACTCCGGAAAATCCTCATCACTCACTATAATATTTTGAGTTGCAGTAGCGGTGTTGCCACAATTGTCTGTTGCACTCCATGTGCGTATGAAGAGATAACCACACTCAAGCGGTTCGGTGGTGGCTTCCAATGTTACCTGCACATCGCTATCGCAATTGTCTATTGCTTCCACCACTGAATCTTCAAGGTCTTGTCCGCAACTTGTTTGCGTATCCTCAGGGACTCCTATCAGCACTGGTGGTTCATTGTCACTCAAGCTGATGGTCCAGATCCACTCGCTGCTGTTTCCGCACTCATCGGTGAGTGTCCAGATGCGCAGAATGTTATTACCACACTCAGATGGTTCTGTTGTTTCATCGAAGTCAACACTCACGCTGCCACAGTTGTCGGTGTATTCTATATCGGCTGATTCTACCGTTGGTATTTCACCACAATTCACCGTTACATCTTCAGGGAAATTGGTCATCACGGGTGGTGTGTTGTCCACTTTAGTAACCATTGTGCTCTGCACAGCCTGGTTGCCACAACCATCAAACACACGCCACACGCGTACAAAACTTCCTGCGCAATCGCCAAGAGGAATGTCAAGCAAACTAAGTGTAGTAGCCGAGCAGGCATCATCATAAAGCGCACTGTCCAATTCAAATGGCTCATCACAATTCACCGTGATGTTTGGCGGCCAATAAGTGAAGAATGGATTCATGTCGTCCTCCACAGTTACAGTCTGACTCACCATGGCCACGTTGCCGCAATCATCAACTGCTGTCCAGGTGCGTGTGAAAATGTATCCGCAATTCAGGTATTCCGTGCTTGCTTCAATACTCACATTCACATTGTCAGAACAGGCATCTATTGCGAGAACATCTGCCGGTGGCACAGGATCACCACAACCAATTACAATATTATCAGGCACATTGATGAAAACAGGTGGCGTGGTATCCACTACGGTGATTGTCCATGTTTGTGTTACTTCATTTCCGCAATCATCAGTAAGTGTATAGGTGTGTGTAATGGTGTAACTGCCGTCACAATCTCCGGCTATGGTGTTATCAATTACACTAAGTTCTACGTTGGCACAGCCACCTTCCCATGTCACATCGGGTAGAGGTATTGTTTCTATCTCATCACAACCCACTTCCATGTCTTGCGGAAAATTCACAAAGGCCAGATCATCTTCTGTATATAAGTTGATAGTCTGATCGGCAGTGCTCGTATTGCCACAACCATCGGCTATGGTGTAGTGCCTGATGATTTGTCCGTTGCATCCCGGTACTATTACTTCATCTACATAGGTGATAATTATTTCAGAACAGTTGTCAGCGGCAGTGATAAAGATGCCGAGATAGTCAGTGCAAAGCAGTGAGATTGGTGTTTCATAATCATCAGCCACAGGTGCTTCATCATCTACTACATAAATAGTTTGCGACTGGAATGAAATATTTCCGCAAACATCCTCTGCACGACATACCTGCGTGTATGCAGTGGATGCGCAGCCATCAGGGCCATCTTCACAAGACTTGTCCACGTTGATGTCGCCATGTCCGTTCACAGGCTCACCATCATAATTTCCTTCAAAGAAAAACCAACCACTGAATCCTTCATTTGCATTCTTGTTGTTTGCAGCCATGCCACTTTGGAAACCGTAGTAATAGTTGGATGGCTTGTGCTGAAAAGTGAGTTGTGTGCCCTCAAGAGCGCCTATGCCATGGGCAACGGCATATCCATCCATCAGCTCGTAGTAATTCCAATCTACATGTGTTGTGGCTGCAAGTTGCAAATCGTCTTTGTAGCCTCGGCCAAGAGCGCTCCATGCGGCCCAGTTCATGCCGTTGTGAAACCAAAAGTCAACGGTCATCTTCAAAGTGTTGTTGCCTGCATTCATGATGGTGCCCCACAGATGTGCGGTGCCGTCACCATACTCTTCCAGATAGGCCGGGCCATCAAAATGCCATGACACATTGGGGGCACTCAACCCCTGAAACCAAAAAGCCCAATCAGGGCCAGGACCATAAGCACTTGCAAGCGTGCATGACGAATTCACATTTCCGGTTTCGCTCACCATGGAAGTGACATCAACCAAACCAGGGCAGCAACTGCTTGTGGCCGCAGGGCACGGAGCAAATGCTGGCA
>JBJXFP010000021.1:0-4705 GCA_046155615.1 Flavobacteriales bacterium | reverse complement strand
GGCGACACATCTAATATGATGAACTCCCCTTTGCCTTTTACTTGTATGCTTTGTTGATTGTACGCAGGAGCCATGCCTTCGAAGATGATCTTGGTTACGCCCTTGTCAGCAGTGAATTTTCCTTTCTCTTTTATCTGTGCTCCTTGCAGAAAAACAGTTACCTGTTCTATTTTGGATTCGGCCTTCTTTTCTTTTTGTGAAATGGCCCTCATCGAACCAATAAGCAATAGCGCGATGAGAAGTGTAATACGTGTCATAATTTTTTTTTTTGATTGGTGATTCTGGGAGGCTATTACACCCCACAATGGATCGCGTTCAGTTTTGAGTGAAATATTTTTTGAAACGGATGAGCGGTTTAGTTCGCACCCCCCCTTCTTACGCGTCATTCCACCGAAGCGCAGCGGAGGTGGAATCTGCCCTGCCACCAAGAGTGCACTCACCCACTGGCGCGGGCTTGGTGCGTAGCTTATGCGCAGCCAGGCAGTGCCATCCACTCTTGAGGGCTTTCCACATCGTGGCCACTATGTGGCAGCCCGCATCGCAAGGCCGCCATGATGAACTCATGCAGCGCGGGGGATTGTATGAGCAGTTGGTGGAGATGCGGAATTTTGCGTGAAGAAGAGTTGTCAATTATTGACCTTTTACTTTCAAGTCTTAAGTTGTTCGAGGATGGTGCTTATCCAGATAAAGTTGTCATACTTTTGATCGGCCTTAAATACTCAATCAAAATGACCAGACTGACTATTACCTTATTGTTTACCGTTTTTTCATTTGGTGCTTTCTGTCAGACTAGTTCAATTCAATTGAGCAATTCACAGTATTACACCTGGGGTGCCAGACTGGCAGATATGGATCAGGATGGCATTATTGATATCATTTCGAGCACGAGCGATGCAGTTTATTTTGCCAAAGGTCTTGGCAATGGTGAGTTTGAACCCTGCCAACAATTATTTACTACATACCAATATGAGGAACGTTTGGCGGTTCATACCGTTGTGGATATCGATGCCGATGGAGACAACGATTTATTCGTTCGCGTTGGAGGCATTCTGAGACTTTTAAGAACTGTTGCACCATTGGTGTTTGAAGATGAGGTGGTGATTGAAGGGAATGGGAATGTATATCCATCCATTATTGATCTTAACGGAGATAGTTATCCGGATTTTGTTTATGCTGACTGGGATCGTGTTTCATTTTACGTCAACATAGACGGCTATACTTTCGATGAGATTTATACCGAATACTGCGAGGAATATGATGCCCCACAAATAACCATTATCGATATGGACCATGATGGTCTGAATGATGTGGTGAAAACTGTTCATAGTGGATATGCTCATTGGTATAAGAATTATGGGACAGGAGATAGCATTCAGCCCTTGCTTCTGTTCTATCAGGATGAATATGACTTTGGACAGGTTGGATTTATCAACGAAGACAACATTCCTGACTTTACGATGATCACTGAAGATTATCTATTCACGCCTAATAATTTGGTTTACCTATTAGGCGAAGAAGGCCCAGCTTACAATTACAATGATGCTGAGGTTGTGTTGTCAGGATTCACAGACCTCTCATTACCAAGATTAGTCGACTGGGATATGGACGGGTTCTCTGAGCTATTCCTTAGTGCTGAAATCTTTACAGGTGCAATCAACGGATATATAAATGGGTGGGAATTCTATAATATCGATAGTAACCTTGATTTGACCCTTGAACTGCAATTGCCTGGTGCTGGGGGCATGTGGCGCGATCGCATTGATTTGAATGATGATGGACTTGTTGATTTTTTATCTACCGGTGGCGTTGGGGGAAGGCTGCAAGTACATCTTTCGAATGAAAATGGAAATTACAATAATCATTCTTACGACCAATCATACTCCGCATCGCGCGATGTTTTTCAATCTGATCTTGATGGAAATGGCTATGAAGACTTAATTGTATTCAAAGAGTATTACTCATCGCTAGCGGTATATTGGAATGAGAATGGAATTCTGAGTGAACCTGAATTGATATTTGAGAATTACGAAGGTCTAAACTTGAATATTTTGGATTTCGATGATGATGGCGATCAGGACTTCGCTTTGACACCAAATTATGACAATAATAGTGTTTGGTTTTTGACAAACAACAATGGTGAATTCACGGTAGAATCCTATTCTTTGCCTGTTGATTTTTACAATTCTTCTGTCATTGGAACTTATTTCTCAGATTTCAACCAAGACGACATTATTGATCTTGTATTCTATAGTTTTGAGGAAGATTCGAAGGTTTTCCTAAGTTCAGAAAATTCGTACTTTGATCTTCAGGTGGATTCTCCTATTGCTGGTATTGTTATGCTTGTTCATGATTTGGACTTCGACCTTGATTTTGACATACTGAGCTTAACTAATACCGGATGTGCTGCATACCTGAACAGATTGAACGAAGGTCTTGGATTTGAATTGAATGCTGAAATGACTCAGGGCTTGGAGTATGTAAATACCCATATCGCAGAAGAGATATATTACAATGCTGATTCACTTGTAGATCTCGTTCTAGTTAGTTCGAACGATCCTAGTTACATTTTGATTAGTAATGGTGAAGGATTCAATGCGCCAATCCAGATACAGCTTGAATTGTCAGATCCATATTGGTTTGATTACAACGATGACGGAATGACCGATTGCTTGAATGAATCGGCCACAGGTGGCTACATACTAGCTCTGCAAACGGGCGAGGGCTTTGAGTTGAAATGGCAGGCCTCATTCGATGGCATCCCTTTGGCCCATCTGCCAACCATAGAGAACGATGATTTTTTTGTTTACCACTATTTGTACAACCAGATTTTCTACGAAAAACTAAGCTTCAATCCTGAAGTTGAAATTTTTGACGGATATGTATTTGGCGATGAGAATGCAGATGCCGTTATGAACAACAATGATTATTATCTGGATATTCCGGTACAGGTTTCATCGTCTGATATGAACTATACTTTTTCTTCAGGTGGCTTCTTCTACTATATAGGCTCGGCTAATGACGGAATCATCACTCCGCTATACGACAGCATATTGTGGCAGTTGACGACAGATTCAGCTGTGTATAACATATCCACCTTGCTATCACCATCGGATACCATTGCTTTTGGGTTCGCCCCAACTAATAGTCAGCATCACATACATGTCCATAGCTCCATGTTAGATTTCGGATGCACCGACTCTTTGTTCACTGTTTATCTGTCGCTTCACAATGATGGCAATATGCCCGAATCGGGTTTGCTAACCTTGGTTGGTGATTTTCAAAATTTTCAACCTCTACCTTCAATTGGCTCGGCATTCAGCATCAATGGAGATACACTCACTATACCAAGCGCAATGATGCTGCCAGGGCAACATCAATACTACCAGATTGAATTTCTACACCCTGGGGTTTCCATGATGGATTCACTTTTTGTATTGAACTTTTACTATCAAAGCGACAGCCTGAACTTCGGCCAAACAATTCAAGAACTGGTGCTATGCGCCTATGATCCCAATGAGATGATGGTCTCACCCAAAGGCTGGTCTGAAGCAGGATATATATTGAACTCGGATACACTGACTTATACTGTGCATTTTCAAAACCTTGGCAATGCACCAGCGCAGGATGTTCGCATAACTGATGTGCTTGAATCGAAACTTGACTATAGCACTTTCGATTTGATTTCAAGTTCACACGATTTGAGTTATTGCATCACTGATGAAGGATTTTTGCAATTTGACTTTCACGACATCATGTTGCAGCCCGAAGAATTAGATGAAGCAGCGAGCAAAGGGTTTGTTACTTTCTCATTTTCACTTGCTCCGGAACTTGCGCATGGAGAAACCATTACAAACAGCGCAAATATTTACTTCGATTTGAATCCGGCCATTGCCACTAACGATGTTCAAAATGTAATTCTCGATTGTCAAAACCTGATAGGAGTTTCGATACTTGATTCTGCACTGTGCACAGGTGATGTGCTGACCGCAATGGCATCAGGTCATTACATTGTAAACTACAATTGGTCAGTAAACAACGCTCCGACTGTTACGAACCCAATCTATTTGACTGATACACTAATTGAAGGAACTCACTTGTTGCAACTCATTACTTCAAACCCCATTTGCAACATGACAAGTTTGGCGCAGGTGCAAATAGCACAACCAACACTAACAGAAATAGCGCGAGTTGACGGCCAGTTGATGGTGTCCGCTGATTTACTTACTGAATGGAGTCTTGATGATGAACCAATTGCTGAAGTGTCCCCCGGTGTTGTGGCAATAACTGCGCAGGGTCAATATTGCGTTTCTGTGAGCACCAATGGTATTTGCTGGTCCGAAAAGGTTTGTATCAATGAAGAGGTCAACAGTGTTTTGATTTATCCCAATCCTGCTAACGGAGTTCTGAATATTGTTCTGCCCGGTAACTCAGGTGCGATAAGGCTCTATGATTTATCAGGCAAACTCCTACTGGATAAAAAGCTCTTTCATTTCACAAGTGTTGCAATGAATGGAGTGGCTCCTGGAGTCTATCATGTTCAAGTAGTTGATGAGGCAGGCCATCATACCTGGCACAAAATCGTAAAGCACTGAGAAATTATCCGCTGGCGAGGGCTTGGTGCGTAGGTTTTTCGCAGCCAGGCAGTGCCATCCACTCTTGAGGGCTTTCAGCCCGCATCGCAAGGCCTTCATGATGAACTCATGCA
>JBJXFP010000018.1:0-63078 GCA_046155615.1 Flavobacteriales bacterium | reverse complement strand
CTTCATCTATAGGATTTGATGACTGCTATACCTGGATACACCAGACCTACACAGCTACTGACGATTGCGGCAATAGCACCACAGTAGTTCGCAACATCAACATCATAGACACCACAGCCCCTGTGCTTGAAGAAGCCCCTGCTGATGCCACTGTAGAATGCAGTGACATACCAGCTGCTGCTGTGTTGAATGCTACTGACAATTGTGATGAAGAAGTTGAAGTTGGATACAACGAAGCTTTCGTTCCTGTGGATGAGTGCAGCTACCAATTGGTTCGCACCTGGGTGGCAATAGATGAGTGTGGCAACACTGATACAGAGTCACAGACTTTGACAGTGACCGACACTACTGCACCAGTACTCACAGGCGAAGATTCCGAGTTGACCCTTGAGTGCAACATTGCACCAAGCATCATAGCACCAACTGCTACTGACAACTGCGATGAAGATGTAACCATTGTACCATCATCAGAAACATTCCCTGGTGTATGTGAAAATGCGTGGACCACAGTGCACACCTTCACAGCTTATGACAATTGCGGCAACAGCGCAGTGCGTATTTACACCTTCCACTTCCAGGACACTACTGATCCGACCTTCGACAACATGCCTGAGAACATGACCGTGGAGTGTGATGAGATACCAGAACCTGAGGAGGTAACAGCCAGCGACAACTGTGATGATGAAGTAGAAGTAGAATACACACAGAGCAGCACAGATGGTTGTCCATACACCATCACCCGCACGTGGGTGGCTACTGATAACTGCGAAAACACAAGCATCTATTCACAGGTGATAACTGTGATAGATGAGACTGCTCCTGTAATCACCACAGAACTGGAGAACTCAACCATACAATGCGGTGAAATACCTGCGCCTGCGGTTGTGGAAGCTACTGACAACTGTGATGACGATGTAACAGTAACCCACAACGATGTAGTTACTTCAGATGGTTGTCCTTACACAGTAGTGCGCACCTACACGGCTACTGACAACTGTGGCAATACTGATACGGCTTCGCAAACATTCATCGTGAATGACACAACCGATCCTTATGTGGTAGAAGGCGTTCCATCAGAACTCACCATAGAGTGTGATGAGGATGAGCCATTCTACCTGCCTGAGTTTGGTGACAACTGCGATGAAGATTTGGATGTAAATGCCATAAGCGGTTTAGGAAACGTAACACCATGCGGATATGATATTCTTCGCTCATGGACTGCTACTGACAATTGCAATAACAGCATCACAGTTAGTCAAGTAATACATGTCGTGGATACTACCGACCCATACTTCACCAATGTGCCAGAGGAAGAAATAACTGTAGAATGTGATGAGATACCAGCGCCATACAATGTAGAAGCTGCTGACAATTGCCACGAACCTGCAGTGACATTCAGCCAGACTATGACTGAAGGTTGTCCATATACAATTACCCGCACTTGGGTAGCTAATGATGGATGTGGCAACAGCAGCATATTTGTTCAAACCATAAATGTGGTAGATGAAACAGCACCAGTGGTAATAAACAATCCGCCTGTTGCATTCGACATAGAGTGTGGTGAAGAAATGCCGGAATTCAATCCTGTGTTTGATGACAACTGCGATGAAAATCTGGACATTACTTACAACGAAGAAGAAGTGAGTGGCAACTGCCCAGGTGGATTGCTTCGCACATGGACAGCCACTGACAATTGTGGTAATAGCACAGAGTTCATTCAAATCATTTTCATACATGATACCACGGCACCAGTGTTGAGTGGCGAAGACACAGAGTTCACCCTTGAGTGCAACGTGTCGCCAACTCTGATAGCACCAACAGCTACAGATGCCTGCGATGAGGATGTAGCCATCACATTTGATTCAGAAGAAATACCTGGTGAATGTGCCAATGAGTGGACTGTTATTTACACATGGACTGCAACAGACTTCTGCGAGAACCAGTCGCAGCGCCATGTGACTATTCACTTTGAGGATACTACTGCCCCAGTGTTGTCTTCTTATCCTGTAGATGCTACTTATGAGTGCACTGAAATACCTGCAGCTGATGTGCTGACAGCTGAAGATAACTGCGATGATGAAGTGGCAGTAATCTTCATTGAAAGCACTGAAGATGTAACATGCGGTTACATCATCACCCGCACCTGGAGTGCAACAGATGATTGCGGTAACAGCGTTTCTCATGAGCAAACCATCACCGTAATAGATGTGACTGACCCAACGGTGGAAGAAGGCGTTCCTGCTGAACTCACCATTGAGTGCAACACGGAAGTGCCTGATTACACCCCGGTGTTCGATGACAACTGTGATAATGATTTGACATTGACTTCAAATGAAGTTGAAACCAACATCACTGCATGTGGTTATGACATAGAGCGTTCTTGGACAGCAACAGATGATTGTGGTAATAGCACTTCCGTTTACCAAACCATACATGTGGTTGATAGCATTGACCCAATATTGGTTGGCGTACCAGCTAGCACAGAAGCAGAGTGTGATAACATACCATCTGTGCCATTGGTAACCGGTGATGACAACTGTGATGACAACGTTCAGGTTTCATTCAGCCAGTCAGCTACTGACGGTTGTCCTTATGTAATTACCCGTACATGGATTGCAACTGATGATTGTGGCAACACTTCAACTGCTTCACAAACCATCACAGTAATAGATACTACTGACCCGATAGTGGTAGAAGGTGTTCCTGCTGAACTCACAATAGAGTGTGATGAGGATGAGCCATTCTACTTACCAACATTTGATGACAATTGCGATGACGATCTTGATGTGACAGCAGCAAGCGGAATCAACAATGTTACCGATTGTGGTTATGATATCGAACGTGTGTGGACTGCTACTGACAATTGTGACAACAGTGTTTCAGTTACTCAAATAATACACGTGTTGGATACTACCAACCCTGTGTTGACCGGTGAAGATTTCGAGCTGACACTTGAGTGCAATGTTGCACCAAGCATCATTGCTCCAACTGCTACTGACAATTGTGATGAAGATGTAACCATTGTTCCCTCTACTGAAACATTCCCTGGTGAATGTGAGAATAGCTGGACTGAGGTGATCACCTTTACCGCATACGACAACTGTGGCAACAGTGCAGTTCGCACTTACACCTTCCACTTCCAGGATACAACAGAGCCAACATTTGATGAAGTAACTGATGATGCCAGCTATGAGTGTATTGATGAAGTACCCGCAGCACCGGCTTTGACAGCTTCTGACAATTGTGATGATGAAGTAGAAGTAGTGCTGGAAAGCAACACTGAGCAGTTGGGTTGCGGATATCTGATTACCCGCATCTGGACAGCTACTGACAATTGTGACAACAGCACCACACATACACAATACATCTATGTGTTTGATGAAACAGCGCCTGAGTTGTTTGGTGTACCTGCTGATGTAACCATTGAGTGTGGCACAGAAATACCTGCACCTGCTGAGACGTGGGCTTCTGATAACTGCGAAGGTTTCATCACTCTCGAATACAACGATGTGATACTACCACAAGATTGCTTCTATCAAATCAAGCGCTACTACACAGCAACTGATGCCTGCGGCAACCAAACAGCAATACCACAGATTATTACTGTAACAGACAGCACTGACCCAATGATAGAAGCACCTATCGATATCACTGTGAATTGTGACGAGGTTCCTGAACCGGCTGTTGTAGAAGCTACCGACAACTGTGATCAGGATGTAACTGTAACTTACAATGAGGAAATAGGCGAAGGCTGCCCATACAGCATCATACGCACTTGGACAGCTACCGATGACTGTGGCAACACTTCATCAGCTACTCAGATGGTTTATGTGATAGATGAAGAAGCTCCGGTATTCGATGCATTCCCTCCATTCATTACCATAGAGTGTGATGAGATAGCAACTTATACTGTAACCGCTCAAGACAATTGCAGCGAAGCAGTGGTGGTGGAAATCATACAAGAATTCCCTGTATCGGGCGATTGTTTTGGAGGACTGCTGCGAGTGTACCAGGCTACTGACTTGTGTGGCAATGTGACTATTTCATCTACTCAAATTATTGACATAGTGGATAGCACTGCACCAACGTTGATTGGAGTGCCGGCTGACATAACCATAGAGTGTGGTGATGAACTGCCTGCTGTGCCTGCCGTAACTGCTGATGATAATTGCGATGATGACCTTACAGTTCAATACACACAAACACAAACCAATCAATTCTGTCCTTATGACATCATCCGTCAGTGGAGCACTATTGATGATTGTGGCAATGTCACAGTGGAGCAACAAGTGATACATGTAACCGTGCAAGTACCACAACAGGCATTGCTCAGTGCATTTCCAAATCCTGCTGACCAGCACTTCACCGTGAAGTTCAGCACACCGGTGGACATGCAGGTGAAAGCAGCCATCTATGATGTAACAGGCCGCGAGATAACAGCCATATTCAACGGAATAGCTGACGGTGGTCGCCAGTACGAGTGGCAGATAGATGCACGCACATTCCGCGCAGGCGCTTATGTGATAGCCATTCAGTCTGACAATGAAGTATTGCGCCAGCAAATGATTGTGAACGGTGGCAAGTAAAAAGCACTGTTCATAGAAATATGAAAATCCGGTGCAGCAATGCACATGGGATTAACCAAAAAAGCAAAACCGGTCCTCAACAAAGAGGGCCGGTTTTGCTTTTTTTCGTGCTGTTCAATTACTCGCTTTGTGTTTTCACGCCATTCATTTTACTTTCGTGTCAATGTTTATCAGGTTTGCCTTAACTATCATTCTGTTATATGGCTATGCGCACAGCGTGTTCGGTCAGTATGTCAATACTACTGCCGAACATTTCATTTCCAATGTGAACATGGGCACCATTTGGGGCAACGGCTGTAGCATGTATGACTTTAATCATGATGGCTGGGACGACCTTACCATAGCCCAGGGCAGCCAGGAGCCACAGTTCTTTGTAAATAATAATGGCGTTTTTCAATCAATTTCATTAGGCCAGTTCAATCCGGGCAACAAGCAAGTGAAAAATTTGCAATGGGTGGATTGGGACAATGACGGAGACTCCGACCTGTTCATTTCACGCTACAACGGCTCTTTGCTTTTGTTTAGAAACAATGGAGATTTACAATTCACTGACATTACTGCACAGAGCGGTGTGGAGCTGTTGGATCTTGCTTATCAGGCAGCGGCTTGGGCCGATTACAATCACGATGGATTTCTCGATTTCTATATAGCCAAATATTACTTCGGGCCGGGCTTTCTTACTGATGAATATGCATCGGTACTTTACAAAGGCAACGGAAACGGAACTTTTACTAACGTCACCATTGAAGCAGGCATTTTTCTCAATCCAAGAGCCACATTTCAGCCAGTGTGGTTCGACTATGACAATGACGGATGGCAAGACCTGTATCTCGTAGTAGATCGCTATACATGGACCAACGAATTATTTCGCAACAATGGCAATGGCACTTTTACCAATGTAACGGCATCAAGCAATAGCTTGCTATATGTAAATGCAATGACAGGTACGATAGGTGACTATGACAACGATCAGGATTTCGACATCTATGTAACCAATGGCTTTGATGGCAATCACCTTATGCGCAACAATGGCAATGGCACATTCACGGATGTGTGGATAGTGGCAGGCGTGCAGGTATATGACTTCTGCTGGGGTGCCAATTGGATAGACTATGACAACAACACAATGTTAGACTTGTTTGTGTGTGCTACTGGCGTCAACTATGGGCCTAATCAAAATGCATTTTTAGTGAACAATGGTGATGGAACTTTTCATGATGGAGTTATTGAAACGGGAATAGCCGGTGACTTCGGCCCTTCTTTTTGCAACGCCATTGGCGATGTGAACAATGATGGTTACTATGATTATTTTAATATGAATAACCAGCCTTATGAAAGTGATTTGTGGGAAAACACAGGTGGTGAAAATCATTGGCTCAGTATAGAATTGGAGGGCACTCTGAGCAATCGAGATGCATTTGGAGCATTGATAAAAATGTATGCAGGTGGTAACACGTATGTTCGATATACGCATGGTGGCGAGAGTTATCTCAATCAAAACTCCGGCAAAGAAATTTTCGGGTTGGAAACGCTCGATTATGTGGACTCGCTTGTAATAACATGGCCACGTGGCTTGCAGGAAGTGTACTACTACATACCTGCCGACCAGCACATGCACTTTGTAGAAGGTGAAAGTGCCAATGCTCCATTTCAACTTCTTACTAACACGGCCATGATTTGTGAAGGCGAAACAGCACAAGTAATTACTGTAGATGCTGACTTGGTAATGTGGAGTGATAGCACAACATCAGATACGCTGTATGCAGAATCTGGATTTTATCGCGCACTTGTGCAAACACTCAATGGCAATTTGTTCTACACCGAAGTAGTTGAAGTGCATACGTATCAGCTACCAGAGGTGGAGCTTGTAGCAGAACAGCCAAGTTGTTTCGGGCTAAACAATGGGAGCATTCAATTTGAAAACACAGGTTCGGTTCAGTTGACCAGCATTGTGTGGGACAATTTGGAAGCAAATTCTCTTCAAGCTGAACTGTTATTGCCGGGCAACTACACCATGCATGTAACTGACCAGTTCGGATGCATCAGTAGCTATGAAGCTACTGTGGAGGCCGCCCCACAGCTACTTGTGCTAATGCAGCATACCGATGTTCAGTGCGCGGGTGCTGCGGATGGCAGCATCATTATTCAGATAAGCAATACTTCTCTTGCTGATGAGGATATACAGTGGAACAATGAACTCTTCGCAGGCGATACACTGAGTGGACTTTCATCAGGCAGCTACTACTACCACTACACCGATGCTTATAGCTGCTTCTATACAGACACAGTGCAAATAGGCCAGCCAGAGGCACTTTCAGTATTGGCCAATACCAGTGATGTGTTGTGCAATGGACAAAATACAGGAAGTGCCACATTGAGTATTGCAGGCGGCACAATGCCATATTCTGCGCAATGGTTCGAGTCCGATTCAACTCAGTTGTTAGCTGGCAGTTATCAGTTGGTGGTTACAGATGCACATGCATGCAGCTATGAATTGACAATAAAAATAGAACAGCCTGATGCACTGAATGCGGAAGTAGAAATTACTGATGAGTTTGAAGATCAGCCCGGCACTGCGCAGGTCACAGCGGGCGGTGGGATCAGTCCTTATACCATAGTGTGGTCAACAGGTGCTGAAGATGTTTGGAGCATAGATGATCTGCAAGCAGGCAGCTACAGTGTCACCATTACAGATGCCAATGGCTGTAGTGTTGACTACAATTTCGAGATTGACTTCATTGAAAGTGTGAAAAATATTGAATCAAATTCAATCAGTTTGTATCCTAATCCAAGTGGAGATTTTATATACCTGAACATGCCAAATGCGACATGGATAAGTATATGTGATGTGTGCGGTAAACTTTGCATTAGAACAATGCATTACCCTGGCAGCCCGGTGTCAATAGGAGAACTTGCACCCGGCCAATACTTCATATTGACAGATGACCAGCGAGCTGTCAGATTGATGAAAGACTAATCAAGGTCTCCAGCCACGAAGAAATTCATCCACAAGCATTCTTTTTTTTCCTTCGGCTTGCAAGTCAGTTATGTAGTACCAGCCATCTGCACAAGCCATCCGCAAAAATGATTTTCCATCGGTCTGGATGGTTCCTGCTTCTGTATCTGTAGGTTCAGATACTTTTTTACCGAAAAATATTTTCACAGCTCTGCCATTGATTTCAGTGAAAGCTGCGGGATAGGGGTGAAGTCCGCGCACGAAGTTGTGTACCTCATGCAGTTTTTTATTCCAATCTATTTTACAATCTTCTTTGAAAATTTTGGGCGCATGTTTCAGTGCGTTGCCTAATGAAGTCATTTCAGCCTGAGTGGTTGTAGCAACATTGCCCGCAGCAATGGATTCAACAGTTTGAAGCAAGGTCTCAGCACCGATCAGCATCATCCGGTCATGCACTTGCCCTACGGTTTCCTGCTCACCAATTTTCATTTTGGTTTGTTGAATTATGTGGCCTGTATCTATGGCATGTTGCAGGAAAAAAGTAGTAACACCGGTTTCTTTTTCGCCATTGATAACTGCCCAGTTGATGGGTGCGGCACCACGGTATTGCGGCAGCAGCGAGCCATGCAGGTTGATCGTTCCGAGAGGTGGCATCTGCCATACGGCCTCAGGTAACATCCTGAAAGCGACCACCACAAACAAGTCAGCCTGGTGCGAACTCAGCGCATTCAGAAATTGCTCATCGCGCAACTTTTCCGGCTGAAGCAACGGAATATTTTTTTCTAAAGCACAATACTTCACAGCACTTTGACTCATCTGCTTGCCGCGCCCGCTGGGTTTGTCAGCAGCAGTCACCACACACACCACCTTGTGCTGGCTACTGTGCAAAGCTTCAAGCGAAGGCACAGCAAATTCCGGAGTACCCATGAATACAATACGCAGAGGTTTGCTCATGACACATTAAAATATTGCGAGTCTGACTGAGCCTGTGTGGTAAGTTTTAGGTAATAGCGGCCAGTGGCAAGTGCCGATACATCCAGCTTGAATTGATGTGGTCCGCTTTGGCATGGCGCATCAGTCAGTACCATTTGCACTGCATTTGTGTGGTTGCAGATTTCTAATTTCAAATGTTCATCATGCTTCATGCTGAGCTGGATATTGGCATGTCGTGCATCAATCCATTCCATGTTGCATTCCACATTTGATGTTGCGCTTTGCACATTTTGTTTGCGGAAAAGGAGCAACATTCTCTTGTATAAAATGTAGGCAAGCATCAGCACCAACGTCATCAGCAGTGCATATCGGAATATTTCGGAAAGTGTCATCGTGGTATCGTGGCGTGTATATCCGCTCAGAGGGATAGGATGCCTTCTATTTTGGAAGCTTTGGTGTAACGGTCGAATATTGAGTCAGCGTCAAGCATCATTTCGCGCACAGTTACGCTGGTGTAATTGCCCTTGGCTGATTGTTTTTCTTTGAACTCAGCGCTTTCACCAAATATCAGTTTTAACTGAGCTATGCGCTCTTTGTCAGTTGGCAAAATGAACTTAAACATATAAATACTTGGCCACCGGTGCTCCTCATTCAAGCGTTGGCGCAATCGGTTCAACTGGTCTTCATTCATGGAGATTATAGAGCAAAATGCGAATGGGGCAAATATGCCGATGCAAATGTACCAGCCCGCAAGTGCCTACCTGATGACTCATGATAATTGCAATGAAAAATGAAAACCTTGCAGCCTTGGTGTATATACATTTCACGCTGCGTGATGAATTTGAAACATCTATATCAGTTCTTTTCTTTGGTGCTGCTTATCAGCAACTACCTGCCCGGTTTGGGCCAGCATTGCACATTGAGCGGCCAAGTGGCTGATGCCGATACTGGCGAAGATGTGGCATACTGCACTATACGCATTGCCGGTACTCTGTATGGCACCCAATGCGATGATCAGGGCCGCTTTCAGTTGGAAATAGATGCCATAGCTGACACCATGGTGGTAGAGGCAATGCATATAAACTACATAACCTCCGTAAGCAAAGTTTTGTGTACCCGCCACACAACGCTAAAAATCTTGATGCATGCTGCTGATGGAGCTTTGCCACAGGTGGTAATAAGCAGCGCACCCGATACGGTGTGGGGCAGTAAAGCAATGCATGTCTGTGATTATGCCTTTGCCGAAGACGGCATTCTGTTGCTCACTTGCATCAAAGAAGAGCGATGGAAAAGACAGGAGATGTCTGCAAAAACCATTTACGCAGGCTGTCAACTTGTATATATAAATAATCTGGGAAATGAACTGTGCAGGCTGGATGTAGAAGGCGAACACACATCATTATACACCGGTTATTTCGATGAGATTTTTCTGCAAGGAATAAACAAAATTAATGAAGTGCTATGCGCAGATAGTCTTATTCAATTGTTGCTATGGAAGAAGGACGAGTTTGAAAAACATATAGAACCGGTAATAGACAGCGTTGGCAGCACCATATACTTCACCAACTACAATGCGCACTATCCCGCATTCGAATACATGGCATACAATCGCGCGGATAGCAGCTACCAAACATTGCGCTATTTGGTAAATGAAGAACTGATGCAAAGATTTCGTGCACAATACCGCGATTTAGGCCCGCGTCAAAAACTGGAGGCTTTTCGAATGGAAGTGAAGACAGGTATCGACAAAGAAATTTACAGTGCATACATGACAGGCTTCACTCATACGCCATTCTTTCAGCCGCTCAATATTCCACTGTTTGTGGCCAACGATACACTACTCATATTCGACCATGTGCACGATAAATTGTATAAATACAACCAGTCACAGCAAGTGATAGACAGCTTGCTGATCAACTACCATCATGTGAACAACAAGATGAAATGGGGGAGACAACTGTGCAAAGACAGGAGCACAGATAAAATCTATACATGGTATGAGAAAGCCGGATATACTTATCTGAACGAAATTGATTTGAACTCAGGCTTGCCGGTGCATGTGCGCAAGCTTGCTTACCGCTATGCGGAAAATCTTAAGCTGAACAATGGCCGAGTTTATTACATCTACCGACCATTCGAAAGTTCACAAAAGAAATTTCTGTACAGCGAAAAGTTGTAAGCAGTCAAATGTCCCGTTACACTTCCGGTTCACAGCATCTTTGCATCATGCTCACACCAAATGAAGCGACAGAAATAATTCTCCAGCATCTTTTCATTCCGAAACAGGAAATGGTGAGCCTGCAAAACGCATGTGGCCGTGTGCTCATGCAATTGTTTAGATGCACTGCGGACTTGCCACCATTTGACAGAGTGATGATGGATGGATATGCCATGCGGTATGCAGACATAGAGGCGGGAACAGAACAATTTGCCATAAGTGCAATGCAACGCGCTGGAGAACCTGCCATTAGATTAACTGCAAATGCGCATTGCATAGAGATAATGACCGGATCGGTGTGTCCGGTTGGAGCTGATGTGGTAGTGCCATACGAAGATGTGCGGGTGGCGAATAACACTTGCAGCATATTGAAAAAGCCACACAAGCAATGGCAAAACATACACAAGCAACGAGCAGACAAACGCATGGGTGATGAGTTGATGAAGCCCGGCATATTGCTCACCACATTGCACATAGCAGCACTTGCATCACAAGGTCTGTTGCAGGTAATGGTGGCCACCCATCCACGAGTCCATGTGCTTAGTACAGGTGATGAGTTAGTAGATGTTGGTGCTACGCCATTGCCATATCAAATACGCAGGAGCAATGTCATCTTATTGCAGCAAATGCTGAAGCAAGTTGGTATAGCTGCTACTGAAAGTCACATTCCTGATGATGAAGAGCTGATAAGAAAAGAACTTGAAGCAAGGTTGAAAGAGAATGATGTGTTGATACTGAGCGGAGGTGTGAGCAAAGGAAAATTTGATTTGATTCCAAAAGTTTTGCAAGCACTTGGAGTGAAAGAGCACTTCCATCGCATAGCGCAGAAACCGGGCAAGCCGATGTGGTTCGGAACTTTGGGGCACGTTACAGTATTCGCATTGCCGGGCAATCCGGTGAGTACGCACTTGTGTGCAGTACGGTACCTGCTGCCATGGCTGAGGGCCAGCATGCTGCAAAGTGCAACTCCAATATTTGTGGAGTTTGCAGGAAATCCAGTTGGTAGCAAAGGCCTTACAAAATTTATTGCTGTGTACATGGCCCCAGAACCTGATGGCGTATTGAGAGCAACTCCAATAGTTGGCAATGGTTCGGGCGACTATGCTTCGCTGCTTGGTGCGAATGCATTCATGCAATTACCGCATGACACTCAATATGTGTATCGAGAAGAGGAAGGCATTCAGGTTTATGCAGTTTATCCTTTCTGAATTGCCATCCTATTTATTGAATCAGGAACTTGATATTTGGCGTCATGTTTGAATTTTGACAACATCATGAAAAAGACACTCACAATCATCATCACCCTTTTGTTGAACTTTAGTTGGTGCCATGCAGAAGCACAACGCAGCCAACGCAGGCAACAGCGCAAACACAGAAAAACCGAACAAAAAATAGACAAGCTGGAAAGGGAGAACAAATTGGACGGAAAAGAAGCGGCTGATATTGATAAGAAAGAAGACCGCTACCACCGCACCAAAAACAGAGCAACACGAAATGGCAGTGTGAGTGGCCACGAGCACCGCAAAATGAAGCGCCAGGGCCGCAGACTTAAGCGCGAAGTAAACCGGGCTGATGATTAGTCACAGCACTGTTTACTGCTGCACTTAGCTTGTTAACAGACCACAAATCAGCTAATACAAATTGTTAAGTTCGGAGCCGGGCAATGGTGTGAGTACAATTTCGCCCGGTCTTTTTTTTATGAAATTTTAGATAAGAACAAATAACTCTTGAGCAGACGCACCATCATCATAGTTGTACTGATAGCAGTATTGTCGCTGGGTGTCATCATTGCCGGCCAGATTTTTTGGGTGCGCAATGCCTACAATCTGCAAGAACAGCAATTCAACAAACGCGTGTTTGTGGCATTGAGCGATGTGGTGTTGCAGATTCGTATTATGAACAAAGACAGTGCGCTCACAGAACCAGTGAAGCAGGTGGCCAACAATTATTTCATTGCCAATATCAACGACACTCCACCACCTTATTTGCTCGAAGACTTGCTGAAGGATCAGTTTCGAGACGCTGATTTGCTCGATGATTTTGAATATGGAATTTATGATTGCTTTACGGATAGCATAGTGTTTGGCAGCCGCATTTCGTTCGATACAGGTAAGGAGCGCACACATGCACAGCAAATCCACAACCTGAAGGAATTTCAACCTGATGGTCACTACTTCGGAGTCTTTTTTCCAACCAAAACCACCATCATACTCAAGCAACTTGACTTCTGGTTGTATAGCAGCATAGTGCTCCTGCTCATAGCCGGATTTTTTGCATACACCATCAGTGTGATACTGCGCCAGAAGCGACTTAGCGAAGTGAAGGCTGACTTTGTAAACAATATGACGCATGAATTAAAAACTCCCATAGCCACCATCAGCCTGAGTGCTGATGCAATAGCGCATCCTGAGATAAGCGGCAATCCCGGACGGCTTGCACAATATGTTTCCATTATCAAGAATGAATCATCAAGGCTGAAAGATCAGGTCGACAAAGTGTTAGAAACGGCTACACTTTCTCCAAGCAAATTGCAACTCAAGCTTGAGCAGTTGGACTTGCACGAAATAATAGAACGAGCTGAAGACACCTTTCGTGTGCGTATCAACGACCTGGAAGGAAACATCACCAACAAACTCAATGCGCAGCGCTATACAATTAAAGGAGACCGCGTGCACATCACCAATGTGATATATAACCTGATAGATAATGCGAGCAAATACTGCACGGAAGCGCCACAAATAGAAGTGCTGACAGAGAATGTCGGCTCTGAGGTTTGGGTGCATGTTGTGGATAATGGAATAGGAATAAGGCCGGAACATCAGAAGATGATATTCGACAAATTTTACCGCGTGCCTACGGGCAACGTGCATGAAGTAAAAGGGTTTGGGCTTGGACTTTTTTATGTAAAAACAATACTGAAAGCACACAAATCAAAAATTGAAGTGCGCAGTACACCTGGTAATGGCAGCACATTCACACTCAAATTTCAAATGATAAAATGATGGATTTAGACCTGAAACCAACCGCACGCATACTGCTTGTAGAGGATGACATGAACCTGGGCTTTGTGGTGCAGGATTCATTAAAGATGGAAGGCTACAAAGTGCATTTGTGCAAAGACGGCAAGGAAGGCCTCAACCAATTCAACAAAGAACAATATGACTTGTGCCTGCTGGATGTGATGATGCCGAAAAAGGATGGATTCAGCCTGGCAGAGGACATCAGAATGGTAAATCCCGATGTGCCCATTGTTTTTCTGACAGCTAAAAACACAGCAGAAGACAAAATTAAAGGCTTCAAACTGGGCGCTGATGATTACATAACCAAGCCATTCAGCACCGAAGAGTTGATGCTTCGCATCAAAGCTATATTGAAACGCAACCCACGGTTCAGAGAGGATGCAAAGTCAAAGAACAAATTCAAAATAGGGAGGTACGACTTTGATGCATCCAACTATTTGCTAAAGATTGGAGACAGTACAAAAAAACTGACCAAGAAGGAAAGTGAACTTTTGAAATTGCTGGCTGAGCATCAGGATCAGGTAATGCAGCGCGAAATACTTGCAAACATGATATGGGGTGATGACAGTTACTTCGTGGGTCGCAGCATGGATGTGTTCATCACCAAGCTGAGAAAATACTTAAGCACAGATCCAAATATTTCAATCAGCAATGTGCATGGAGTTGGATTCAGGCTTGAGGTGAACAACGGGTGAAATACATTTTCAGAATACCTTTTACTTCGAATCGATTCAACAAATGCGGATAGACTGACAGAGCTTATAGCAACTTGCGCCCAAACAAATTCAAACGAAAAGAAATGAAAAGACACGCAACAGCCCAATGGAGTGGGGGAGGAAAAGATGGAAGTGGTACACTCACTACACAAACCAAAACACTCAGCAATACAGCCTACAACTGGGCTTCAAGATTTGCTGATGGCACACAGACTAACCCGGAAGAGTTGGTAGCTGCCGCACATGCCGGATGCTTCAGTATGAAACTATCATTTGTACTTGGCAACCATGGCGTGGTTCCAGAGAGCATAGAAACCAAGTGTACCATAACCCAGGGTGAAGCAGGTAAAATCACCAACTCGCATCTGGAAGTGAAGGTGAAAGCAAGCGGCATGGACAAAGCGAAATTTGATGAATGCATTGCAGATGCAAAAACCAACTGCCCCATCAGCCAGTTGTTGAATACAGAAATAACTGCCGAAGCAGCGCTGATATCTTGACAGTATTTGAAAGAATGATTCCATCGAACCTCGCCATTTGTGGTGGGGTTTTTTGATGAATTGCGGGTTCTTGTTCCCATGTTGAAAACCTGTTTTGCCATATAGCCACGGCCTTCAATCGTGTGTTGAAATCAATTTTCAACTTCTCTCCTTTCAGATTTTTACATTCGAGCATTCAATTTGAAATGGAGGGGTGCAATACAAACGAATTCACTCACACATTTTCAAATTTTCAAATGCTTCACTTAGTGACCCCAACGGGGTAAATTGATTTCATGTTTTTAATATTCGATACCGAAACCACTGGCCTGCCGCGCAACTACAATGCGCCACTTACTGACTTTGACAATTGGCCGCGCGTAGTGCAGATAGCCTGGCAGTTGCACGATGCAACAGGTAAGCTCATCAGTGTTAAGAATTTCATCGTAAAGCCTGACGGTTTTTCTATTCCATACAACGCAGAGAAAGTACACGGCATTTCCACAGAGCGCGCCCTGCGTGAAGGTCACGAACTGAAAGATGTCGTGCTCGCTTTTCTGCAAGATGTAAATGAGTGCAGCTACATAGCCGGTCACAACATAGAATTCGACCTGCACGTGATGGGCTGCGAATTGCTTCGCATGGGCGAGGTGAATTATCTGCTCGAGAAAAAATCGCTCGACACCAAAGAGTTGGCCACCGACTACTGCGCCTTGCCCGGAGGCAGAGGCGGCAAGTACAAATGGCCAACACTCACTGAACTGTATCAGAAATTGTTCAATGAGAGTTTTGGAGAAGCGCACGATGCGGCTTTCGATGTAAGTGCAACAGGCAGAGCTTTCTTCGAATTGCTAAAAGTTGGTGTGATACGCGTTCCCGATATAGCGGCTGTAGCAGTCGTTTATGAAGCGCCTGATTTGACCATTTCCAATTTTCAGGAGAGAGCCACGAGCCACGAGCCACGAGCTGTGAGTGATGTAGTTGCGACCAACTCGGAGATCACAACTCACCCCTCACAGCTTGAATTTGTTCATCTGCACGTCCACAGTCAATACTCCGTGCTGCAATCCACCAGCGATGTTATCGGCTTGGTTAAGAAAGCAAAGGAGTGGGGCATGCCTGCTATCGCCATCACTGACCATGGCAACATGATGGCAGCCTTTCAATTTGTGAGTGCTGCATTGAAGCAAGAAGTAAAACCAATAGTAGGATGCGAAGTCAACGTCTGCCGCGACCTGCGTGATAAGAAGGTTCAGGATAATGGTTTTCAAATTCCATTAATTGCCAAAAACAAAAGCGGCTATCACAACCTCGCCAAGCTTTCCTCCTTTGCACATACCGAAGGTTTTTACTACGTGCCGCGCATCGACAGGGAGACTTTGCTGAAGTACAAACAAGACATCATGGTGCTGAGTGGCGGTGTGTATGGAGAGGTAGCCTGGAAGATTTTGAATGAAGGCGATGAGAAAGCAGAAGAAGCATTCGTGTGGTGGAAGGAAAACTTTGGAGATGATTTCTATGCAGAATTAAACCGTCACGGGCTTGAAGAGGAAGACCACGTGAACAAAGTAATACTTGGTTTTTGTGAGAAGTATAATGTGAAATATGTGGGCACCAATTCTTCATACTTCACAAAGAAGACTGACAGTGAAGCGCAGGATGCATTAGTGTGTGTGCGCGAAGGGGAATACGTTTCTAAGCCGAAGAAATACATAGGTAAGCGCGGAAGAGATTTTCGCTTTGGCTTGCCCAACGATGAATACTTTTTGAAGTCACCCGAAGCTATGGCAGAGCTTTTCAAAGACTTGCCGCTCGCCATTTCCAACACAATAGAAGTTGCAGACAAGTGCGAGAACTACAAACTTTCACGCGAGGTATTGCTACCGAAGTTTGAAATACCACAAGAGTTTTTGGATGCTGAAAATGTTGTTGATGGAGGCAAGCGTGGCGAGAACACCTACTTACGTTTTCTTACATATGAAGGCGCGAAGAAGCGCTATCCGACCATAACCGATGAATTGAAAGAGCGCCTCGATTTTGAATTGCTCACCATTGCCAATTCAGGTTATCCGGGCTACTTCCTCATAGTGCAGGACTTCTGCAACAAAGCGCGCGAAATGGATGTGAGCGTTGGCCCGGGGCGTGGCTCAGCAGCAGGTAGTGCAGTTGCATATTGTATAGGCATCACCAATGTGGATCCTATGAAATACAATTTGCTTTTTGAGCGTTTTCTGAATCCTGAGCGCGTGTCACTGCCCGATATAGACATTGACTTTGATGATGAAGGGCGCGACAAAGTCATCAATTATGTGCGTGAGAAATACGGCAACAACATGGTGGCGCAAATCATCACCTATGGCACCATGGGCGGCAAAAGTGCGATACGAGATGCAGGCCGCGTGTTCGAATTGCCACTACCCGATACTGACCGCATTGCCAAACTGATGCCTGACATGCAAGACCTGAGTGATGTGCTCAGTTGGGATGAAAAAACATTGAGTGACAAACTCAACGGGGATGATTTGAGCAATGCGAAACAATTGCGCAACATCATCAAACAAGACACACAAGAAGCCAAAGTGGTAAGGATGGCGAGCATACTTGAAGGCAGTGTGCGCAATACGGGCATACATGCCTGTGGAGTCATCATCACACCTGATGTGATAACCAACTATGTACCCGTGTCCCTTGCGAAAGACAGCGATATGTGGTGTACTCAGTTTGACAACAGTGTGGTAGAAAGTGCAGGCCTGCTCAAGATGGACTTCCTCGGGCTTTCTACTTTGACACTTATAAAAGATGCACTGCGCAACATCAAAGCGCGACACAACATCGAGATTGATATTGACAATATACCGCTTGATGATGAGAAAACATATCAGCTCTTTCAACGCGGACACACAGTTGGCATTTTCCAATATGAAAGTGATGGCATGCAGAAGTACCTGAAAGACCTGAAGCCAACCGTGTTTGATGATTTGATAGCGATGAATGCACTCTACCGTCCGGGGCCGCTGGAATACATTCCCTCCTTTGTGCGAAGAAAAAATGGTTTGGAAAACATCTCCTATGATTTGCCGGCACAAGAAGAATATTTGAAAGAAACGTACGGCATCACAGTGTATCAGGAACAGGTGATGTTGCTCTCGCAAAAGCTGGCCGACTTTAGCAAAGGTGAAGCCGATGTGCTGCGCAAAGCGATGGGTAAAAAGCAGAAAGACGTGCTGGATAAAATGAAAGGCAAGTTCATGGAAGGTGCTTCCGGCAAAGGACATCCATTAGATAAGCTGGAGAAAATATGGACCGACTGGGAAGCATTCGCAAGTTATGCATTCAACAAGTCGCACTCCACTTGCTATGCCTGGATTGCTTACCAAACGGCTTATCTCAAGGCGAACTATCCCGCAGAATACATGGCCGCAGTGCTCAGCAACAACATGAGCGATATAAAGAAGGTGGGCTTCTTCATGCAAGAATGTAAAAAGCAAAACATACCCGTGCTCGGCCCTGATGTGAACGAATCGAAATCACTATTTGCGGTGAATGCCAAAGGCGAAATTCGCTTCGGACTTGTAGCAGTGAAGGGCGTGGGAGAGAGTGCAGTAGAGAGTATAGTAGAGGAACAGCAGCATGGCAGATTCAAAAACGTTTTCGATTTTTTGCAGCGGGTAGATGCGAAAGCAACAAGCAAAAAGACTATTGAAAGCCTTGCACTTGCCGGTGCACTGGATTCATTTGGCATCACACGCGCTGCATATTTTTTACCAGATGGTAAGAATGAAACATACACAGAAACACTTGTGAAGTTTGCATCATCAGTGCGTGAGAGCAAAAACACAAACCAGGTTTCGCTCTTTGGCGCAGAGGATGCGATGGTGATAGTGGAGCCTCAGCCGGCCCGTGTGGAGCCATGGGACACCATGACACAACTATCCAAAGAGAAGGAAGTGGTGGGGATGTTCATCAGCGGTCATCCTCTGGATGATTTTGCACTTGAGATAAAATCATTCTGCACACCGGGTGGCATGGCATTGCTGCAAAACATGGAACAGCAACATGGCCGCGATTTGAAATTGGCCGGTACAGTGATGGACTTTCAGGAAAAGATAGCACGCACCAGCAACAAGCCATTCGGTACTTTTAAGCTGGAAGACTACGAAGCACAACAAGAGTTTGTACTCTTTGGTGAAGATTATTTGAAATACAAACACCTGCTTTTCAACGGTGCGAAATTGTTCGTGCTTGGCAAGGTGCAACAGCGCAAATGGAATGGCGAGCCAAATGGATTCGAATTTCGCATCAACAGGCTGGAACCTCTCTTTGAAGTAAGGGAGAAGTTGGGGCGCTACTTAGACATAGTAGTATCGCTCGACAAGCTGAACGACCAATTGGTGGAACGCATAGCAGCCACGCTGAACCAGGGCGGCAAAACCAAAGTGCGCATGCAGGTGATGACCGATGATGGCTTTTTGAAAATGCCTGCTGGTATGTTTCAGAAACTGAACGTAACCAACAAGGTGATAGAAAAATTGGACGAGATGGAAGAAGTAGAGTATGGGTTGTTTGAGAGTTGAAAGTCAGGAATCTGATTGAAAGAAACGCAGAATGTTTGCAACCTTTTATCAAACAGAACTTCATTCTAACAAATTAAACAGTGCTGCTTATGTCTCATACATTAGCAGCATTCATATTCAATACCATGGTACATATCATTCAAATAGAAGACAACAATCCCGAAGGAAAAAGACTATTGACTGCTCTGAGAAGAATGTCTCGCAAATCAAGAGCGCTTCAGTTTTTGACAAATGCAAAGTTTGAAGCTTTGGAAGACAAAGCATTGCTGGCAATGATGGAAGAAGCAATGCGAGGTGGTATGGCAGATACCAATCACGTTTTGTCAAAACTCGGACTCTGATGAATGTGGTTTTTACTAAAGCCTTCGAACGTTCATTAGATAAGATAAAAGACGAACGATTGAAACGGGAAGTAGCCGAATCGGTGCAAGGGCTTATAAATGCAGATGGTGTGCGTTCCATTCGAAACATAAAGAAGTTAAAGGGACACAAAACAGCTTATCGCATACGAGTAGGAGACTTTCGCATTGGTGTTTTTATTAAAGCAGATAATTGCATTGTAGCAGCAATAGCAACACGAAAGGACATTTACAAACGGTTTCCATAAGTTCAGTATTTGTAGAATTAGAAACTGAACTTAACCAACGAGGTGATAGAAAAATTGGACGAGATGGAAGAAGTGGAGTATGGGTTGTTTGAGAGTTGATACCAGCAACTATGCAATCGAAATCACTTTGAAGTAGTGTCCCCAACTTCAACAGTATTCCTGTTCACCACCCAACACGCCACCTCAGCATTGATGGTGAGCAATGCTCCACTCACGGACATATTCAGAATGCCAGCGGGTCAAAGACTTTCAGTTATGAATTGTAATCATGGCAAAGTGGTGAGGCTCACTTGGTCTTTCTCTTATTTATCTCATCACGCAGGCGTGTGGCTTTTTCGTAGTCCTCGTGTTCTATTGCGTTGTCCAATTGGCGGTGCAATTCATCTAAGTTCATGTTGGTGGTGTCTACCGGTGTGGTTATCTCTTCCAGGTCTATGTCCGGTTCTTCCATTTCTAAATGTTGCGAAGCTTCTTCGCTGCTTACGCCTGCTTGCTCCAATATGAACTCGTAAGCGTAGATGGCGCAGTTGAATCGCACTGCGATGGCTACTGCATCGCTGGTGCGTGCGTCTATCTCCACACTGCGGCCATTCAGACTGGCTATTACCTTGGCGAAGAAGATGCCCTCTACCAGATTGTAAACAAGCACTTCGTCCACCTCTATGGCAAATGCGTGTGCAAGGCTGCGAAAAAGGTCGTGTGTAAGCGGGCGGCTTGGAGTCATTTTTTCCAACTCTATGGCAATGGCCTGCGCCTCGGCACCACCTATTACTATGGGAAGCCTGCGGTTGCCGTCCACTTCAGCAAGCACCATGGCATAAGCTCCGCTGGTGCTTCCGCTCGGAGCTATATCAGCTATCTGAAGTTCTATTTTCTTCTGGTTCATGTACTGGTTTCTTCTGCACTGATGTCTTTCACGCTATGTCCTGTCATTTCCGTTTTTCCAAAAACAGGTGAACGAAAATAATAAGAGCAAAGGCTGAAACGAACACCTAAAAACAAAGGCCGCATGAACGGCCTTTGCAAATACAAGGTTCTATTTACTCGCAATGAATTGTTTGGCGCCTTCAATAATTTTTGGCAATACTTCAAATGCATCGCCCACTATACCATAGTCGGCTGCTTTGAAGAAGGGTGCCTCGGGGTCTTTGTTTATCACCACTATGGTCTTGCTTCCATTCACACCGGCAAGGTGTTGTATAGCTCCGCTGATGCCGATGGCGATGTAGAGATTAGGGCGAATGGTGATGCCTGTTTGTCCTACGTGTTCGTGGTGAGGGCGCCAACCTATGTCAGCCACCGGGCGTGAGCATGCAGTTGCTGCTCCTATGATTTTCGCCAGCTCTTCCACTTGTCCCCAATGCTCCGGGCCTTTCATGCCACGGCCTGCGCTTACTACCAATTCAGCCTCCGGCAATGGAATCTCTCCGTCCTTGCTATCTATTTTCACTTCTTTCACCTGCACACCTGCGGCACCTGCATCGGCATTAAAATCCTCCACAGCAGCAGTGGAGCCATTGTTCTCCAAACCAAAAGAATTAGGAAGAACGGTGATCACCTTCTTAGCAGTATTCATGGTTATTTCAGCAATCGCCTTTCCGCTAAATACATTTTTCCTTACAGAAAAACTTGCATCGGGTAGGGAAGTGGCCCCGGGAACAAGGCCCGCATCGAGGCGTGCGGCTACACGCGGTGCTATCAGCTTGCCTGCTATGTCGTGTGCGAACACCACAACATCTGCATTTGTGTGCGCAGCGGCAGCCACTATCACGCGGGTCATTTGCTGCGAGTCGCTGGCTGTGGTCAATGCGGTGCGCAGCACTTTGGAAGCACCTGCGCTACCCAGGCCGCCATCACTACTGATGGTTCCATAAGTAATGGCCACCACATCGGTGCCCAATTGCTCGGCTACTTTTTTTGCGTAGCTAACAGCCTCTAAGCTGCCCTTCGGAAACTTGCCGTGGTGATGGTCTGCAAAAACGAGAACGCTCATATTATCTATTTGTTGATATGCTTGCCCCTACGGGGTTGATTTATTGACTTGTTGATTTGGGCAGATGACTGACTACTGGCCACCGGCCCCTTCTTATAACGCTTTCGCCTCCTCGTGTAACAAACGAATAAGGTCGCCTGCGTTTTCCGGAGTGATGTATTTGCAACCACTCTTGGCAGGTGGCAGGCTGTAGGCTTTTACAGTGGTGCTTGGCTGAGCATCGGCTGCGGCCACTATAGCCAATGGTTTGGTGCGTGCTGCCATGATGCCGCGCATGTTCGGTATGCGTTGTTCGGCCATGCCCTTGGCTGCGCTTACTACAAATGGAGTATTTACTTCAAGCACTTCCACACCGCCTGTTACCTCTCTTTCTATGGTGGCAGTGTTACCTGCCACATCTATCTTGTGTGCAAGGGCCACATAAGGCATGTCTAATAGTTCGGCTACCATGCCGGGCACTACTGAGCCATTGAAGTTGATGGTTTCTTTGCCGCAGAAAATGATGTCGAAGGACTGCGCCTTGGCATAGGCTGCTATTTGTTTGGCCACATAAAGCGAATCACTTTCAGCAGCATCAATACGAACTGCATCATCAGCACCAATGGCGAGTGCCTTGCGGATGATGGGTTCATAGTCTGCACCGCCTACTGACACCACAGTAACGTTTCCGCCCAGCGTTTCTTTCAACTCCAGTGCGCGCACCAAAGCATACCATTCGTCATAGGGGTTCACTATGTAAGTGACACCGTTTTCATCAAATTTTGAGTTGCCATCGGTGAAGGCTATTTTGGAGGTGGTATCAGGCGCTTTGCTGATGCAGACAAGGATTTTCATGTAGCGTGCGTTTTGAAACGGGGCGCGAATGTATTAAAAAGGGAAGAGGGAAGAAAAGCGCCAGCTTTGATGGATTGGGCGAGGAGCTTACCAACCCTGATGATAATACTCTTGGTATAAACAATTTTCGGCATCGTCATAGTAGATCATCACAGTGTAGCCGTAGATACTGTTTGGGCCATCCGATGTGAAGGTGTACTTCAGTGAGTCTATGCGTTTTCCTTTGTAATGCACCTGCGCTTGCCCACCCTCTACTAATAGCCTCACGAGGTAGCTTGTCATGGATGCATTATCAGGGTTTTCTATTTCCCTTGGCGGGCCGTAGTACACCACTAATGTTTTCAAATCGAAATCGTTTTCGGCCTGCTTCAATTGTTCAGCAGCGGCCATAAATCTATTGCCCGAGTGTACGTAATTGACCGAATCAATGCTCCCCGCAGCATACGTCATGGCTGCATCGAAGCATGATTTGCCGTATTCCCGCATGATGGCTTCTAACGTATCCAGCTCAATGCGAATTTCATAATCTCCTTGTATCCATTTTCCCATCCGGTTTTCATCAAGTGTTTTGGATAACTGAATATCGGTGGAGTCTTGTCCTTGTCCAAGCAGGGGAAAAAACAATAACAAGTAAAACAGCATGCGTATCATAAATCAAATGTAGGTAGTGGGAAGAAAAGCGCCAGCTTTGATGGATTGGGCGAGGAGCGAAGAGCGAAGAGTGAAAAGCGAAGAGTGAAAAGCGAATAGCGAAGAGTGAAAAGCGAAGAGCGAAGAGTGAAAAGCGAAGAGCGAAGAGCGAAGAGTGAAAAGGCGCCAGCCCTGATGATTTGGGAGGAGTGAATGCGAAAGTGAGTTGCTGGCATAGGCCACACACCCGGCACCACGGGAAGTTAGCGCGCTGTAAGACTGTCGCTGTAATGCAAGACTGAAGCAATTCGCGTGGGTGCAAAGTGTCCTGTTATTCTAATTTCGCCTGCTCTTTATCTATTACCCATTACCAACAATGACCAGCCTGCCCAACTGCCCCAAGTGCCACTGCGAACACACCTACCCGATGGACACTGTGCTGGTGTGCCCACAGTGCTTCCACGAGTGGAGTGCCGGGGAAGAGGCAAGCGAACCTGAAGCTGCCACCACCACCACCCAGGTGCTGGATGCCAATGGCAATGCGCTGCATGATGGCGATACAGTGATAGTGCTGAAAGACCTGCCCGTGAAAGGGGCACCTAAACCGGTGAAGGCCGGCACCAAAGTGAAAAATATACGCCTGACCGATGGCGACCACAACATATCCTGCAAAGTAGATGGCTTCGGGGCCATGGGCCTTAAGTCGCAGTTTGTGAGAAAGGCGTGAGGGGTGATTTGGGGATCAGGTCAAAGACTTGATGATTGAAACACGCAAGTCTCGGCTGCGGTTGGAGTTGGGCGATGTGCGGCATTGCATTGGAGAAATGTGTGCGTAAGTCATCCGCACATTCAGGTATCACATCCTCCCCAGCACCTCCAGCAACTCCGCCTTCCTTCTGCGCGACACTTCAAGGGTGGTGTTGTCGTTGGTCACTATGTAGCCGCCTTCGCCTTTTATGTAGCGCTCCACGTGCAGCAGGTTTACGATGTGTGCGTGGTGTATGCGGAAAAATTGTCCTGCGGGCAGGGCCTCTTCATAGTCCTTCAGTGTTTTGGCCGAGGTCATCTTCTTGCCGCCTGTGGTGAATATGTGTGTGTAGTTGCTGTCAGCCTCCAGGCGGATTATCTTTTCTGTTTCTATGAATGAAATGCCATCTACACTGTGCACAGCCAGCTTCTGATTGGGCCTGCTCATAGCGCGCAATTCAGTTAAGGCATTTTCTATATTGCTCAATCGGGAGTCGCGCTGGGCATCATTTACCGTCAGCTTTTTCACTGCTGCTTTCAGTTCGTCAGCATCTATGGGTTTCAGCAGGTAGCTCACTGCATTGGTCTTGAATGCCTGTATGGCAAAGTGGTCGTAAGCCGTAGTGAATATTACCTGAAAGGTGTGGTTAGGAAATCGCTCCAGCAGTTGGAAACCGCTGCCATCGGGCATTTCTATATCTAAGAATACCACATCGGGGTGCAGCACACCTATGGCGCTCTCGGCATCTTCCATGCTGTGGCTCATGCCTGCCACCTCTATCTGCGGGCAGTATTCGCGCAGCAATACGTGCAGTGTTTTTGCACCTTTTATTTCATCATCTACTATGAGTGCTTTCATGGTATCAGGCTTTGAGTAGTGGAATAAAAAAAGTAACGCAGGTGCCCGCAGGGCTGCCATCAGCGTGGTGTATGTCGGCTATGTCCACACGGGTGTCCTTGTTGCTCAGCAGTGCTAATCTTTCGCTGGTTATGTTTATGCCATACGACTTTCGTCCTTCTTTCTTTTTGTTGTTGAGCAATGCAGCTTGTGTGCGGCCAATGCCATTGTCCGTCACCACGCACTTCAGGTGTCCGTTGTTTTTTGCTATGGAAATGTGCAGCGTTCCTTCCGGGGTCTTCAGCGGCAGCAGTCCGTGCAGTATCGCATTCTCAGCAAAGGGCTGAATGAGCATGGGAGGCACCAGCGTGCTCACCTTGTCCACCGTGCTGTCCGTGTGTATGGTGTAGGTGAATTTATTCTCGAAGCGCAGTGCCTCCATCTCTATGTACAATTCTAAAGTTTCAAGTTCGGTCTGCAGTGGTATCCAGTCCTGCTTGGAGTTTTCCAGCACATTGCGTATCAGTTTGGCAAAACGCGAAAGGTGCTTCTGGGCAATCATCTTCTCGTTGCTCAGTATGAAGTGTTGTATGCTATTGATGCAGTTGAAAATAAAATGAGGATTCATCTGTGTGCGCAGTGCGCGCATTTCTAACTCGGCCATTTTCCTGGCCAGTGCAGTTTTCTCTTCTGCTGCGTGGTGTATGGCTTTTATTCTGCGCTGCACCAGCAAGTACACCACCACAGCCACAGCCAATGCAGCCAATGCCACGAACCACCAGCGCTGCCACCAAGGCTTGCCAATGGTGAATGTAACTACTGCGGGCACTGTGCTACTCAGCCCGCTGTTGTTCATGGCAAACGCAGTGAAGGTGTAGCTGCCCGGAGGCAGCGTAGTGAAGGTGATGTTGCCATTGCCGGTGGTTACCCAGGCAGTGTCTAATCCTTGCAATCTGTACCTGAATGAATTGGCCATGGGATAGCGATAGCTAAGGCACGACATCGAAATCTCTATGAAATTTTCGTTGTAATTCAATGAAGCATTTTCTATTTCTGCATAGTAGTTACCATTTACCAGCACATGGTTGAGATGTATGATTGGAGCTGTGCTGTTGCCAAAGTCGTGGTCTTCATGAAATGAAAAAATGCCCGCATCAGAAGCGACCCAAATGGTGTTTCCGCTTTTTTTTATCATGCTTATCTCAGCGGAGGGCAGTCCATTTTGCAGCGAAATATTCTCTAAACCATTTACATGGTCGTTCGCAGTATTCCATCTGCTGATGCCCCGGTTGGTACCTACCCACAGCCGCTGGCCATCTGCCATAATGGTGCGGCAGATGTTTGATACCAATCCGTCTTTTATTGTAAAATTCTTTACAACATCGTCACGTTTCATCACTACGCCATCACTCCTGCTGCATAGCCACAAGGTACCGTCAGGTGCCACATCAGCATCATCCAGCCGCATGTTGAAGAGGGGGTGCTCAGCTTTGTGAATATGCAAGCTGCCATTGGCAAAACTCCACAAGCCGTCTAAACAAGCGAGCCATAGGATGCTATCCCCCTGTAGTGCATAGCCGTTGATTCTGGTTTCCGGCACAAACCGTTCTACTATTTGCATCTGTGCATTGCAAAAGGTTACGGCACGGGGCTGCATGGCAAAGTAGCCATCGTAACCACGCAACTGAAACACTTCACTTCGCGGATACTCTTCCGCAAATGGATTGTCCTGAATCTCGATGCCTTTGGATGAATGTACTCGGACACCACCCCGGCAGCTCATACTTACCTTATCGCTCGCAGCTACCGCTCCGCCCATTGGATTAAAAAAAACATTGTCGTAGTACTTACCCATTACATGATTGTCATCGGTGCAATAGACTCCTGTTGTTTTTGTGCCATGGCTATTGTCTTGGTGGCTGTACACCAATAGGCTGAATGAAGGTACCATCAGCAAACCATCGGTCATGCTGCTGAGCCAGTAGTTGTTCTCATTGTCCTGTATTACACTGCTCAGGCTGGTGCCTTTGAAATATCTTTTAGGTGCCGCCTCCACATTCATTCCATCATATATACATACACCTTCATTTTTACCAAGGCACACTATCAGGTTGCCATCATTGTCTTGCGATGCATTGGTTATCAGGTTGTCAGTTTGAAAAGGAATAAACTTATTTCCCCTATATAAATAGTTGTTGAATTCTTCGCAAAAAATGAGACCATCGCCAACGCTTATCACCTTGCGGATTACAAGGGCGTTAGGTAATTGGAGGTTCAGCGCTACATCGCCATAATGAACAACGCATGTGTTGTTATTCACGTCAAAATTTTTGAAATACACCACATTGCTTGGAGCAAACAGATAGACATTCAGCTTACAGGTAGAATCAGTGTAATGCGAAATGTCTTGCTGTCGGTGCGGGGGTTTTATCTTGTAAAGTTTGTCGCTACTGGTAAGGGCTGTATAGATGTTTTCGTCTTCATCCACATAGAGCGAGGTCATCAGGTAGTCAGGTATTGCAGCCTCAATATTGAACAGCTCGAAAGTGTTCAGGTTGATGTAAAAGATGTTGCCTGCCAATGTGCGGAACCACATGATGTCGTTGTCTGCCTCGAAGAGGCCAAGCACCGTGTTGTCAGGCGCTCCATTCTCGCTACTGAAGTTGCGAAATGTTTTGCCATCATATACACTCACACCACCATCTGTACACAGCCAGATGAAGCCATGCTTGTCCTGATGCACTTGATATACCTCGTTGCTTGGCAAACCATCGGCACTTGTATAGCTGAGCCACACGGGCTGTTGTGCGTGTGTGCCCAACACCGTGCACACGAGCAGTAACCCAAATAATATGCGGATGATGTATTGCAAAGGCGCTGTCAATTAAGACCACGCAAGAAAACAACAACCTGAAGCAAATACTTCCACCACTTAATCAACAACCAACGCCATTTGCTCAAAGTGAAAAAACTGATGTATGAATACCAATCATTTTTGAAGATGCAAAAAGAACCTCAACTCAAAAAAAAGTCTTCAGCTATGAAAAAAGTATTTATGCAAAAAGCCGCGATGTTGTTGGCCACCGTATGTCTGTCAGTAGCAGCCACAGCCCAGTTCAACTACATGTATCAGCACAATACTGATGATGACCACACCAGCATGATAAGCACCATATCGCGCACGGGCTATGTGCAGGCCGGAAGCCAGTTGGTTGCAGGTAATTGGGATGTACACCTGATGCGCTTAGATGCCAGCGGCAACCTGATGAATGATGTAACCTTCAGCACAACCAATCAGGAACACGCACTGCACATAGTACAGGGCAACAACAACACTTATATAATATGTGGCTATGAAAAAGTAGGCGCATTGGATTTGGGATTTGTAATGAGTGTGGACACCAACTTCAACTTCATCAACAAGGTGCGCATCAATGTGCCGGCTAACAACAAGCACACGCCAGCGTTGCATGTGATGAACTCGGCATTTTACCTGCAGCCCAACAACAACTTGTACTTTCCGGGCGACCCCAATGGCGGATATGTGATAACCGGATTCGAAGCTGTGGGCTACAATGCCAATGACAGTAAGAGCGGCTATGCAATAAAGATGGACAACAATCTGGTGATACAATGGGCACGCAAATTCGACTCACCCATAAGCGCAGGCCAACCCGACTGGGATATGTGTAACAGTGCCTCGTGGATATGGTCGGGCTCTTTGGGCTACTTCATAGGCGGCAGTGGCACAGCACCATCGCTCGAGCAATGCGGCATGGCTGCCCGTGTAAGCCTTAGCGGTGGCTCTATATGGAAAGAGTTATATACCGACAACAGTGGAGCGGGCACCAATTGTGTGGCTGCTGATTGTGCTTATGATGATGCTGAGTTTGAGTTGTATCACCTCACCAACTTCAGCGGCACTCAGAGCGGAGGCATCACCGCTTTCAACGAATTTACAGGAGTGATAAACAATGCCCGCACACGCTATCTGGTGGCGGGCTATAGCAACGACCATTATACCTATGAGTTTGGTGCCACCTGCGCGGGCAACGAAATATTGATAGCAGGCTACGGGCACAACCAGACGAACAATAGTATCACTGGCACTTTCCCATTCATCATGCGCTATGACAAAAACAACCCGCTGGTGAATCCATGGGGTGCACACTACGAGCTGACTGTACCCTCTGTAAACTACAATCCGAACACTACTATCTACGACATTTATCAGGGATCAAATCAGCCCAGGGTTTATTACCCGAAAATATACGCGCAGCGCAATACCAACGAGATAGTGCTGAGTGCTTTTGAAGACAACACCACCTTCGATGAGAACAAGGTGATACAGACCGACTTCATTGGCAAAGACAGTTGTGGTTATTTCGATCCGCTCTTTGCACCGCTGCCACACAACTCATTTCTTTTTCCTGTAAACATGGTGGCGGCCACCTATACACTTTCTCCCAATTCGCCAGCACAAAACGCACTGACGGCAACACCCATTCCTTGCCTGAACTGTCCGGTGAATACCAATTTCACATACACTGTTAGTTCTTGCACCTACACCTTCACCGCAAGTGCAGCCAACTTGTGCGCAGGCTGGACTATTTATGACAGCAGCAACAACGTAATATTTACAACCACAGGCATTTCTTTTTCCTACACCTTTACACTGAATGGTACTTACACCGTGTGCTATGCAGACTGTGCTATAGGTAGCAATGGAATGATATGCCGCGATGAAACCTGCCAAACTGTAACCGTCAATTGTGTAAGCCCCTGCGGGGTGATGAATGCTGACTTCAGCTTTGTGGTAAGTGGCTGTTGTGTCACCTTCACCGACCTTACACCCGATGGCAATCCATTCGGATGCGAGAGTTGGACATTTGGTACCATCACCTCTGTACTTGCGGGTGACAATTACACGTTCTGCTTTCCGGGCAGTGGCACATACAATGTTTGCCACAACGATTGCTGCTACAACAGCAGCAACGGCACATACACCTATCACCAGATTTGTAAAACGGTTACTGTCAATTGCACACCACCATGCTGCCTTCCTACAGGATTTGTGGTGAGTGCATCAAGCCTTTGCTGCCGCACCTTCAGTCCTTTTTTCAATACAGGCTGCACACCCAGCCCCAACCTACAGTACTGGTGGAACTTCGGTGATGGCAACACAAGCACTGCCGCCAATCCTACGCATTGCTATGCTGGCAGTGGTATCTACACCGTGTGTGTTACATTTTGGTGCAGCAAGTTGAATCAGTTTACCTACTGCCAAACCATCATAGTGAAGTGCATACTTCCACCACCACCACCATGTTGTATAGGCACAAGCAAAATCAACCTGAACACCTCAGGACAAATGGTGCAGGCATCTAACGGCATGGAGATAGGGCCTGACCTCATCATCACATCACAACTGTGGGAGTGGGGCGATGGTACTACAAGCAACACCGCAAGTGCCGAGCACTACTATGGTTATAGCGGCTCATTCACTGTAACGTGCACAGCAGATGGCACCCGAGGCGGCATACCATTCACAAGCGTAGCTACACAAACCATCACCGTGCACATGGCCCCGCCATGTATATGCCCGCCTGATGATCCATTTGTATTTGCAGACAGTCCGCTGCAATGCAACGCAGGCTCACACAGCACTTGCCTCAAGGTGATAGACTGGGATGGTGAAGCCGGCACTATTTACCAATGGATGGAAAGCAGCACTGCGGGCGGTCCTTACACCGAAATACCCGGAGCCATTGGCCAGCAAGTTTGGATAAACAACATGAACGGGCCTAAGTATTATGTGTGCCGCTGCATGAGCGCACTAACAGGTGGCTATACAATAAGTGACGAGGTGAGTGTTACTGACCACCACTTCAGCGCTTCATCCACCGCTACCAGCAACACCATTTGTGCAGGCTCACCCGTCACCATAGTCGTAACTCCGGCTGATGCCGTTTACTACGAATGGCTGCCGCAACAGAGCTATACAGCCAGTGCAACCGTGTCACCTGCCACTACTACAACTTATGAAATATTTGTGCGTGATGCATCGGGATGCGGAGCAGAAACGATGCAAACTATTACCGTGAATCCGTGCCCTGCGTGTGACAACCCCGGCAATGCTGCGCAAATACCCAACAGCGGTGGTGCCTATCCGCAAGGCAATTGCTACAACAACACACTCGACTTTGCAGATGTAAGCCCGCAGGGCAATCCTGCCAACGTGCTGCCCGGTGGCGGACAAGATGTGTGGTATCAATTCACCGCACAGAGTAGTACAGTTTATTTCACAGGCAGCACCACCACATTCGACATGGTGCTTGAACTGCACACTGCTGCATTTGTACAAGTAGATATGGAGAACAGTGTGGCAGGCATTGGTGGCGAAAACATGCTTAGTACAGGACTAACAACGGGTGCCACCTACTACTTAGCCATACGTAGTTATGATGGTAGCACAGGCCCATTCAGCATTTGCATGCAAAGTCTTATGCAATCCTATTGCAACGATGGCAATGGCACCTACGACCTGTGTACCAACTTCAAAGCGAAGTGGACAGGTGCATCGTCATACATCTACAACTTTACACCCGTTGCTCCAACACCCGGTGTGCCTACCAGCGTTACAGGAGCCGGTTCTGTTGCACTGTCGCATGCAACGCTTGCACTGCAACATGGCGGCTGCTACGATGTGCGTATTGATGCAGTGTATAACATAGGTGGTAATGTGGTGGTGGTGCAGGGCGCTACTATTTGCAGTATTTGCATAGCACCACATGCCAGTGTGGAAGTGAAGCTGGCCCAGCGCTGCCCTGCAACGCTGCTTAAGAGCAGTGTGCTGCAAGGCAAACCATTCGTATGTGGTGCACTTTATTACACCATCGAGTTTACACCAGTTACCAACTGTGCGGGAACTACCACCACCGGCCTTTCATTTACCAAGCAAACTACCGGAGCCTCTGCTACATTGAACCTGAGCTTCACTTCGCCACAAGCGCTGCAAAACAATACGCACTACCGTGTGCGCTTCAGGCCTACATTCGGGTATGGTGATGGTGTATATGGCAATCCGCAGGTGATATTCATAGGTGGCAGCAACATGGATGAGGCGCAACTAACGCCACAAGACGAAAACGAAAAGCATGATGATGTGCCCTCGTTGCTGCTCTACCCCAATCCTTGTAATGGTGAGATGCTGCAAGTGAATCTCACGAATTTTGGCGAAGCCGCAATGCAACTCCTTGTGCTGGACAATACAGGTAAAATTGTTTTTGCGCAGCAATTGATAATAAGTGATGTATCGCAAACCACCGCGCTGCACTTTGCTAGGAGGCTTGCAAGTGGCGTATATCATTTGGTTATTTCATCAGATGGAGAACACTACACCGAGCGCTTTGTGGTGATGAGAGATTGAGTGACACTAAACCTTCAACATTGATTGAAGTACTGGAAGGCCCACTGCGGAATACGCGGTGGGTCTTTCTTTTTTCAATGGTTGACTAAATGATTCATTTGACTCAGATATTCCTCTTGCCAGCGATGCACTGAGTAATGCTCTACCACTGTTTTGCGAGCAGCGCTGCCGATAGTTGTTCTTAACTCGGTACTTTCAATGAGTGTGGAAATGATTTGCACCCACATCTCATTGCTTTGGGGCAGGTAGCCATTGACTCCATGCTGAATGATGTGGCCATTGACACCCACTGGCGACATCAGCGTGGGTATGCCAAGGGCCATGTATTGCAGGCCTTTGAGTCCGCATTTGCCTCTTGCCCACTCATCATCAGGCAGGGGCATGATGCCTATGTCTATTTCGCTTAGCTCCTTTACTTCGTCTGCTTTGCTCCATGCTATGCCTTGTATGCCAAGGGAGGCATTATGATAGTTGGTATCGCCAATTACCTTGAATAGAACTCGGTTGCCATACATGTTTTTTATTTCCTTAAGAAAAGGAATGGCCAACTCAAAGTGCTTGATGGTGGTGAGGCTGCCGCTCCAGCCGATGGTTACTGCATCATTCGATCTGTCCCTGCGGGATATTTCATCTTTATCATTTGACATTGGATATTCATCCGTATCAATAGTGGTGGGGATGATGACCACCTTGTGGTTGAACTGCTTTGCGTAGTCAGCGAGGTATTGGTTGCCGGCAAAAACCATATCGCTCAGTGCAATGGTCCTGTTGATTTTGGCGGGGTTCTTCATCCAGCGGAAGAGGCGGTTGGCGTGGCTGGTGTCGTTGTGCCAGATGGCATCGTCAAAGTCGAAGATGATTTTGGCGCGCGATTTAGCCAATTGCTTTTCGAAGAAGATGCTGCGCGTCATAAGCGCCTCGCGGAAGATGAAGATGATGTCGTAGTGTTTGGCATGGCGCAGGTCTTGCCAGCGTTTTTCCCAGTGCGAGAGTAGCATGGCGGCTTTGCCAATAAATTTTCCTTTGGTGTAAAGCAGCCTGTCATCTTCCTCGGTGAGCAGGTAGCTGAGGTGGCATTGATATCCGTTTTTTTCTAAGTAGGGAAGGTATTGCTCGAACCGGAAGCGTTGGCCGGGCGCACGACCCGGGCGGTGTGATGCTATGAAGAGGATTTTTTTCAATACAGTCTGTGTGCGTGCAATCTATTAAAATGTCAGTGCCCGCACATGCGGGCACTGACATTCTTGAATAATCAATATCTCATTATTCAACCACAACCTTCATCATGGCCTGCATACCAGTGCTTGTATTTGTCACACGCAGAAAGTAATGACCGGGTGCAACGCCACTAATGTCTATCGCTTGTCTTTTGGTTTTTACATTTCCGGTAAGTACCACACGGCCCATTGCATCAGTCAGTTGGAATTGCTCTGCGGCAACGCTGCCATTGCTCACCAAAAGCATCATTCCGATCGCAGGATTTGGCATCACTGAATAGGTGTTGTTCGTCATTTCATCTACACTTTGATACAGATACTCAGCTTCGTCTGACATACTCATGCATCCAGCGATTTCAGTTTTTACTGAGTAGATGCCACTTGCTGTTATCTCCAACTCATGCTCTGTTGCATCGGCTATTTCAGTGCCGTCATTATACCATTGAAAATTTCCGGTGCCTGTTGCAGTAAGAACATTTGCGTTTTGTGTAATGACAGGCACATCAGGATTTGCATTTACAACTACTGATAGCGTAGTGCTGGCTATACACAATGATGTCTCTGCAATCAATTCGATAAGGTGTGTTCCAGGCTCATCAAGAATAATGTCCACAGACTGACCCGATAGCATAGTCATATCATCCAACATCCATAAGTAGCTGTCGTACTCATCCGCGGTTGTGCTGAGCGTTACCGTATTTCCTGCGCATGTCGAAAGCACATCAGCAATGCTCACACCGCCAGGACATTCATAAAATGACGTAGTAGCAGCGTTGGTAATAACCGGTGCATTGTAGTCGAAGAAAATGGCGCATGAATTTTTGAAAAAATTTGAGTCATGACAAAATCAATTCAACACCAATCGGAACTGTTTGATTTTTTTACTCTTGCGAACACTCAGAGCCTTGCTGTATGCCAGGATGCTGGACACACTTGCACTTGATGGCTGCAGGTTCGCTGTTACATTAGGTTCAAGCATGGTGGCTACGATCTGTTCTTCTGTTTGGGTGAATTTCAATAATAAATCAAGTGTAAAATCATCCATGGGCGATTTGTATTTTTTGTTTTGTTGAGTTGGGATAACTACCACTATACAGAAATATTGTGCAGGGAGAGAAAAAAAAATTGGACAGCATAAAGAAGCCCCTGCCGTATGCATAGACAGGGGTCTTCTATTCAGTAATGTATTGTCGCTTGCGTCTTAGGAGAGACTCATCTCCATTTGGTTTGTCTCTATCAGTTTGCGCAGGTTGATAAGGGCATAGCGCATGCGGCCCAGTGCGGTGTTGATACTTATGTCCATCCGTTCCGATATTTCCTTGAAACTCATATCGTAGTAGAGGCGCATCATCACCACCTCGCGCTGCTCAGATGGCAGAAATGCAAGCAGCTTCTTAGTATCGCCCAATATTTCTTTGTTGCGCTGCATTTCCTCTTTATTCTGATCACCGCTGCTGATGTAATCAAAAGGATTGTAATTCTCTTTAGCACGTGTCATGGGCATCCTTTTGTTCAGTCGGAAGTGATCCATACAAAGATTGTTGGCGATACGCATTACCCACGCGCCAAATTTGCCATCTTCGTAGTAGTGTCCGGCTTTCAGTGAGTGGATAGCACGCATGAAGGCATCCTGAAAGATGTCCTCAGCTACAGTTCGGTTTTTTACCATCAACATCACCTTGCCAAATACACGGCCTTTGTGACGGTTCAGTAATTCTTCAAATGCTTTCTCGTTTTGTTTTTGGACATAGATCGCAACAAGTTGACGATCGGTCATCGAATTTACACGCATGGTTACCTCCTCCTTTAGGGTTCTGTTTGGTTAGTAAAAAGAACAAAGAGTAAAGTGACCTTATAGGATTGTGCGTGTTTTTGTTTTAGAATGGAGTTGCGGTTTCAAATGGGATAACGCAACTTGTTTGTTTGATATTGTGTGAGAGACTATTTTTTTTCTCAACTGTTGCAAATGTAACAGAATTACAAGGCATGTCACTTTTTTTTTTGCTTGTCGTGTTTCTTTTCAAATCTGAATTGATACGCTATACACACCTTGCCTGTGGAAAAAAGCCATTTGAGATTTGTAATAAAAACTTGGCTGCCTGCAAAGTTTGTGTACACTTGCAGCGTCCATTCGGACAAAGTCTTCCCGCAGGCAATATCCTTTTCTATTGTTTTCTTCCATTTTAACGCAACACATCTTTTATTAAATCAGAACATTTCTCTATTCATGTACAACCTGATAGAACTGAACGCCATGAAGGTGGCCGAACTAAAGCAAATAGCTGAAGGGCTTGGCATAACGGGAGCAGATAAGCTCAAAAAGCAAGACCTCATCTACAACATTATTGATGTACAAAGTGTAAAGGGCGGACAAAGCTTTGAACAAATGACCTTACCTGTTGACAAGATACAGGAGGAGGAAGTTGCTGTGCAAGACGTACTCAATGCTGAGATAACCCCTGATGCCATGCCAGCAAATACCGGCAACGAAGGCGAAGTAAGTGGCAATACGGAGAGCATTCAAAGTAAGGAGACCCCTGCCAGCCCGCTTGCTGAGTCAGATGCACAGGCACAACCAGCCGGCCAAAGCAACAATGGCGACAGGCCTCACCGCCATCTGAGCTTCAAAGAGCGAAGAGAACTGGAGAGGCGCGAAAGACAGGAGCGCCAGCAACAGCAAAACCCCAATGTGATTCGCCCTGACCGCAACAAGCGTGGACAGGCTGATGAGCATGGATACAACTTTGACGGTATAGTAATGGCGGAAGGGGTGCTGGAAATAATGCCCGATGGTTTTGGTTTTCTGCGTTCGCCAGACTTCAACTACCTCAACTCGCCTGATGATATATATGTATCACAACAGCAGATAAAGATGTATGGACTTCTCACCGGTGATTCAGTGCGCGGCTACATACGCCCGCCCCGCGAAGGTGAGAAATATTTTCCGCTCATCCGTGTGGACATTATCAATGGCCGCGATCCCGCATTTGTGCGCGACCGTGTTCCTTTCAAATTCCTTACACCACTTTTTCCTTACGAAAGATTTCGCATCGCTGACAACAATCCAAACATTAGCATGCGCATCATGGATCTATTTGCACCTATTGGTAAAGGACAACGTGGCATGTTGGTTTCTCAACCCAAAACAGGTAAAACTACCTTGCTGAAAGATGTGGCCAATGCCATAGCTATGAACCATCCGGAAACATACCTGATAGTGCTGCTGGTGGACGAAAGACCTGAGGAAGTGACAGACATGAAGCGCAGCGTGCGCGCTGAGGTTATTGCTTCAACGTTTGATGAGCCGGCAGAACGACATGTAAAGATTGCCAACATCGTACTGGAAAAAGCGAAGCGTCTGGTAGAGTGCGGACATGATGTGTGCATACTGCTCGATTCAATAACCCGTCTGGCGCGTGCTTACAATACTGTGGCACCAAGCAGCGGCAAAGTACTGAGTGGTGGGGTAGAAGCCAATGCCCTGGAAAAACCGAAACGCTTTTTTGGCGCAGCCAGAAAAATTGAAAATGGTGGTTCGCTCTCCATCATTGCCACTGCCCTTACCGAGACAGGCTCTAAGATGGATGAAGTAATATTTGAAGAATTCAAAGGAACCGGCAACATGGAGTTGCAATTGGATCGCAGAATATCCAACCGCAGAATATTCCCTGCCATAGACATACTTGCATCAGGCACGCGCAAGGAAGACCTGATGGTGGATAAAGACATACTGCAACGCATGTGGATACTGCGCAGACACCTTGCTGATATGAACCCTATCGAAGCGATGGAATTTGTAAAAGACAGAATTGAAAAAACAAAAAACAACGAAGAGTTTTTGGTTTCAATGAATTCGTGATTGTCCAATTGATGGTCTTTGCAGTGCAAGTTGACGGTTTTTTCAAACTTTCAATTCAAAAATGCGATTACCACCAAGTTATTCTCTGAATTCGAGTTTCTTAAATCTTTCATCTGACATCCAACATCTAATTCTTACACTGAAAAAATGCGATTGTTACCTTGGATATTGGCTGTGATGTGGCTTGCGGCCCGATATGTAGCCCGCCAGTTCATGTCTATTGAAAATGCACAGTCATTCGGAGTGCTCAGCAACATCCTGATTATTGTCATCCTAATTTTTCTGGCTATCTATAATAAGTATAAAAGCGTAGGTGCTGAGAGGCCAACCTATTTTGAAGATTTCAAATACTGCATGAAGGTGGCTATGAATTACGTGATTGGCGCTATTGCAGCCATTTTACTCTACTACGGCCTACTCACGCGCGACATTGATGACAAACGCCAATCCAGCATGGAGGCTTTTGCAATAGCCATAAGTACAGATGATGGATTGGCACAGTGCAAGGTACAATGGCCACAATATGCCCTAAAAACGCGCGAGCAAATTCTTGATTCCAAACGTTCTGATGTGGAAACTTTTCTTTCTGTGCAAGTGCAGGTGATAGGAGGATTGCTTGCTTTGACCATGGTAAGCATCGTCTATGCATTGCTTGCAGTTTTTTTTTGGCGCAGCATTGTGCGCAAGATTTAGTCTGCTACAATATTTTGCTTTCTGCGCGTTGATGCCATGCCAAAATAATTTTTGAATGAAACCAAATAGGGAATCATCTGTCATCCTTAAGATCATTTTTTTTGTTTGCACAATAACATGCACTACGGCAGTTCATGCTCAAAAATTAAAGGGCCATGAAAATCTTGGCAATTTCGACAACCGGTATTATCACTTCGGCTTCCTGCTTTCATACAATCAATCTTCTTTTTTTATAGATTATACACCTGACTTTACCTTCAGCGATACGTTGCTTGGTATCGACAATGTACCTCAAGCGGGTTTCAATCTCGCATTGCTTGCTTCGTTAAATCCAATCAAGAATGTGAACCTGCGGTTTATTCCGGGTCTATCATTTCAGGACCGTGGACTTAACTACCGCTTTCGCAAATCGGATGGCACTACAGAGACAATTCTCAAAAGAACAGAGTCCGTGTGGCTTGAGTTCCCTGTGATGTTAAAGTTGCGCACCAACAGAGTCAATAATTTTTCGGCTTATGCCCTCGTTGGTGGCAAGTATGCACTGGATATGCAATCGCAAAAAACGGTGAGTAATTCAGTTGCAGGAGATGTGGTGCTGAAGTTGAATGACCGTGACGCCAGTATTGATGCAGGTGGTGGTTTCGATTTTTTTCTGCCCTATTTCAAATTTGGTATCGAGCTGAAAACTGCCTTTGGTCTCAGGAATGTGCTCATACAGGAGAATAACGCATTCACTTATCCTATCTCCAAACTTCGCACACGCACTTTTGTTTTATCACTTACATTTGAGGGTTAACGAGTCGTTGGTGATAATCTTCATTGCTGTGTTTTCTCAATACATCGGGTTCAATCAAAAAGCGAGATGAACTCAGTCGGCTGACTATACATTTGGCCATCTATTTTATTTATATAATTAACCATCAATCAAAAAAAAATCATGGCAAACAATGTAACAGACCTTATCAAGGTGGAAATGGCCAAACTGAAGAAGCAGTACGATGCGCTGGAACAAGCGTTGCGTGTGCTTCAGGGAGGTTCGTCATCGGCATCTGCAAAGACCAAAACATCTGGTGAAGCAAAGGTGAAACCCACCACAAAAACCGGAAAAAAGCGCGGGCGCAAACCGGGTAAAAAAGCTGAGAATGCTGGAGCCAAAGTTGTAGTACCTGTAGCGAAGGTCAGCAAAAAGAAGAAATCAAAAGCTGTTGCCAAACCCGCGGCTGAAACTTCGGTTAAGTCTGCTGCCAAGCCTAATGTAAGTGCCAGCCCGGCTGCACCTGCCAAGGCCGTTGGGAGACCAAAAGGCAAAAAGAAGCGAGAAGCTAAACGCGCAAACCGTGGAATAAATCTGCCTTCGGCCATTGTGGAATACATCACCAAAGCAAACCGCTTTGTGGTGAATAGCGAATTGTCCAAGGAATTTCATTCGTTCTACCCAGAAAAAAGTGAAAAGGATTTTTCCAAATACATCTCTGTTATTCTAAGTATTGCCAAAAGCGGAAAGAAAATTAACGCAACCGACAAAGACCGCAATGGTGAAACCGGCAAAGCAAACTATTGGGGACTTCCAACATGGTTTGACGGTGGCAATCCAAAAGCAGAATTCTATAAGTAAAACTAATTCCTTATATGTGATTTAATCAAGCAGGCGGCCCGTGTTGGTCGCCTGCTTTTTTATCGTATAATCCATTTATTTCTGATAAGCAACACCCCCAAAAAAACTATCATGGTTTGATGAAGGAACTAACGCTATCCATAGAAGCATCAAAGGCTGATGACATGCCTACTTTGATGAAGGCAGCCCAGGCCATGGTTTCTTTCGAAATAAGTAGCATGCGCATAATAAAGCGATCGATCGATGCACGTCAGGATTTGGTGAAATGCAATATGCTTGTGCTGGTATATGATAAGCATGAGGCATTACCTGCGATCTTCAGTCCACGCCATTTTCCCATTGTTACGAGCAACAAACGAAAGGTAGTAATTGCAGGAGCGGGTCCTGCCGGGCTATTCGCTGCACTTAAGTTGATAGAGCAAGGCATCAAACCAATAATTATCGAACGTGGAAAGGATGTGCAGGCACGAAGACGCGATCTGGTGGCCATTCACAAACAACACATCATAAATCCGGACTCCAACTACTGCTTTGGCGAAGGTGGCGCTGGCACCTACAGCGATGGCAAACTATATACGCGCAGCACCAAGCGCGGTGATGTGCGCAGCGTGCTGGAAACACTCGTGCAATTTGGCGCAGACCAAAACATACTTGTAGATGCGCATCCACACATAGGCACCAACAAACTGCCAAAAATCATTGCAGCCATGCGCGAACAGATTTTGAGATGTGGTGGCGAAGTACATTTCAATACCCGCTGGGCTGATGTGTTGACCATGGATGGAAAAATTGAAAAATTAATCATGAGCAATGGTGAAAGCATGGAGGCCGATGCCTACGTGATGGCCACGGGACATAGCGCAAGAGATGTTTTCCAACTACTTAACTACAACAATATCCTCATAGAATTTAAGCCATTTGCAATGGGAGTGCGGGCAGAGCATATGCAGTCAATCATTGATATAGCGCAGTACCGTTGCCAACCCCGGCCTGAGTATTTGCCACCTGCTGCATATAGCCTGGTGCATCAGGCTACAGGCCGCGGTGTGTATTCTTTTTGTATGTGTCCGGGTGGCATCATTGCCCCATGTGCCACAGTGCAAGGTGAGGTAGTTACCAACGGATGGTCGCCCAGCAAGCGCAATAACAAGTGGGCCAATTCGGGCGTGGTAGTTCCTGTGGAATGGGACGACATAGCTGAGTACCATCAACATGGCCCTCTGGCAGGTATGTATTTTCAGAAGGCTGTCGAAGAAAAATGTTGCGCAGCCGCAGGCCACTCACAGGCAGCGCCTGCACAGCGCCTCATCGATTTTGTTCAGAACAAAATCTCAGAAAATTTGCCGGAGTGTTCCTATCAGCCGGGCATTGTCTCTTGCAATCTGAATGAAATTTTACCTCCATTCATTGCCGAAAGATTGCGTCAAGGATTTATAGCCTTCGGCAAAAAAATGAAAGGATACTACACCAACGAGGCCGTGCTTGTGGCTACTGAGTCGCGCACCTCTTCACCAGTACGTGTGCCACGCGACAAGGTGACTCTGGCACATCCGCAGTTATCTAATTTCTATCCCTGTGGCGAAGGCGCGGGCTATGCCGGTGGTATAGTGAGTGCTGCTATTGATGGTGAAAAAGTGGCAGCTGCCATAGTTCAATCAATGCAATGAATTTTCACCTTGAGCCTTGGGTTCACTTTTTGAAACAGACGAAGCCGCAATTCACTTTTTGTAGTTGAATAACTGGGTACAATTTTCATGTAGGTACAATCTCTATATTCAATATTTTTACAGCAAGCGAAGAAATTCGCGTTTTGTGCTTTTTTCGAATCAGTTCAACCTAACATACAACCCGCAATACGTTGCCTGGGAGATTGCTCAAATACCTCATCGTTTCACTCACCATTTTGGTTTGTCAGAACAACTTCGCTCAGGAAGATGTGAAGGCCGTAGTGCATGGTATCTTGAAAAATGATGAAGACCACCAGCGCATGGCGGGAGTAAACATCAGGGTTTTTAGAAATGGACAGCCTTATCAAAATTTAAAAACAGATAATCTCGGTAAGTATGAATTGGTGCTTGAGCTGGGACATTCCTACGAAATAAGATTTGAGCAGGCCGACTTTGTCACCAAAAGCATTGTTGTTGATACACAAGGCATTCCAGAGACTGCGCGCAACACATCTTTCGATTTGCTTTTTGATGGCGAATTGTTCAAAGCACCGCCCGACTTTAACAAAGACGTGGTGAAAGACCCTGTAGCAATTGCAAAATTTGTAGGATCGAAGGGAAAAATAGTGGTGGACGAAGGCCATGCTGAAAAGCGCAAGGAAGAAATAAAAGATGAATTCGAGCGACTGAAGTCAGATCCAAAACTTGCACAAGAGCAATACGATGCTTTGGTGAAAGAAGGTGATGCACTGATGGCCGATAAAAATTGGGGCGGTGCTGCTGATAAGTATCAGGCTGCGCTGAAAAAGAAGCCACATACTGAACCCGCCAAAGGCAAATACGCTGATGCCAAAGCGAAGTATGATGCTGAGCAGGATGCAAAAAACAGGGAAGAGAAATATGCACTGCTCATCAAAGATGGCGATGCTGCCATTGCTTCAGAAAAATGGGCCGAGGCAAAAACCAAATTCACAGAAGCGAATAAGATGAAGCCCAAGGAAACACATCCCAAAGAGATGATGGCCTTGTGTGATAAGAATCTGACCGGAGATAAAGCAAAAGCCGAATACGATCGCTTAGTTAAGGATGCTGATAATAAGATGGCAGGTAAGTTTTACAAATTGGCAATAGACCAATACAACGCAGCACTGAAACAACTACCCAGTGAGCAATATCCCAAAGACAAAATAGCCGATTGCCAAAAGCTGATAGACGATGCACTTAAAACTGCTGAAATAGATGGCAATTACCAACGTACCAAAGACGATGCGGACGAAAAACTTAGGTTGAAGAAATATGAAGAGGCTATCACACTTTACGAAAAAGCCAAAACAATAAAACCACAAGAAACTTATCCTGACCAGCAGATAACCAAGGCCAATGACCTCATAAAAGAGCGCGACTACCTAATACTAAAAAAGAAATATGACGACATCATAGCCAAGGGCGATACTAAGTACAACACCAAAGACTTTGAAGGATCGATACCAATCTATGAGCAAGCCAAAGCTTTGCTGCCCAAAGAAGCCATGGCCGACCAGAAAATTGGAGCAGCCAATAAGGCCATAGCAGACCGCGATGAAGCGAAAAAACGCAAAGAGTACACGGATCTTGTTGCCAAGGCCGATGGCCAATTCAAAACAACTGATTATGAAAATGCAATAGGCAATTACGAAGAGGCACTTAAGCTTTACCCATCAGAGGTATATCCATCAACCCAAGTAAATGAATCGAAACGATTGCTGGCAGAAAAGCTGAAGAAGGAAAATCAGAAGGCCTACGATGCTTTGGTAGCGAAGGCAACTGCACTATTCGATACCGAAAAATTTGAAGAGTGTATGCCTGTGTATGAAGAGGCTCAAAAACTTCTGCCAAGTGAAAAATATCCAACCACGCAAATAGAGAAAGCAAAAGCAGGCATCATAAAGCGTGACGAGAAAAAACTACGCGCTCAATACGATGCCATCGTGCAGCAAGGCGATGGCTTGATGAAAGCAGAGAAATATGAAGATGCCATCACCAAATTCAACGATGCACTCGGTGTGTTGCCATCAGAATCATATCCAAAGGACCAAATAACCAAAGCACAGGAAGCAATAACCAAACGAGATGAGAAAAAACTTCGTGGCGAATTTGACGTGATTGTTGCCCAAGCTGACCAACAGTTCAACAGCAGCGAATACGAAAAAAGTATTGATACGTACAACAAGGCGCTGGCTTTATTGCCCTCAGAAAAGTATCCGAAGGCGCAAATAGAAAAGGCCATTGGCAAGTTGGACGCTGCCAAGGCTGAACAACTTAAGCGCGAGCAATATGAAGAGTTGATAAGAACCGCGGACTTGCGACTTAATGATGCTGCATACGAAGAAGCCATCACCAACTACAAAGCTGCATTGGAACTTTACCCTAAAGAACTACATCCGAAAAACCAGATAAAACTGGCAGAAGCGGGCATTGCAGCATGGAAACAGAAAAAGGCCGACTTCGACAAATTGATTGCTAAGGCTGATGCCAAATTCAAAGATGAAAAGTGGAAAGAAAGCATAGACATGTACAGTCAGGCATCAATCATACTGCCCAACGAGCAATACCCCAAAGACCAAATAATAGAAGCCACGGCAAAAGTGGATGCGGTAGCTGCCGAAGCGCTCAGACGTAAGCAGTACGAGGAAGTAATAGCTGATGCAGACAACAAGTACAACAACCGCGATTATCAAATGGCCCTTGACCAGTACAAGAAGGCAGCCGATATGTACACCGAAGAGGAGTATCCCAAGGCACGTATTGAAAAATGCCTTCTTATGCTCAATGCCGTGAATGAGCCTGTGGTGGAATTGGAACCTAAAGAGAAAAAAGGCCCCGAACTGAAAGTGTACAAGCAGCGTGAATTAAGCAGATATGATGCCTACATCATGAAGCAGCTGGCCAAAGTGGAAGAGAAAAAAGCAAAAGACAGAGAATTCCACAAGAGTAAAACTGGTAGCAGCATGACCAACATAGCTGAACGCAATAAGAAACTACAGGTAGAAAAGGAAAACAAAGCCGAGTTGGCAGAACCTGAAATCGTAATTGTGGATGAAAAGAGTTACAAAAAGGGCAATGGCACCATAACAGAGATAACCATTCGCAACGGACAGCTCTATAGCACATACATGAAATCGGCATACAAATTCGCAACCTACTACCAGGAAATAAACACACAAACCGGAACCAAAGTGCGTGACCTTACCGCTGCCGAATGGAAGCGGGTAACGGGAAAAGACCCCGATAAGTAAAATTCAAAACAAATCGGGTATTTTTTCGTTAAGTACATCTTCTTTTAATTTGTAGTTGGCTGTGTTGATGGCAGAGTACCCCACTTGCAGCTGAAACCACTAAGGAAAATGGATACCCACCCAATAACACGAAACCAAATGAAACAATGGTTGAGACACGCATTGTGCATGTTGCTGACGCTGGCTGTAGCGCAGTCTGTTGCGCAGAATGAAGTTTACCGTGTATTCGGACAGCTCAAGGACCAGGACACCAAAAAGAAACTGGATGGATGCAGTGTGCAGGTTTTCAAAGATGGCACACTCTACGACACCTTCGAAGCAGGCACCTCAGGCAAGTATGAATTCGAATTGCCACTTGGCTTCACCTATGATCTCAAGTTCACTAAAGCCGAATACTCTACCAAAATCATTCGCATTGACACACGCAACATTCCTGCTGAAGACCGTGTAGGTGGTTTCGAATCCGAAATTGAAGGACAACTATTCAAAATACCTGATGGGTTTAATACTGACCTGCTGAAAGACCCAATGGCTAAAGCCAGTTTCGATTCGCAAATGAACGCCATGCAATTCGATGCTGAATATTCTGACCGGAGAATGGAAGTGATTGACAAAGAATTGCAGCGGCTTGAAGACATGGCCAAAAACCTCAATAAGGTGCAGGCGAAGTTTGACGAACTCGTACAACAAGGCGATCAGAAGATGATCGAAAAGAAATATCAGGATGCAGTAAACAAATTCACAGAAGCACTCAACCTGATAAAAGACAAAGAGCCTGCAAAAAGCAAATTAGCAGAAGCACAGAAAAAGTTGGATGAAGAGAACGCCTCCAAAGATGCCGAAGCCAAATATCAGAAAGCCGTAGCCGATGGCGATGCCGCATTCAAGAAGAAAGCATGGGCTGAAGCCAAAAAACAATATACCGATGCCAGCAAAATGAAACCCGCTGAGGAGTATCCGAAGGAAAAACTTGCACTGATAGCTGAGCAGGAGAAAGATGGAGAAAAAAGAGCAGAATATGACAAGCTCATAGCGGATGCCGACAACAAATTCAAGAATAAAGACTACGCAGTTAGCATCGAGATATATGAGCAGGCCTCTGACATGTATCCCAACGAAGCCCATCCCAAAGACCAGATTCAAAAGGCTAAGCGTGCACTGGACGACTTACTGGCAGATGAAGCAAGCAAGCAAAAAAGGGAGGCTGAATACAAGCAGAAAATCGACAACGGAGAAAAGGCATTTGCTGAGGATAAATTGGAGATAGCATTGAAAGCATACAAAGACGCCTCAGGCATCAAGCCCGATGAACAACTGCCAAAAACAAAAATTACAGAGATAGAAAAACTAATAGCCGATCGCAACAAAAAAACAGGAACTGATGCCATAGTGGCTGCTGACGGTGAAAAAGAAAGATTAGAAAAAGAATTCAATGACCGCGTAAAGAAGGCAGACGACCTCTTTGCAGCCAACAAGCTGCTGGAGGCAAAGACAGAATATGAAGGCGCACTCACTATAAAACCCGATGCACAATATCCTAAGCAGCGCATACAGCGCATAGAACTATTGTTGGAAGATGATCTGGCAGCCCAGGAGAAGGCAAGACGAAAGGCAGAAGAAGACAGCCTACGCAAAGCACGCGCAACCTCACTCAACGGTGCAGCACAAGACAAGGCTGCCTTGCTGCAAAAACAGAAAGAAGACCACGAGCGTAGATGGACCGAACAGCAAGACCAGCGCATAACCGAGCAGCAAGAAATTGTAGAAACTAAACGCAACCGAAGTTGGGAGAGTAATGCCGATGTAGAAGCGGAAAAAGCAGTGGAAGAATTCTATCGCGATGCATTTGCAAAGCAGCAATATGCGCGCATTGATTCAGTCTATCTGAAAGACAAGGCCAACAGGGAAACTCAGCAAACCAATGCGAAAGAGCAGAATAAGCGCATAGCAGAATCGATGACGGAACAAGCGGACAAAGCGAAAGAAAACGCCACCATAGCAGCCAATGGTGAAAGCTGGGCCAAACGACACGCCAGTGATTCTGAGGAAAAGAAAAAACAAGATGCAGAGAACAACAAGCAGTATTTGCAGAAGAGTGAGATGAAGCACGAGAAAACAATTGCCGAATTAGATCAGAAACAAGAACAGAAGAATTCACTTACTCAAAACGACCGATACAGGCAGGATAAAGTGGAAGACATGAAGGACAAAATGGAACTGGTAGATGAGAACAACAAAAAATACCAGGAGAACGCCACCGAGCGCATAGAGATCAACTATACTAAGGTGGAAGAAAAGAATATGCAGCTACAGGAGATGAATACAGCAGGCGAAGAAACCCGCAAGGCCAATGAAGAAAAACTGCAGGAAAAAGTGAAGACATATCAATCGCAGCATCAGGATTTGTCTAATGCAAGCGATGAACGAATCATGACTACACAAGCTCAGCTCAACAAAAAACACGAACTGAAGCAAAGCATTGGAGAAGGCAATACACATGCGCAGGACAATGCTCAAAGGATAGAAGACCTGAAAGAAAAAAGGGAACTCGAAGCTCTCCAAAAAGACATAGATGCTGCTAACAGACACAGTGAAAGTCTAAATACAGTCAAAGCAAAACTAAATGGCGGTGAAAAAGATGTGGACGCTTATCCGGTGAAACCAGGCACCGAAGATTTGCCGGAAGGTGTAACCGAAAACAGCTATGAGCTGGGAAACAAAAAAGTGACTGAACGTACCGTGAAGATTGGAAACAAAGTGGATGTGTACAAAAAGATAGTTTCCAAAACAGGCATCTACTATTTCAAAAACGAACGCAGCATCACCGAAACCATCTGGAAGCAAGAGACACTGCGCGAAGGGCGATGAAGCATGTACGTATTCTATGAGCAAACGCATTATCATCATCAATGGCCCCAACATCAATCTGATAGGCAAACGCGAACCCGAACTATACGGCCACCAGGATTTTGAAACATACTTCAGCGCACTGCGCAAATCATATAGCGATGTTACCCTGGAGTATTACCAGAGTAACGTAGAAGGCGAACTCATCAATAAGCTGCAAGCCACAGGTTTTTCTTTCGATGGAATTATCTTCAATCCGGGTGGTTACACTCACACCAGTATTGCCCTGGCCGATGCCCTGGCAGCAATAAGCACACCGGTGGTAGAGGTACACATCACCAACTTGCACGCCCGGGAAGAGGCAAGGCATACTTCGCTCACCGCAAAACATTGCGCTGGCATCATTTCGGGCTTCGGATTGGTGAGTTATGAACTTGCTCTTACTTATCTCATTGATTTCAGATCCTGACCAACTCCTAATCTTGACATGGCGAAAAAGAAAAACCCCCGGACGTTTCCGGGGGTGCTTTCCTTAAACCTTAACCAAAATCTTTTGGACTTAACCAAAAATCAAAACTTCGTGTTCGAAGTTTATAGATGTTCAGCGCGTTTTCAATCACCATGCCAGCAATGTGAATTGGCAGCGGCATATAGAGCTTAAAAAGTGAAAGGATGTTAATATCGGAATTAGATTCAAACTTCATTCACCCTCACGAGTAAGCCTTCATCAGCCAATATGGAGTTGGCAAAGAACTCGGAGGCTTCTTGCCGGAAGGCTTCATCATCGCTGTAGCGCGAACTGAAGTGACCAAGTATGAGCATGTTGGCTTCGATGGCCGAAGCTACTCTGGCAGCCTGTTTCGCTGTGCTGTGAAAAGTTTCTTTGGCCCTCTTTTTTTCTTCTTCCAGAAATGTGGACTCATGATATAGGCAAGAAGTGCCTTGAAGATTGCTTATCACCGTTTCACTAGAGGCCGTGTCAGAGCAATAGGCATAGCTGCGTGGTGGGGGCGGAGCGGTGCACAATGCATCATTGCGCCAGATTTTACCTTCTATTTCTATATCCTGCCCTTTCTTCAATGCCAAAATCTGTCCGGGTATCAACCCCAATTCTTCTATGCTTTCCTTTCTAACCTTAGGTTGCCGCTGCTTTTCTACGAACAAGAAACCACAGCAGAAAATGCGATGCTTTAACGGAATCGAAAAGACACTCAGTGTTTTGTCTTCATAGATGAGTTGTTTGCCACCATCATCAGTTGGGTGGAATACCAAAGCATATTCAAGATAAGTTTGTGAAGCGCGCAAGCTGAGGTCAATAATTTCCTTCAACTCTGGCGGGCCATAGATATGCAACGCGGCTTTGCGCCCGAGCAAATGCATGCTGCTGATGAAGCCCATCAGTCCCAGGTAATGGTCGCCATGCAGGTGCGAAATGAATACGTGGTTTATTCGCTGCATACGCACTTTGTATTTACGCATTTGCATCTGTGTGCCTTCACCACAGTCCACCAGAAAAAGTTTGTCGTGCACATTCACCACCTGCGCACTGGGGTTGTGCCTGCCTGTTGGTGTAGCCGCCCCACAACCCAATATGGTAATCTCGAATGTCAATGTGCAGGAAATATTTCTGTAGCTATTTGCATGGCAGCGGAAAATGCTGTTGAGACTACTCCATGCCCAACAGACATGTTATCGAAATAGCTGATCAGATTTTCGGTTGGCATATTGCCGGTGAGCGCATCAGCAGCCATTGGGCATCCACCAAAACCCTTGATAGCTCCATCAAACCGGTAGCAGCCTGCCTGCCATGCTGCCTCCACCTTTTCGCGCCACGTGTGAGGTGTAGTGTGCAGGTGTGCGCCAAATTTTACCTCCGGTAGTGCTGGTATCAGTTGGCTGAATAAGTAATGAATACTTTCTGGAGTGGCTATGCCCACGGTATCACTCGGAGCCATGCTTACAATGCCCAATTTTTCGTGCAATTGTTCGCACCACCCTATGGCCGTTTCAGCATTCCACGGATCGCCATACGGATTGCCAAAACCCATGCTGATGTATATGATCAACTGCTTGTTGTGCAGCGTGCACAGGTTTTGAATTTCTTCCACCCGAACCAGCGATTCAGCTATGCTGCTGTTGGTGTTGCGCTGCTGAAATGTTTCTGAAATTGAAAATGGAAACCCGAGCAGCGCTATCTCATCATACTGCGCTGCGGTTTGTGCGCCACGCAGGTTTGCAACTATTGCTAACAGTTTCGATTGGGTGTTGTCTAAGTGCAGGCCCTTCAACACTTCATCTGTATCGCGCATCTGGGGCATCGCCTTTTCTGAAACAAAACTGCCGAAGTCCACCGTGTCAAATCCGCATTGCAGTATTTGATTGATGTATCTGATTTTGTCCTGTGTAGATATCCACTCTTTGATGCCTTGCATGGCATCGCGCGGACACTCTGTGATGTGGGCAGTGGTGTGTGACACAGGGCCGAAAGTAGGCAACGTGCAGCAGTCTGATTGGCCTCAATACATGTGGGAATAATGGTAAACACTGTTGCCCCGGACTATGAGCGCGCCTTCTTGCAGCATGTGGATGCGTGTTGAATCAAGCAAATTTTCTTTCAGGAATTGCACTTTGCGTGCGCTAAAATCTTTAGTCAGTATGAGATGACTATGCTGTAATTGCTGGAGCTTTTTTTCATCAAAGTAGGTACGCGCAGCACCTTTGTCAAGCAAGATGAATGTGGCAGGCAGGCTGTCTGTTCTATTCATATTGGCTGAATCAGCCAGTGCAAACTGATGTATGCCGAGTGTAATAAGAGGGTAGGAGTAGAGCACATCATCTTCTTCGAAATGTTTGGTGCTATCGAGCGCTACATACTTGAAGTCTTTTATGCCAAGGTGATTCCAATAGTTCTTCAGATGAAAGCGCACGCGTGATTCGTTGTTCATCAGATTGCCATCATAGATGATGTAGCCTTTCTCGCCTTTGCAGTAAGTAATGCAGCGATGACCCGGAATGTTGTGCACACACAATTCGCTAAACTGCACAATAGATGTTTTTTCGATGACTTGCGAAATACTGACTACAACCGCGAAACACAACGCCCATATCATGGCTTTAGATTTTCTCCACAACCACCACCTGCACACACACCACACGATGCCAAAGAGCAAGTATGTTTCGAATACTGAAAGTGAAATGCCCTGAATGATGCTCCAGGGCAATGAGTCGAACCAGGATACAATTGCATTCATAAGCCATGTGAGCCAAGAGATACAGGTGGCTAAAAGCTTTGCCGCAGGCGGAAACCAGCACATAGCAAGAAATGCAAGCCCACCATAAAGTATGATGGTGCTGAGTGGAATGACCACAAGGTTGGAGACCAGAAAGTAAACCGGAAACTGGTGGAAGTACAACATACCTAAGGCGAAAGTGGCTATTTGTGCTGCGAACGATACCGCAGTGAGTTGCCACAATTTATACAGCCATTTATTGCGTACTTCTATCAAACTGACTATGCGCCTTTGCAAAATCACAATACCCAACACAGCCAGGTATGAAAGCTGAAACCCCACTTCCATGATCATGTAAGGATTGAAACACAATAACACCAACGCTGAAGCACTCATGGTGTTATACACACTGCTTTTCTTTTCAAAACTTTCGGCCATGATGAATACGGTGAACATGACCGCTGCGCGCAGCACCGATGGCGAAAAACCTGTGACACCTGCATAGAGCCAAAGCAGTGTTGCGGGAATCAGGAATTTTAGCCATGGCCTGCCTTTGCCAGGCATCACTATGCGAAGCAGCGGAGCCAGCAGCACATAGATAAGCCCCACGTGCAAGCCGCTTACAGCAAGCACATGTATGGCACCAGCGCTGGCATAGCTGCTCATCAGTTCGAAGTCTATTGCATCTGTTTTGCCAAGTATCAGAGCTGCCAGCACCGCATATTCCTGGCCTGCAATACCATGCTTGCGCATTTGTGCCAGCATCAATTCGCGCCAGTGTATAAATGTGCCACTGAAAGTGTGGTGCGCGGGTTTGCTCCACAACAACCAGTCAGCGCTGCTTGCATAGCACTGGCTGTATATGAAGTGCGAGTTCAGGTATTTTTTGTAGTTGAACTCAAAAGGATTCTGCACAGCGTTGAGAGGATTGACTGCTGAGCGAACCACAATGATATCATCTACTTCCAACTGCGCTGCAAGGCTGTCGCGGTGTATATATAACAACAACTGCCCGCTTGTAGCCAGCCATTTTCCATCATGCAGCACAGCCGTTACTTCTGCTTCGGTTTTGAATGAACGGTTTTTTTCTATTGGAGCATCGCAAAGCTGGAGTAGTAGAGCATCGCCTTCATGGTAATGTTTGGAGAAATGATTTTCACGCTCATAAGTGGGCTTGAGTGAGGACAACAATGCACCGGTGCATAGCAGCAACAATGCTGTGCTGACACCAGGAATGAAGCGATAGAAAAAAGTGAAGCGCCTGATGAATACATGCACAAGAACCTGGGTGAGTACCGCAACGGCTGAAGCTATTATCCAAAAAAGAATGCCGGCAGGTGCATTGATTTGAATAAGAATACCCGCAAGGAATGGCAGCAGTAAGCGCAGGTAGGGACTATGACGCCAGATGAAAAGCATAGGCTGCTCTGTCAGAAGGGAGGTAGCAGTCCGTACTTATTTACCAACTTTTTCCAGGCTGCTGTTGTGCGCACTTCATTGCCTGTAGTTGCTTTCAAGGCTGCCGTAGATTTTTTACCGAAGGCGCCATCCAACTCACCTGCGTAGGTTCCTGCCATTTTCAGATAGCGCTGCCACTGCACTGCCTCATCCAATATCCGGTCTTTTTGGAAAAGCAGTTCAACAGGAATTTCTATGTGTGGCTGGTCAACAAATTTTTTCCAATTGCCTCCCCATTCTAATCCGTAAGCTTTGGCTCCCGCATGCACATGTTTGTAATGTGGTGAATTGGTCAAGTATTGATTGCCGGAGAAAAGACCGATGTCAATGGCAACACATGGCAAGTAGTTGTGATTGGATTTTTTTCGGAAGCCATCTATGTTGGTCACGGTAGCACCACCTGGTTTCTTCACCCAAATGCCATTCACAAAGTGTCTTCCTTTTTTGAATAATTCAAATTGCTCAGCAGGGCTGCGATAGGCGCTTATCATTTTCGCTTCGATGCCTCGTGGTAATTTTTTACTGATGGCTTGTATAATGCCTTCTAAATGTGTGGCAAGGATCGGATGCAGCAACAATGGGTCTCTGTTCAGTGGCATGGTATGTATCAGTTAAGAGGTTTTGTGTGAGGCCAATGTAACTATCCCAATGTTCACCAAAGAAGGAGTGCGCAATCTGAAATCGTACTTCCTAAAAGAAAGAATTACAACTTGTGCATACTGATACATTGCGTGCGTTCAAAAATGAAAATAACCCTTTAAAATCTAAACTTATGGAAGAAGAAATTTTAATGATTGTGTTGGTAGTGGTGGCACTTTTCCTTATACCATTTATTTTTTACTTGATTACGCTACAGAATACTCTGAAGGCTGTGCGCATAGAAAACCGCACCATGCCACCCGGTCAAGTGTGGTTGTTGCTTATTCCGTTGTTCAGTCTTGTCTGGAATTTTTTTGTTGTAAATCGTGTAGCTGATTCGTTGGCCAATGAATACGCCTCGCGAGGACTCACTCCTGAAGAGATTCGCCCCGGATACAATGTAGGACTTGCTATGGCCATATTGCAGGTGTGTGGTCTCATACCAGTACTTGGTGGTTTCGCAGGTCTTGGTGCACTTATCTGTTGGATTATCTATTGGGTGAAAGTGGCCGGGTACAAGAATGGTCTCGGCACACTCAGCGGCACTTTGGATGAGCGTATCTAAAGCTTGACCAAATAGAAAATTTTCTTCATAAAAAAAAACCGTCCCTGCTGATGAGCAGGGACGGTTTTTTTTTTGTTCTATTCAGAAGTTATTTCTTCTTCACCGAAGTTTCAGCTGGTTTGGTTGCTCCACCTTTTCCGACATTGCCACTTCCTGCTTTCATTTTATCACCTTCTCCGGCATTGCCACTTCCTGTTTTGCCTTCTATCATCTTCTTCAGTCCTGGGCTTACTTGGTTCTTGTTGTTTTTTTCTGCTGCCTTTGCCTTTGCATCGTCTATTTTTTTCTGAACCTCTGGCTTTATACCTCCGACACCTGCAGGTGTGGCGGGAGTGGCTGGTGTGCTTCCGGTGGGCTGTAATTCTACAGGTGGTGCAGGCACTGGTTTTGGTTTCTTCTTCGCTATGGTCAGTTCATCTACGATGTTTTTTCCGCCCATCAGTTTTTCAATAGTGAACAACACATAGCGTATGTCCACATTGATGGTGCGCTGTAGTTCAGGTTCAAAAGCAATGTTGCCGCTCATGGCCTCCCAGTTGCCATCGAAGGCTATGCCTATCAGGTTGCCGTCACCATCTATCACAGGGCTGCCGCTATTACCACCGGTTATATCCAAGTCGTTGATGAAGCAGGTTACCAACTCACCTTTTTTGTTGGCGTATTTGCCAAAGTCTTTTTTGTTTATCAAATCAGCGAGTTTATCCGGTACTACGAATTCAGGATTCGAGTTGTCACGTTTTTCCATGATGCCTTTGGCCGTGGTGTAGTAACTATATGTTGCTGCATCGGCAGGTTTGTAACCACCCACCTTGCCATATGTCAGGCGCATGGTGCTGTTGGCATCGGGCGCGTATGTTTTTTTGTCGTTCATTTCGCGCAGCCCTGCCACAAATAGTCTGTAGCCTTTTGATGATTTAGTAACCGGATTTTTTGCACGGAAGGCAGATGAATGTTCGCCTGCACTTTTTGCTGTGGTGTAGCCAATATCTTTTTGCAATTTTTTCAGGTTTGGCTTGGCCAGAAAAGCCATTAAGCGTACCTGGTCTGTAAAGATGCTCTTGGCAAAAACATCGTCAGCATATTTCTGCACATTGCCTTTGTAAGCCTTGTCCACATTGGCGTGCCAAGAGGGGCGCTCGCTTGCTATTATGTTCTTGCGGTGTAGGTTGGTTAGGTTTACGAAAGTGAGTTTGTCGGTTGCCACATTGTATTCGCCAAAGTGGGCAGTCGCCATTTTTTTCACTTGCTCTATGCCTTCGTCCTTCTTGGCCTCATCGGATTGCCCCAAGGCCTGTTCCAAGGCTGCTCCGGCACTGGCCGCAAATGCTATGAATTCCGCTCCGCCAGAGCCTGCAAGAGCACTGTATAGTGAAGCTTTGGCCATAGGATCCCATTCGTTGTGGTATTCTCTTATCAGTTCTATCGCTTGTCCATATTTCATTTTGCGATCATCACGTTGGTTCACCCATTTGGTAAAATCTGCTTCTATCAATTCCTTCTGTCCTTTCACATCCAATCTTTTCAGACTCTTGGTTTCTCCCTGTAGGTTTTTCCATGTGTTGGCTATGCTGGCATATTTAGCCGCATACATCAGATTGATGCTGTCATTTGCATTCATCATTTGTTTCCAACTTTCTAATTTGGTACCGAAGCATTCTACTATTACAGGGTTGCGCAGTTCTATATTTTGATTTACGCCATAGCTTGTGAGGTAGCGCGAGGTGCGACCTGGGAAACCCATTATCATGCTGAAGTCGCCCTCTTCTATGCCGTCCAAGTTTACAGGGAAGTGGTGCTTGGGTTTAAAGGGTACATTTTCTGCATTGTAAGCCGCAGGGTTGTTGTCCTTGTCGGCATATACGCGCAACATGCTGAAGTCTCCTGTGTGTCGGGGCCACATCCAGTTGTCGGTATCACCACCAAATTTGCCCACGCTCTCAGGCGGATTGCCTACCAGGCGTATATCCGTGAAGGCCTGATATACCATCACATAGTATTCGTTGCCGTAGAAAAATGATTTTACTTCTACTTCGAATTTGCCGCTTTCGCCCCATTTGGTTTTTAGTTCTTTGGTTTTGTCAGCCACGGCCTGATCACGTTGTTCTTCCGTCATGCTGTCATTCAATGCAGCCAGCACTTCATCTGTTGCATTTTCTATGCGCACAAGGAATTGAATTTTGAATCCGGGTATGGGCAACTCATCTGCAAACGACTTGGCGCAAAATCCATCTCGCAGCATGTTGTTGTCCACAGTGGACAGGCTTTGTATGGCATCGAATGCACAGTGGTGGTTGGTGAATACAAGCCCATTCACACTCACTATCTCACCGGTACAGCCACCGTTGTTCAGCCTCACCACCGCATCTTTGAGCGATGCGTTGTTGATGCTGTATATTTCCTCAGCAGTCAGGTTCAGGCCCAGGCCTTTCATCTCTGCTTCATTCATGCGATTCAGCAAACTTACCAGCCACATACCTTCATTGGCGCAGAGTGTAGCAGGCATCAGCATGCAGGCAATCATTAATTGAAGTAACTTCCTTTTCATTTTTTGATTCGTTGATTTATTGACGTATTGATTTGAAGACTTGTTTGCCCTTACAGGGTTGACTTGAAAAGCAACTCATGACAGATGACCAATCTCTGATGTGCTCTTGTTGCTGTTGGAATGGATTATTAAGGTTTTTTGTTGTCTGTTTTCTCATTTCAAGTTCTTAAATTATTATTCAGGGCGTTTGGGTTTCCATGTGGCATGTGCAATGAGTGTATCGAGTTGGTCATACAGCTTTTGCAGGCTCTTTGGGCCTTTGTATCTATTGGCAACTTTTTTAAGCTTACCATTTTTAAGAATGGCTGTGTGAATGGTGGGCAGGTCAGTCACTTTTTCGTTGTCATATTTTTCGTCAAGGCCAAAGTATCCGATGCTGTCAGCCATTGTCGTCACACTTTGAAGAGCGGTTGCATCCCATTGCGATTGGTAGAGGCCAATTCTATCAGTAAAGTTTCGGCCTTCGTAGGTGGCTAGTCCGCTTTGATTTACGGTAAGGTTGAAGGTGGGGCACATACCAAAGCAAGGTGTGCGCTGGTAAGTAAGCAGCACACTGTCCATTGTTGGCATCGGGGGCTTTGTCATAGCCGGTGGAGCGGGCACCGGAACTACTGCTACTTCGTGTTTTTTGTTTTTGCATGATGCAATGGCTACCAAAGCCACTATCACAGCTATGTAAAACTTATGGAAGTATTTGTCCATGGGTCTCATTTTCAGGGATAGTTCAAAAATGCGGAAAGGCTTTTTCCATATGGGAAAAAGCCTTTCAATAGCTTCACTACAACCAAAGAGGTTAGTTGGTTTTGAACCACTCAGCCACTTTGTCGTTGTGCACAATTTCTTCTTTGAAGGTGTATGCACCGCTCTTGGCGGTTTTCACCATCTTTATCACTTTGGTGTGGTTCTTACCTCCACCGGTTTGCAGGGTTGCTACAACTTTCTTTGCCATCTCTTTTCAGGTATTATTTTATTTCCTTATGCACAGTCATGCGCTTCAGTATCGGATTGTACTTCTTCTTCTCCAAGCGCTCAGGTGTGTTTTTCCTGTTTTTAGTGGTGATGTAGCGGCTGGTACCGGGAAGCCCTGATACTTTGTGCTCAGTGCATTCCATTATCACCTGTACTCTGTTGCCTTTCTTTGCCATGTTGATTGGGGTATAAAAAAACGGGCCGCGAATATATCCGTCCTATTCCGCAATACCAAAGTTTTTTTCTTATGTGTTGGAAAATTGAAATGAGGTCACTGCATGGTCTGTGACCTCATTATTTTCTCTGACTACTGAATCGCGGACGACTCCTTGTTTTGTTTAGTAATAAATATTCCTGCGCACCTTGGCCACATACTTAGCAAGACGAATTACTTGCTTGGTGTAGCCAAACTCGTTGTCGTACCACACATACAATACGATGCCTTTACCATCAGGGCTTACGATGGTGGCCTGCGAATCAAACACAGCACAGCAATCATTGCCTACTATGTCAGAGCTTACTAATTCCTCGCTGATGCTGAAGTAAATCTGGTTTACCAAATCGCCTTCCAGGGCACTTTTTCGAACTACGGCATTTACTTCATCACGCGTTGTTGCCTTCTCCACGTAAGCATGGATTATAGCAAGCGAGCCATTTGGAGTGGGCACACGCACTGCATTTGCCGTGAGTTTGTTGGCCAGTTCAGGTATCACTTTGGTAACGGCTTTGCCCGCGCCTGTTTCTGTTATCACCATGTTTACTGCTGCACTGCGGCCTCTGCGGCTTTTCTTGTGCATGTTGTCCAGCAGATTCTGGTCGTTGGTATAGGCGTGTACGGTTTCTATGTGGCCTTTGTCCAATTTCAATGCGTCATTCACACTTTTCAGAATAGGGCAGATAGCATTGGTGGTGCAGCTTGCAGCGGAAAAAATGGTCTCGTTTTCGATGTCAAGGTCGCGGTGATTGATACCATAAACAATGTTCGGTACCTCTTTGCCGGGAGCGGTCAGAATTACCTTTTCAACTCCTTTTGCTTTCAGATGTATGCCAAGGGCAGTGCGGTCTTTGAATACACCCGTGTTGTCCACCAGCAGTGCGTTTTCTATTCCATAAGCTGTATAATCAATGGCACCCGGATCCTTCGCGCCTATCATATGTATGCGCTGCCCATTAACGAGCAGGCATTTGTTTTCGTAGTCCACTTCTACGGTGCCTTTGAAGCGGCCATGCACCGAATCGTTTTCGAAAAGTGCCGCACGTTTTTTCAGTGACAAATCATCATCCTCGCGGGTTACGATGGCACGCAGGCGCAGTTGCTGGCCTTTGCCGGCCTGCTTCACAAGCTCGCGCGCTGCAAGGCGGCCAATGCGGCCAAATCCAAATAACACCACATCACGAGGCTCCATATCTGCGCCATCTTCAGCCATGAAGTTGCGCAGTTTTTCTGCAAGAAATTCTGTTTGATTTTTGAAATGATCGCGCTCCGCCAGCCACTCACTGGCAAGTTTGCCGATATCTATTTTGGCGGGAGCCAGAGCCATGGCATACAGGCCACGGGCCAGGTCGGCAGTATCGAAAATGCTGATAGGCTTGGCCACCACTTCGGCTGCGTACTTGTGCAATCGCAATACTTCCGATGGGCTGATGTCCACCATGTGGTTGCGAAATAGAACGAGTTCGATGCTCTTGTCGAAAAGCAGTTTACCAACGCTGTTGAGTAGGTCCACAGCGGCTTTCTCTTGATTCACATACACCTGCAGTTCATTGCTGTAAGTGTCGGGGGCCAGAGTTGTTTGTGACATTTTTTGTTGAATTTGTTTGATGAATATGAAGATTTCCTTAGTGCAAAATGCATTGTTCGCGAATAAGGGACGGCAAATGTAAACAGCCCGAATCACTCTTCATCTCAATCAATTAGAACATGATGTATAGCCATTGACATGCACTGTCATTTATTATTGCGCAACACAACACTATTAAATCTCTATGAAAAAAATTACCCTTGCACTGATGGTTGCCATGGCAGCCTGCACAGGTTCTAAACAAGTAGCTATGACACAAACGGATGCTGACCGTGCATCTGCAAAATTTCCGGGTGCTACACTGGCCAGCTTGAACGAAGGCAAAAAACATTATGAAGAAAATTGTGGAAAGTGCCATGGCCTGAAGGCTGTGACTTGGGGCAATGAAAGGCAGTGGCTGGAAATCATTCCACCCATGGCTGAAAAGGCAGCCATCAGTGAAGACACTCAGTTGCTGATTACCCAGTATTTGGTAACTGCCTGTGAGGTGAAATAAGTTTTCACCAATTGTCGGAATTTCATGAGTGAGTTTCGTTTTTACTACTTCACATCTAAGTACCGTGAAACCGTGGGTTACTATCACGATGTGCTGAAGTTCGAATTGTTTCGCGCATGGGACAGGGGAGAAGGCGAACGTGGAAGTGTTTTCTATGCGCCAAACAATCATGGCTTGATTGAAATAGAAGAAGGCACAGCAATACCAATCATTCAAGGCGGGCTATATGTGCAGGTGGATGATGCAGATAAATGGTATAAAAAGCTGAGTCTTGCTGGCGCATTCATTGTTGAACCAATTGCGGATAAGTCATACGGCCATCGCAATTTCAAAATCAAGGACCCCAGCGGTTTACAGATTTCATTTTTTCATTATCTGGTTGTATGAGACTAATCTTTCTGTTTGTAACCATGGTATTGCTCGCGGGCTGCAATCAGCGTGTGATGAAACAACCTGAATATGGAATGCCGGAGACTCAAAACGCATTTGCGATAGGAGTGATTGACACGATGTATTCGGCATCGTTGGTACAAAAGCGAACACTCAATATTTATCTTCCGGAAGGATATGATGCTGACACAGCAAGTACCTATCCTGTTATCTATTTGTTGGATGGTTCGGCCAATGAAGATTTTGTTCATACAGTGGGAGTTGTACAGTTTCAAACGATGATTGGTATGATGAAGCCATGCATTGTAGTGGGCATTGCCAATGTAGACAGAAAGTATGATTTCACTTTTCCTACCAATAATGTGGAAGACCGCAAGAGCATACCGCGATGCGGAGGTTCTTCAAGCTTTATGGATTTCATAGAAATGGAATTGCAGCCGAGTATTGAGAAGAAATACAGAACCAATCAACAAAGTATACTTATAGGCCAATCGCTTGGGGGTTTGCTTGCAACCGAAATTTTATTGAAAAGGCCACAGATGTTTACACACTATATCATTGTAAGCCCCAGCTTGTGGTGGGACGATGAATCGCTGCTGACAAATGGGGCTGCGCTGATTGCGAAGCAAGATTATTCCTGCAAGCACATATTCATAACCGTGGGCAATGAAGACGACCAGATGGAAGATGAAGCAAAAAGATTGTATGAATTGCTTGATGATGCAACAGGTGGCGGCTGGAGTCATTCATTTTATCCGATGCCCGAAGAAAGCCATCTGACTATTCTGCACAATGCACTGTATAAGGCATTTGGGCAGTTGCTTAACCATTAGCATAAATAAAAACCCAACGCACTCTCGCACATTGGGTTTTTCTATTTAGAGGTTCCCTTTGGTCAAATTTTGATTTAGTTCACAGCAAATTTTTCCACCTGAGTAGTGCCATCAATGTATGTAACAGTAATGTGATACATGCCTTCGCTCAAATCAGTGAGGTCGATTCGCATAGTTGAAGTATTCACTTTCATTTGGCGTATCAGTTTTCCTTCTATTGTGTAAATGGAAATTTTTTGTGCTATGCCGGACGAAACATTCACACTGAGTACATCGCGACCCGGATTGGGAAAGATGCCGAAAGCATTTGAGCCTGTCTCTTTTACATCAACAGTATTGGCATACTTTATCACACCAACATCTCCATTGGCAGTGAAGCCGCGAATCATACCAACTACATACATGGTGCTTCCATCTGGAGAAACAGAAATGCCATTGGCTTCATCGTTGTTGCTATTAGGCCCATCGTAGTTGATGTCCCAAAGTAATTCACCACTTGGACTATAACTCAGCATCACCATGTCGTAAAAGCCGTTTCCTATTCCACCGCGACCAGCTATGTAGATATTGCCTGCAAGGTCGCTTGTAATTTGGTGTGGCTCATCATTCAATGCCATCGCACCGTTCCAGATGTCTTGCCACACAACAGTGCCATCGGGGTCAAGTTTGGTAGTCACAATATCGCCACTGCCATTCACTGTGAAATACAGATTACCTGCGCCATCGGTATGCATGTAGTCGTTGCCAAGCGTGGCATTTGTAGCCAAATCAACAAGTTCGAATGTCCATTGATAGTTGCCATCTACATCATACTTCACTACTTCGTAACGGTCGGTAGCGGTCTGTGCAAGGGCAAACACATTTCCGTTGAGGTCGCTTATTACATCAAACACTGTTTCACTCACATCGTTGAGCGCACCCGGATTTGTTGCCAGCCAATTCTGACCTTCATCTTGTCCATAGCTGATGGTTACACAATCATATCCGGTATTCAGCACAGTAGTTACACCACCAACTATTACATTTTCAGAGGCATCCAATGTGATGCACCTGAATGTATCAGACCATGCCCAATCGGTGGAAGAATTGTGCTGTATCACCCAATCAAGTTCGCCCGCAGTGGTGTAGTGCAACATCAAACCAGAGTAGTAGATGTTGTTGACAGCACCCTGATCCTCATTACCAGCTACATATACACTTCCATCAGCACCCACGCGCAACTCATATCCAATGTCGAGAAAATTGCCAATGACGCCATACAAGTCTTCCCACAAATAATCTCCATCAGACTCAAGAGCCAAAATGAATGCATCACTTTCCCAATAGCCATCACCTGTTTTGGACTGACCGCACACATAAATAATTCCGGTGCTTGACACACCGATGTCCCACGGTGTGTCATCCTTGCTTGACGGACCATCCCAGATGTAAGACCATACCACCTCACCGTTGGCATCGTACTTAATTACTGCTACATTCACCTGGCCTTCGGTGTCATACACACGCGCTGCCACTACCAATGAGGCATCTGTAAAGTCGAATGCAACACATTGTGCATCATCATAACTCTGCAATGGGCCGTCAAAAGTTTTGACCCACTGCTGCACGGGGTCTTGCGCTCTTGCTGACAATTGAGCAAGTAATGAAATACTTAGCAGCGCAACTTTGAAATAGGATAGTGTTTTCATAAAGATTTGATTTTGGTACGAACAAAACTATATCATTTCGCAATGCTATGATAAATAGGAAAGCACAAGAAGCAAGGCAATGCCTTGCTAAGGTGTTTACCTCAGTTATGCAATATCCATTTGTCTCACTTTTGTGCGTCAACCGAAGCCTACATTTGTAAGCTCTGTATCGGGTTGAGTACTAAATGACTTTTTCACTAACCAAACGAAAACTTAAGTTCTGGCACATTTGTGTTTGTATAGTCGTTTGTTCGCTATTGTTTTCACATTCTGCTCTTGCTCAACCAGCGCTCAACTGTGCTACATGCAGTGGCGGTTCATTCAATGCATGCACCGGGGCATCACTTTCCTCAATCATGGATATTGTGGGAGAAACAGGTAGTACTACATACACAGTTACCGGTGATGTGGCCAACCCCGGCACGCAGAGCAGTTTTGGCGGATTTATTTTAAGTGATGTGGCACCGTTAGGAACAGGCTTCATCACCATTGACGTGGTAGCCGGAAATGGAACATTCAACCAAACCATCAACATCACTTTTGCCAACGTTGAGGCATCGTTTACCTATTTGCAAGCCAATGCACCGACTTGCTATTCAATGGCGTTCACTAACACTTCAACTGCCTCAGTTGGTTTTACGATTGATGCCTATGCCTGGGATTTTGGATTTGCTATAAGCAGTGCAATCAATCCAAACATCGTATTTCCGGGGCCGGGCACTTATTGTGT